>CAYHHH010000021.1:26905-47318 GCA_964356125.1 uncultured Bifidobacteriaceae bacterium | reverse complement strand
ATTTGGAACAGCCACACGACGAACGTCGAGATATCGACCCGGCTTGGAGTAGCGCTTCGTGTTCAAGGAGAAAGAGATGACCGATCGGCGTACGATGACGGTGGACGGCAACGAAGCGGCGGCGTCTGTCGCGCACCGCGTGAGCGAAGTGATCGCGATTTATCCCATCACGCCCTCGTCGGCGATGGGCGAGCTCGCCGACGAATGGTCGAATCAGGGCCGGCGGAACCTCTGGGGCAACATCCCGGAGGTCGTCGAGATGCAGTCCGAGGCCGGAGCCGCGGGAGCCGTGCACGGCGCGCTGCAGGCCGGCGCCCTGTCGACGACCTTCACTGCGTCGCAGGGGCTGCTGCTGATGATTCCGAACATGTTCAAGATCGCGGGAGAGTTGACGCCCTTCACGATGCACGTCGCGGCGCGCACCATCGCCACCCACGCCTTGTCCATTTTCGGCGATCACTCCGACGTCATGGCCTGCCGGACCACCGGCTTCGCCATGCTGAGTGCCTCGTGCGTGCAAGAGGCGCACGACTTCGCGGCCATCGCCCACGCGGCGACCCTCGAGTCGCGCGTCCCGTTCATGCACTTCTTCGACGGCTTTCGAACATCGCACGAGGTCTCGAAAATTGAAGAGCTCACCGACGACGACCTGAGGGCGCTGCTGTCGGAAGACCAGGTGGCGGCCCATCGCCGGCGCGCGCTCACGCCAGACCATCCCGTGCTGCGGGGGACGGCACAAAACCCCGATACGTTCTTCCAGGCGCGCGAAGCGGCCAACCTCTTCTATCGCGCCTGTCCGGACATCGTCGAGAAGCTGATGGCGCGGTTTGCGGCGCTCACCGGCCGGCGGTACGGCTTGTTCGCCTACGCGGGCGATCCCATGGCCGAGCGGGTGATCGTCATCATGGGATCTGGCGCCGACACCGTGCACGAAACGGTCGATTACCTCGCTTCACGAGGCGAGAAGGTCGGCGTGCTGAAAGTACACCTGTTCCGGCCGTTCTCGATCGCGGCGTTCCTGCGCGAGCTGCCCCGATCGGTTCGGGCGATCGCGGTCATGGACCGCACCAAGGAGCCGGGCGCGCTTGGCGAGCCGCTGTATCAGGACGTCGTCACCGCCCTCGCCGAGGCGCGCGCGGAAGGTGCGTCCTCCTTTGCGGCCGAACCGGTCGTCGTCGGTGGCCGCTACGGCCTGTCATCCAAAGAGTTCACCCCCGCCATGGTGCAGGCGATCTTCGACACGCTCGCCGAGCCTCGTCCCAGGAATCATTTCACCGTCGGCATCATGGACGACGTCACCCACACGTCGCTCGCCTACGACGCCGCGTTCCATACGGAGCCTGCTGACGTCACGACCGCCCTGTTCTACGGCCTCGGCGCCGACGGCACGGTGGGCGCCAACAAGAACTCGATCAAGATCATCGGGGAAGAGACCGACCTGCACGTGCAGGGCTACTTCGTCTACGACTCCAAGAAGGCGGGCGCGACGACGGTGTCCCACCTGCGCACGAGCCCTCGTCCGATCCGGTCGGCCTACTTGATCTCGAAGGCCCGGTTCGTCGCGTGCCACCAATTCGAGTTCCTCGAACGTGTCGACGTGCTCGAGCACGCGGTGGAGGGGGCGGTCTTTCTGCTCAACGCGCCCTATGCGGCCGACGACGTCTGGGAAGAACTGCCGCGCGAGGTGCAGGAGCAGCTGATCGACAAGCGGATTCGCTTCTACACGATCGATGCGTCTGCCGTGGCGCGCGAAACAGGCATGGGCGGGCGGATCAACACGATCATGCAAACCTGCTTCTTCGCAATCTCCGGCGTTCTGCCGCGAGCGGAGGCGATCTCGCAGATCAAGCACGCGATCGAGAAGACGTACAGCAAGCGCGGCGCGGAAGTCGTGAAGCGCAATTTCGAGGCTGTCGATGCCACGCTGGCCCGTTTGCAGGAAGTGACGGTGCCGGCGACCGTCACCGCGACGCACGGGCGTCCGCCGATGGTGTCGGCCCTGGCGCCCGAGTTCGTCCAGCGGATAACGGCCGTGCTCCTGGCCGGCAAGGGAGACCTGCTGCCGGTCAGCGTGTTTCCGGTAGATGGCACGTGGCCGGTCGGCACGGCGAAGTGGGAGAAGCGGAATCTCGCGCTCGAGATTCCGGTATGGGATGCGGGCATCTGCATTCAGTGCAATCAATGTGTACTGGTGTGTCCGCATGCCGCTATCCGCGCCAAGGTGTACGAAGATGGCCCGCTCGCTGGCGCGCCGCCGACGTTCAAGTCGGTGCCCTACAAGGGACTCGAGTTCAAGGGGCGGGCGTACACGATTCAGGTGGCGCCAGAAGACTGCACGGGTTGCAATCTGTGCGTGAACGTCTGCCCCGCCAAGGATCGAACGAACCCCCGGCACAAGGCGATTGACATGCATCCGCAGGCGCCGCTCCGCGACGCCGAGCGCGAGAACTACGCGTTCTTTCTCGACCTGCCAGACACCGCGCGCGTCGATCTGCCGAAAGTCGACCTCAAGTCGTCGCAGTTCCTCGAGCCGTTGTTCGAGTACTCGGGGGCGTGCGCGGGGTGCGGTGAAACGCCGTACATCAAGCTGCTCACCCAGCTCTTTGGCGACCGTGCCCTCGTGGCGAACGCCACGGGCTGCTCGTCGATCTACGGCGGCAACCTGCCGACCACGCCGTTTACGACGAACCGCGACGGGCGCGGGCCGGCGTGGTCGAACTCGCTGTTCGAAGACAACGCGGAATTCGGCCTCGGAATGCGCCTCGGCGTCGACAGCCATACACGCGCGGCGCGCGCGCTGGTGACCCACATGGCCGGGACGATTGGCGAGCGGCTCGCCAGCGAACTGCTCGACGCCGACCAGTCGACGGAGGCGGTGATCCGATCGCAGCGCGAGCGGGTGCGGGCGCTGCGACAGGTGCTCGCGCCTCTTGCCACGGCCGAGGCGCGCCGCCTGGAAGCGCTCGCCGATTACCTCGTGAAGAAGAGCATCTGGCTGGTGGGGGGCGATGGGTGGGCGTACGACATCGGGTACGGCGGCCTCGACCACATCCTGGCCAGCCAGCGTGACGTGAACATCCTCGTGCTCGACACCGAGGTCTACTCGAATACGGGCGGCCAGCAATCGAAGGCGACGCCGCTCGGCGCGGTGGCCAAGTTCGCGTCGGCCGGCAAGACGACCCCGAAGAAGGACCTCGGTCTCCTCGCCAACATGTACGGCAACGTCTACGTGGCGAGGGTGGCCTTCGGCGCAAAGATGAGCCAGACCGTCCAGGCGTTTCTCGAAGCCGAAGCGTACCCGGGGACGTCGCTCATCATTGCTTACAGCCACTGCATCGCGCACGGCTACGACATGGCGAACGGCGCAACCCAGCAGAAGCTGGCGGTCGACTCGGGTGTGTGGCCGCTCTACCGCTTCGACCCGAGACGCATCGCCAGGGGAGAGCCGCCGATGCACCTCGACTATGGCCCCCCGAAGCCGCTTGTCGCCGAGTACATGCGGAACGAGTCGCGGTTTCGGGTGGTCGAGCGCACCGACCCCGTCCGCTTCAAAGGGTTCCTGAAGGACGCGCAAGAGGCGGCTCTCCAGCGCTACGCGATTTACCAGCAGCTCGCCGGCATCACCGTGCCACAGCTCGAGGTGACGACCGACGACAGGCCGACTCCGGCCGCACCGGAAGGGGTGGAGTAATCATGGACCTCAGCACGAAATATCTCGGGATGACGCTTCCCCACCCGCTGGTGGCGGGAGCGTCACCGCTGTCCGATGACATCGACGGCGTCAAACGCCTCGAAGACGCAGGCGCCGCGGCCATCGTCCTGCGATCGCTCTTCGAAGAGCAGATCACTGCGGAGCAGATGACGGAGTACTTCAATCTGGAGCGTCACGGAGAATCGTACGCTGAGGCGCCAAGTTTCTTTCCCAGCCCCCATGCCTTCGCGCTGGGCCCCCACCAGTACCTGGAGCACATACGACGAGCGAAGGATGCCGTACGGATTCCGGTCATCGCGTCGCTGAACGGCGCGACCCCGGGCGGCTGGATCGACTACGCCCGCCGGATGGCGCAAGCCGGCGCGGACGCGCTGGAGCTGAACCTCTATCGCATCGCGACCGACCCGGAGACGACCAGCGCAGAAATCGAGGGCCAGGCTATTGAAATCGTGCGCGAGGTGAAGAAATCGGTAAGCATCCCCGTGGCCGTCAAACTGTCTCCGTTCTATGCCGCGCTCGCCAACCTCGCCAGGGAGATCGATCGGGCCGGCGCCGATGGGTTGGTGCTCTTCAACCGTTTCTACCAGCCGGACATCGACGCCGAGGCACTGGCCGCGACGCGCACGCTGCACCTCTCGGATTCGTCGGAGTTGCGCCTTCGCCTGCACTGGATGGCCATCCTCTCCGGTCGCGTCCAGGCGTCGCTTGCGGTCACTGGCGGCGTGCACACCGCGCTCGACGTCGTCAAGGCCACGATGGCCGGTGCACATGTCACGCAGATGGTCTCGGCGCTGCTGATGCACGGGCCCGTGCACCTTCGAACCGTGCTGGACGACCTCGCGGCATGGATGCAGGAACAGGAGTGGGATTCGCTCGCCGAGATGCGGGGCAACATGAGCCTCTTCAAGGTTCCCGACCCCGACGCGTACGAACGGGCGAACTACATGCTCATGCTGCAAAGCTGGCGGGGCTGACACCCGAACGCAAAGGACAACTTCGTGAGCGCGCCATCAGATAGAATCAGCGTCATGATGCGACCACAGTGGCGTTCGGTTCTCGTCCTGGCGATCGTCGTTCAAGCCGGCGGACCTGCTGCCGGCCAGGCACCGAAGGATCAGCACGACATGCATCGCCTCCATGGCGATCCGGCCGCCTACATGGCCGCGCTCGAAGACCCGAAACGGGACGCGTATCAGAAGCCACATGAGGTGATCGACGCGCTCCGGCTTCGATCGGGCGAGGTCGTGGCGGACATCGGCGCGGGGTCCGGCTACTTCTCCTTGCGCCTTGCGCACCACGTCGGGCCCACCGGCCACGTGTACGCCGTCGACATCAGCCCCGACATGATTCGCCGGATGAACGAGCGCATTCACGAGGCGGGGCTGCCGAACATCTCGACGATCCTCGCGTCGCCGAACAATCCCTTACTGCCCCGCCCGGTCGATCGCTTCCTGTTCGTCAATGTGTGGCATCACATCGAGGACCAGGCCGGCTACCTCGCGTTGATGAAGAAGACGCTCAAGCCCGGCGGACAGATCGTGATGATCGATTTCCACAAGCGGGACTTGCCGGTCGGGCCACCAGCCGCCATGAAGATTGCGCGGGAAGACCTCGTGAAGCAGATGCAGGGACACGGCCTCAGGGTTCGTGAAGAACACACGTTGCTGCCGTATCAGTACTTCATCGTATTTGAACTTGCGTAAATTCGGAGGTCACCATGCGACGTGTTCTTGGTACGATCGGTTTCGCGCTTCTGCTCTTCACCTCGCTGGCCGCGCAACAGACGGGCCTGACGGAAGGACAGCACAAAGCGGCCGAGATGGAGGTGCCCGAGCTGGCCAAGCTCTTCGAGCTGAAGCCGGGCATGACGGTCGCTGACGTCGGCGCCGGGTTCGGCGCCTGGACGATACGGTTCTCGCGGGCGGTCGGGCCCTCGGGCCGCGTGTATGCGACCGACATCGGCGCGGCCCAGCTCGCCGCATTGCGCGATGCGGTGCAGCGCGAAGGTCTCACCAACGTGACGGTGATCGAAGGGGCGCTGGCGACGACGAACCTCCCGCAGGGCTGCTGCGACGCCGTCTTGATTCGCGACGCGTACCACCATCTGACCGAACCCGCCGCCATCGTCAAGAGCCTTGCGGGCGCGCTGAAGCCCGGTGGACGGTTAGCCGTCATCGACTTCCCGCCGCGCCAGAACAGCGAAGTGCCCGCGGGCGTGCCGGCCGATCGTCGCGGGCACGGCGTGCCTCCCGAAGTCGTCGAGCGCGAAGTCGGCGCCGCACTCACGCACGTCGAAACGCGTCCAACGTGGAACGCCAACAGCCAGCCGGCGTCGCTGTATCTGGTGCTGTTTCGCAAGGTGGGTGGTTAGTGGTTAGTGGTTGGTGGTTGGTTGAGAGCCGCTGCGCCCACGCATTCAGTCCGAAGCACTTTCGCGACAATGCACATTCCGCGTTCCGAAGTACGCAGATTCTGCGCACCTCCTATCTGAACGTTAAGATTCTCCATACCTTTGTGCGGAATGGGACGTGCAAAAGGACAGGCCATGAGGGCAACCAGCTCCTTTCGCGATCTCGAGGTGTGGCAGGAATCGATGACCCTCGTAGAAGAGATCTATGCCGTGTCGAAGCGTTTCCCCTCAGAGGAACGCTTCGGCCTGACATCCCAATTGCGCCGGTCGGCCGTTTCTATCCCGTCGAACATCGGCGAAGGGGCGCGGCGGAAGCGACGAAAGGCGTTCCTGAATCATCTCGATATCGCGCTAGGGTCCCAGGGTGAAGTAGATGTTCAGCTGGAACTGGCGATGCGGCTGGCATTCTGCACGAAGGCAGACCGCAGCGTGATCCAACAACGGATCGATCGCATCGGGCGAATGCTCAACGGTTTGATTGAGTCACTGCAGCCGGAAGGGTGGGACCAATCGTAACCACTAAATTTAGCCACCAACCACCAACCACCAACCACTAACCGCATTACTGTACCCGCCGCGCGTAATACACGCTGTCGGCGGGCAGTTTCTCCGTGCGGTAGTCGTTGTCCTTGAAGGGAAACGCGGGCCGCGGCCGTGAATTAACGAAGGCCGCCAGATGCTGGGCGTCTTCGTCGCTCACACTTCCGGGATCGAGGTACGGCATCGAGTAACGGATGATGCCGGCGAGCGTATAGACGCGAGCCGCCCCGGCGCCGTCATTCCAGGAATCGGGCCCCCACAGCGGCCCAGGTTTCTTGTCGCCAACGGCGACCCCCTGCCCGTCCACACCGTGGCACGTGGTACATCGCTCCTTGAAGATCGCTTCTCCCTTCGCAGGCTCCAACGACTGGATAGGAATCAGCTTCGCCGCCGGAATCGCATTCTGGCCGCGCCACGGCGGATTCTTGCCCACCTCGAATCCCTGCGACAACCACGTGAGATAGGCAGAGAGCGCGAGCACTTCCTTAGCCGTCAAGGAAGGGAGCTCTTCCCCTGCGTGCGGGTTTCCCGTCGCGTTCTGGCTGCGCAGGAAGCAATCGACGATGCGATCGTTGAGGCTGAACAACCGTCCGGAGCGCCGGTTGTATTCCGGAAACATGCCCGTGATACCGACCAGCGGAAGCGATTTTTCACGCTGACCGCCGTTCAGATGACAGTTGTTGCACGACATCCGGCTGGGCGTGAACCGGGCGGCCTCGACGCGCGTGTTCGTGAAGATCCGGAAGCCGAGTCGAATCTCGTTGGAGAGGCGCGAATCATCCAGCCCAGGATCCGTCAGCGGATTTCTCGGAAATTCCCAGGCGGTCACCATCGTCGTGCGTGACGAAATCAGCGGGCCCGCGACGATGATGCCCGGACGAACGCCCTCCGTCGCACGCGCACAGGACGCGAGGCACGCGATGACGGCGACGGGGATGAGCAGGCGGAAGGTCGCTCTCATGACGCGTTGACTGGCGGCGCGGCGCAGCATACCATGCGCGGACATATGAAGAAGGACAAGCGCCACGCCCGCCGCCTGTTTCTCTCCCGGCTTGGAACGGGTGTAACGGCCGCCGGCCTGACGGTGCTCGCCGAGGGACGCGCCGCCGCGCAGTCAGCGACATCGTCCGAGTGGCACGCGCGCCGTCACGCCGAGGATGACTGGCTCGATCGGATTCCCGGCGTGCATCGGTTGGTGTTCGACACCACGAGCCCCGAAGGGTTCGCCGAGGCATTGTCCTTCGCGACCAACTATTTCAACGCGAACAAGAGCGGCTACGGACTGAACGACGCCGACCTGGCCGTCGTCATCGTGGCGCGCCACAGCTCGACGGCATTTGCCTACACCGACGCAATGTGGACGAAGCACGGCGCGTTGCTGGCGCAGCGGGCCGGCGTCCTGGATCCGAAGACCAAACAGGCGCCCACGGTCAACGTGCATCGCGCGCGGATCGACGGCCTGATCAATCGCGGTGTGCACCTGGCCGTGTGCCAGATGGCGACGCGCAACCACGCCGGCATCATCGCGAAGGCCGGCGGCCCCGATACCGACAGCGTCTACAAGGAACTGGTGGCGAATCTCATGGGCAACGCGCACATGGTCCCGGCCGGCGTCGTCGCCGTCAACCGCGCGCAGGAGCGCGGCTACTCGCTCGTGCACGGGGGGTGACGACTGGAAATCACGGCCTTGGATTGACGAGCTGCCCGAGCAACGCCTCGATCCGTTGGCGCGCCACGGAAAGGCGCTCCTTGAGGTCGTTATACACGAACTGGTGTCCCGCCTGCACCGCCTCAATCAACGGGACCTCGGCCTGCTGGTACGCCGCGTCAAGCTGGGCTCGTCGCGCCTTGTCGTTGACACGGTTCACCATGGACCGTACGGACTTCATCACATCGCGGGATTCGTTCAGCGCTTCGTACAACGTTCGGGCAGCTTCGGCGCGCTCTGGACTTGGCGCGATTCCGCTCGGACCATGACACTGACGGCACTGCGTTTCGATCGTTCGGGCCGACGGTCGGCGAAACCCAGCCGCGCCGTGACACGTCGAACACACGGGAACACGGCGGTCACCTTTTTCCAGAAGCGCGAAGTGTTGGCTCTTCTGAAATCCCACGAACGGACCGGCGTGGCAGGCGCCGCACGTCGCCGAGAGATTCCGGCGGTTGACCGGGCTCGCGGGATTCATGCTGTTGAGAATGCCGCGGTGTGCGAGGAATGGCTCGAACGTCGTCGCGTCGCCGCCGTGGCACTTCTCACAGCCGACGTTGTTGCTGCTGTGAGCCGAACGGTCCCAGTCCGAGAAATGATCGGGCGCGGGAGCGTCGGGCCTGGAGAAGTGGCAGTCTGCACACCGGCTCTGCTGGGATGCCGCCGGCGTCGCACACAAGAACAGGGACATCAGGGTCAGGCTGCAGGCCACACCGAATCGCTTCATCGCTTCTCCCAGAAGAAAGACACGCCGATTAATCTGCCCGTCGAGCGGCCAGCAGCGGCTGGATGACCGCTTCGAACTCGCTCGCCGTCATCGTGCCGGGGTGGTACAGCCGCACCATCCCCTGCCGGTCGAGCACCACCAGCGTCGGTGTCGTCGACACGCCGTACAGCTTGTGGTTGACTTCGCTTACCGGCACGGCTTCGTCGCGCAGGAAGGCGTAATATTCGTCGCGCACCTGACGGATGTACTCGAGCTCGGCGGCCGGCACCGCCGGCGCGCGCTTTGCGACGTAGCCATACCGCTGCGTCGGCGCGACGATGGTCAGCCCGTCGGCGCGGTGACGCTCGAGAAACGCCGACAGGATTGGCCCCTGGGCTTTGCAGTCCCCGCACCAATGGGCCCAGAAAAACAGTACGACAACTTTTCCCTTGAGCGATGCCAAGGTCGGCGTCGGCCTCCCCAGATCGGTGCCCAGCTCCAACGCAGGCGCCGGCTGGCCTTCGAGGCTCAGCAGATTGATGTTCTTCTGAATCCGCATGTGCAGCGGACCGTTGCGATAGGTGTCGAGCTCGCGCCGCAGAAAGTACACGGCGTCCGAGCGGCGGCCCTGCCCGGCTCTCACATGCGCCTGCACTTCTATCGCGGCGCCGAGCGCGTTTTCGAGGCTGATGTCGCCTGCGAGTCCCCGTGCCTTCGCTCGCGGCGCTGCGAGGTCGTAGGCGTCGGACGCGTAGGCGTATGCACGGTCGAGCCGTTTGGCCGCAAGCGCCGCGCGACCGAGCCACGACAGCGCTTCGATGGCCTCCGACGTGTCGCCGCTCGCCGCCCGATACTTATCGAGAATCGCTTCACCGCCGCTGAAATCAGCTCTCGGCGAACAGGGCCAGCTCGTGCAGCCAACCGCCACCCGCACGTCGCGCACGATCGTCGTCTGCGCGAGGATTGTCGTCGACGAGACGACGAGCGCCGCGAGCAACATACCGGCGATCCATAGACGGCGCATGACAGCTCTCCTTACCGTACGGTCCAGGCCAGCGGAACCGTAACCGGCGCAAAGCACACCTTGTCGTCGCACGCCTGGTACTCGAGACGGCCCGTGACAGAGAGCGCCTTGCGCGGCTTCTGCGCTTCCGCATCGATGCTCAGCGCAAACGGCTTCAGATACACGGGAATCCTCTCATTGAGAGGCAGAAAATGATAGACCTCCGACGCCGGGTACTGAAGCGGCCGCAGCCGCAGGGCTGACTGCTCGTCAATCTCGAGGGTGATGACCCGGTAGTCGTCGGCGCCCGGCGCGTACACATGAATACCCGGACGAGGCTCGATCTCGACGACAAACGAGAGAGCGCCGTCCGTCTTCCGCACCAGCTCGTTGGCATAGCGTATCTTAAGATGATCCGTGGAAACCTGGGTCACCTTCGGCTTGCCGGCGGGCGTGATGGGCTGCGCCTGGGCCGCGGCGGCCGCGAGGAGACACGCCGCCATCAGGCACTGTGCCGTTCGTGTTCCTGTCAAGATGCTCTAGTTATACACTGGATGCCGGCGGGCCGGACCCGCGGGAAATGTGTCGAGATGGGGGCCCACTACGTGTTCGTCTCTCAAGGCGTCGTCTATTCCCAGCTGTCGATCGCCGCGGCCATGGCCCTTGTCGCCGCGCCGCTGTGGGCGCAGGTGCACCAGCATGACGCGGGCGGCCGCGAGCAATATCGGGTGGAGCCCGCACGCGCGGCTCAAGCCCCGCTCATCGATGGTGCGCTCGACGAAGCGGTCTGGCGGACTGCGGCGCTGATCGAGACCTTCACGCAACAGGAGCCCGCGGAGGGGGAACCGGCCACCGAACGGACAGAGGTGCGGCTGCTCTACGACTCGCAGGCTCTGTACATCGGCGTGCATGCGTACGATTCGAATCCTGCGGGGGTTATCGCGACCGAGATGCGGCGCGATTCGCCTCGCATGCTCGATGAGGACAATTTCCAAGTCATCTTCGATACGTTCCGCGATTCGCGATCAGGCTATATGTTCGTCACCAATCCCCTTGGCGCGAAGCTCGAGCAGCAGGTATTCGAGGAGGGAGGCGGAAACGCCCGTGGCGCCGCATCGAATATCAACCGCGACTGGAATGGTGTGTGGTCGGCGGCCGCCCGGCGCACCAGCGATGGCTGGACCGCCGAGATCATGATTCCGACGGTCACGCTTCGCTCTCCCGACGTGGAGTCGCAACTCTGGGGCATCAACTTCATGCGGAACATCCGCCGGAAAAACGAACAGGTGTTCTGGGCCCCCATCCCGAAGCCATACGGCCTGACGCAAGTGAGCCTGGCCGGCACCCTGTCTGGCCTGCGGAACCTGACGCGCGGCCTCGATCTGCGGGTCAAGCCGTTTGTCGTCGCAGGGGGACGGCGGGACCGCGCGGGCGCGGCCGTTCGACGCGACGTCCTCGGCGACATCGGCCTCGATATGAAGTACGGCCTGGGATCGGGGCTCGCGCTGGACGTGACGGTGAACACCGACTTCGCGCAGTCGGAAGTCGACGAGCAGCAGGTGAACCTCACGCGGTTCCCGCTGTTCTTTCCGGAGAAACGAGACTTCTTCCTCGAGAATTCCGGTCAGTTCACGATCAGCAATCAGGGCACGGACCGCTTGATGGACCTGTTCTTCAGCCGGCGAATCGGACTCTCGGACAGCGGACAGCCCATCCCGATCATCGGCGGCGCGCGCCTGTCTGGCAAAGTCGCCGGGAACAACCTCGCGGTCATGAACATTCAGACCGCCTCGGCGTTCGACCGGGCTGGCGAGAACTTCATGGTGGCGCGCTACAGCAAAGATCTGTTCGGGCGGTCGAAGCTGGGCGGCATGGTCATCAACAAAGAGGCGACCAACGACCCGCACTTCAACAGAACGTTCGTGGTCGACTCCGTGCTGGCGCCGACCACCGGTCTCAGCTTTCACACCTTTCTCGCCCGGACCTCCTCGCCGGGCAAGAGCGACGGGCAGATGGCGTTTCATACGCGCGCCCTGCTGCTGAACACCAGGTGGAATACCTTCGCGGAGTACACGAATATCCAGGACAACTTCAACGCCGAAGTGGGCTTCGTGCCGCGAACGGGCATCCGGACGACGAAGGTGCATCTCGAGCGAAACCCACGTCCCGGGAACTGGATCCGGGTGATGGATCCGATGATCAACGTGATCTATACGACCGACCAGCACAACCGGCTGCTCACCCGGCGCATCCACAACATGCTCGGCACCCGCCTCAGCAATGGGGCGTATATCAATGTCTGGTACAACAACTGGTTCGAACAGATCGATCGCCCGTTCACGCTCCAGAACCGGGTCACGATTCCAGTGGGCACGTATCGGTTCGGCGAATGGAATTTCTCGTTCAGCAGCAATCCGTCCCGCCGGCTCTACGGCTCTGTCACCTACAAGCCGCAGACGTTTTATGACGGCACGAGAACAGACATGGACACGACCGTGGGGCTGCGCGCGTCGAGCCGAATATCGACCGAGCTCTCGCTGCAGCGCAACGACGTCGGCCTGCCGTGGGGCAGTTTCGTCGTCAACCTGGGTACCTTCAGGATCGATTATGCGCTGTCACCACGCATGACGCTCCGCACGCTGTCGCAATATAACTCGCTGACCCGTCAATTGAGCACCAGCGTGCGATACAACTTCATCTACAGTCCGGGCAGCGACCTGTATGTCGCCTACGACGAGTTGCAGGCGAACGAACTGGGACGCGCTGAGCTGCGCAACCGCCAGCTGGTGGTCAAGATGACGTACTTCATGTCACGTTGACGCGGAAGTTCCTCATCATCCCCATGTCCTCGTGCTCGAGGATGTGGCAATGGTAGAGATACAAGCCGGGATGGCGCGTGAACGGAATCTTGATGCGCACCGTCTCCCCCGGCAGCACCAACACCGTATCCTGCCAGCCGGCATCCACGAATCCCTGCGCGACGACGGCGCTCGCGGTGCTCATCCCTTCGCGGCTCATGACGCGAAATTGCCGCCCGTGCAGGTGAATGGGATGCGCCATCTGCATGCCCATCATCCCCTGGCCGTTGACGATCTCCCAGATTTGCCTCGACCCCGCCACGACCGTCTCTTCCGGCGTCGTGTCGTGCATGTCGAAGATGCGGCCGTCGAGCAGCCACTGTCCCTGTTGAAACCCCAGCGTCACGCGCCGGGGTGCGACGGTCGGCTCGGCGTCCCATGACGAATCGAACGTCGAGAGCCGCTCCGGCATCTGAAACGCGGACTCTTCATGGCGATCGACGCGCACAGTCAGCAGCGACAGCAACGAGCCATTTGGCAACGACGCCTGTGGCATCCCCATACCGCCGCCCATGCCACGGCCCATGCCGCGGCCCATGCCCATGCCTCGACCCATACCCATCCCCATCATGTCCATCGCGTCGACGGCATTGGATGAATATGGCGCGCTTCTCAGCTCGAACGAAATGCCCACGTCACGGCGGCTCAGATCGAGAATCACATCGGCACGCTGTCCGGGAGCGAGCGTCAGGTAGGGTTGCTCAATCGGGCGCTGAAGCAGCCCCCCGTCTGTTCCAATCACCGTGAGCGGGGTGCCGTCGCTCCATTCGAGCTTATAGATGCGCGCATTGGATCCGTTCAAGAAACGGAAGCGATACGCCCGCGTGGCGAGCGCGAATGATGGACGCTCGCTACCGTTGACCAGCATCCGGTCCCCAAGGAACCCCTGGACGTGCTCCATCATCCCGCCCGAGACGTACCTCAACTGGTTGTCCGCGTCGAAGCTCCGATCCTGGAGCACGCAGACGATCTCCTCCGGGCCACTCGGCAGATTCAGTGCGCGTTCCCCGGCGTCGGATACGAGCAGCAGACCCGCGAGGCCGTTGTAGACCTGCGGTCCAGTGCGACTGTGCGGATGCGGGTGATACCAGTAGGTGCCCGCCCGGTTCGTCACCTCGAATTCGTAGATGAACTCGTGCGCGGGATCGATCGCCGAATGCGGATGGCCGTCCATCGCCGAAGGCATGTCCATGCCGTGCCAGTGGACGATAGACGGCTCCGGGAGCGCGTTCGTGAACCGGATGCGCACCTTCTGTCCCGTCTGCAGCCGCACGATCGGCCCCAGATAGGAGTCGGGGATCACCTCGAGCGACTGCGGCGGCCCTTTCAGCACCTCTCCCGTGAACCTCCACACGCGCGTCGCGGCACCGGGAAGGATGCGCGCGTCGCCGGGGCCGGCGCGCAGCGCCAGCTCCACGTCCGGGATGAATGACGATGACTGGCCGAAACAGAGCCGTCCGGTTGTCCCGGTGACGGCACCGACGCCCATGAGACGCAACAATTCGCGGCGCGTCATTAGCCGGGCACCCCTGTCTTTCGCAGAATCGCCATCATCGGGCACCAGCCGCTGAAGGCCGACTGGAAGAGATTCAGCCCGACGAAGAGCGTGAACCAGTAAAAGTACGGATGGACGTACATCCCCAGCAGCACGCTCGCCGCAACGAACGCGCCGGCGATTAAGCGCAGCATCGGTTCCACTCGCATAACAACCTCCCTGAATTGCCGGGTCTACAAAGCAAGACCCGGCCTACGGACCACCAACCACTAACCACCAACCGCGTTGTTCCGGTTCATCACGAAGTACATGACCGGCACGGCCATCCGCGACAGCAGCAGCGACGCGACTTCTCCGGCCATCAGCGAGATCGCCAGGCCCTGGAAAATCGGATCGAACAGGATGACGCCGGCCCCCACGATGACCGCAGCCGCGGTCAGCGCCATCGGGCGGAACCGCACGGCGCCCGCGTCGATGACGGCGCGATCGAGCGGCATGCCGTCGCGCACCCGAAGCTCGATGAAGTCGACGAGGATGATGGAATTGCGCACGACGATGCCCGCGCCGGCGATGAACCCGATCATCGACGTCGCCGTGAAGAACGCGCCCATCGCCGCGTGCGCGGGCAGAATGCCGACGAGCGAGAACGGGATGGCGGCCATGATGATGAGCGGCGTCACGAACGACTGGAACCACCCGACGACGAGCACGTAAATCAGCAGCAGCACGGCGGCAAACGCGATTCCGAGATCGCGGAACACCTCGTAGCTGATGTGCCATTCGCCATCCCACTTCATCGCGTACCGAGTGGTGTCGAACGGCTGCGTCGCGTTGAAGATCTCGAATGCGTATCCTTCAGGCAGCACGATCGATTCGAGTGTGCGATTCATCTGCAGGATCGAGTACACCGGGCTCTCGGCCGCGCCGGCGATGTCGCCCGTCACGTAGGTGACCGGCTGCAGGTTCTTGTGATACACGCTGCGCGACTCGCGCCCGAGGGTCGACCGCGTGAGCTCTCCAACGGCCACCGGCTCTCGCCCTTCGAGCCGCACCGCGCGCACCGCATCGAGCGAGCCGCGGCTTTGCCGATCGAGCCGCAGCACGATCGGCACCGGTTCGCGCGCGTGTTCGTCATGGAGAAGACCCACGGGCTCGCCGGCGCCGGCCATGCGGACGACCGCGGCCACGGCGGACGAGGGCAACCCGGCGGCGGACGTCTTCTCCTCGTCCACCTGCAGTTGCCACTTGGGCTGTTCTTCCTCGACGTACCAGTCGACGTCGACGACGCCAGGCGTTTCTTCGAACACCTGACGCACCTTGCGCGCGACCTCGAGACGGCGATCGTGGTCCGGTCCGTACACTTCGGCGACGAGCGTCTGCAGCACCGGCGGTCCCGGCGGCACCTCGGCAACCTGAATCGTCGCGCCCAGCGCGGTGGCCAGCGGACCGAGCGCCTCACGCACGCGCCGCGCGATGGCGTGGCTCTGCTCGCTCCGCTCGTCCTTCGCCGTGAGATTCACCTGCAGGTCCGCAAGGTTGGGCGCGCGCCTCAGGAAGTAATGGCGCACGAGGCCGTTGAAGTTGTACGGCGCGGACGTGCCGACGTAGGTCTGCACGTTGACCACGGCCGGATCCTGAATCACCCGCGCGGCGAGCGCGCTCGTCACTCTGGCCGTTTCCTCGAGCGCCGTCCCCTCGGGCAGCCGCACCATCACCTGAAACTCGTTCTTGTTGTCGAACGGCAGCATCTTGACGGTCACGATCTGCAGCGGCACGAGCACGACAGCGGCAAGCAGCAGGAGGACGACCCCGGCGAAGAACAACAGGCGCGCGCGCGCGCGTCCGATAATTGCCCCCATCAGCCGCCGATACGCCAGCGTCAGGCGATCTTCCGCGACTTCTTCATGCGGAGCCCCCCGGCTGAGCAGACGCACGGCCGCCCATGGCGTCACGATGAACGCGACCAGCAGCGAGAAGACCATCGCCGCGGACGCGCCGATCGGAATCGGACGCATATACGGGCCCATCAGGCCGCCGACGAACGCCATCGGCAGAATCGCGCCGACAACCGTGAGCGTGGCCAGAATCGTCGGGTTGCCCACTTCGTCGACGGCGAGCACGCCGCACAGCGTCAGCGAGTCCCGGTCGCACGCCCGCGCGATGCGCGCGTGCCGCACGATGTTCTCGACGACGACGATCGCATCGTCCACGAGGATGCCGATGGAGAAGATGAGCGCGAACAGCGTGATGCGGTTCAGCGTGTAGCCGTAGAGATAGAACACGAACAGCGTGAGCGCCAGGGTGACAGGAATGGCGGTGAGCACCACGGCGGCCTCGCGCCGGCCGAGGACGAACCAGATGAGCGCCCCGACCGACAGCACCGCCAGCAGCATGTGCCACAGCAGCTCATTCGATTTATCCCTCGCGGTCTCTCCGTAATTGCGCGTGACCGTCATCTGGACGTCGGCCGGCACGGTGACCCCGCGAATCGTGTCGATTTTCTCCTCGATTCGCGACGCGATCTCGATGGCGTTGGTGCCGCGGCGTTTCGCGATGCTGACGGTCACCGCTGGATACGCGCGCCCGTCGCGGTCCGCAAACGTCACGTAGCTGTCGGCCTCTCCGTCGCCGTCTGCGATCTCTGCGACATCGCGCACCAGAATCGGCGTGCCGCCGCGGGTCGCGACGACGGCATCGCCGACATCGCGGGCGCTCGTCATCCATGTCCCCGCCTGCACGCGCGTGCCGCGGTTGCCTTCGACGATCTCGCCGCCTGGGAGCATGGCGCTCGACGAGTGCAGCGCCGCGCGAACCATCAGCGGATCGATGCGATACGCGGCGAGGCGCACGGGATCGATCTGAACCGTCAGCTGCCTCGATCGCCCGCCGACGATCGTGACTTCGGACACATCTGGAATTTCCTTGAGCGCGTCGTGGAGCTGTCCGGCGATCTGCCGCAAGCGATAGTCGTCGTAGTTCGCGCCCCAGAGCGTGACGGCCATCACCGGCACGTCATCGATCGAGCGAACCTTCACCACGGGAGCCGGCACACCGGGAGGCAACACCTCGGAATGCGCCGCAAGCTTCTGATTCAGCCGGACCAATGCCCGTTCCTCGTTTTCACCGACCAGGAAGCGGACGACCACCATCGCCTGGCCCGGGCTCGAGGTTGAATAGAGATACTCGACGCCCGGAATTTCCCAGACGAGCTTCTCGATCGGGCGCGTGAGTCTCTGCTCCACCTCCGCGGGCGCGGCGCCCGGCATCGAGGCGAACACATCGATCATCGGGACGATGATTTGCGGCTCTTCTTCGCGCGGCAGGGCCAGTACGGCAAAGAGGCCAAGCAGCATCGACGCCACCATGAACAGCGGCGTCAGCTTCGAGTGGACGAATGCCGCCGCCACCCGTCCAGCGACTCCCCTCTCGACCATCACGGCCGGCCTCCCATGGGTCTCACTTCGCTGCCATCGACAAGCGGCGAAGGCGGGTTGACGACGACCGTTTCGCCGGGCTGAATGCCCGCAAGCACTTCAACCGAATCGCCGGCTCGCGCACCTGGCGTAATCGCCCGCATTCGCGCATGGCGGCTGGAGTCGACGACGAATACGAGCGACAACTGGCCGCGCCGGACGAGGGCGGATTCCGGAACGACGAGGGCGTTGCGCTCGCCGCGTGCAAATCTGGCTCGCGCGAACGTGCCCGACCGCACCGCGGTGCCGGCCGGCAGCTGAATCTTGACGACGAATGCGTGCGTGCCCGGATCGATCGCGCGGGCGACTTCCACGACGCGGCCCGTAAGGGTGTCCGCCTCGTCCTGCCCTTCGACCTCGACGGCGACAGCGTCGCCGACGGCGATCGCGCGTGCGCGAGCGGCGTCGACCTGCACCTCGAGCCTGAACCCGTCCGTCGTTTCCACCGTCAACAGCGGTGTCCCTGGAGCGGCCATGTTTCCCGGCTCGAGAAGCCTGTTGGTGACCAATCCGTCGAAGGGCGCGGCAATCGTCGAGAACGACGCGGATGCGTCGGCCGAGCGGGCTGCGGCCTGTGCCGCCGTGACCGATGCGGATGCCTCGTCGACGCGTGCGCGTGCCGCACGCACGCCCGCGTCCGCCATGTGCAGCTCGGCGGTCGCGCGGTCCAGTTCCTGCGGCGTCGCGGAATTTCGATCGCGCAGTTGTTCGATGCGCTGATGGTTCGCCCGCGCCAGCGCGAGCCGCGCCTCGGCCGATTCCCGCTCGGCCCCGGCAGACGCGGCGCCGCCCTGCGCGGCCGCCACCGATGCGTGTGCGCGCGCACGGTTGGCTGCGAGATCGCGATCGTCGAGCACGGCGAGGATCTGCCCCTTTCGCACGCGATCGCCCGGCTGCACGGTGAGCTCACGCAGCTCGGCCGCAATGCGCGGTGACATCTGCGCCGTCATGCGTGCGTTGACGACCCCGCCCGCCTCGAACGTCTGCGGCACCGCCGCAACAGCCGCCGTGGCGACGCGCACGTCGATGGCCGCCCGTGCGTCGCTTCGCATCGGTGCGGTGTCACGGCTGCAGGCCGCCGCGCCGCTCAGGATCACGATGACCGCCAACGCTTTCATGGATGCACCTCTTGCCCTGCGGCTCTCCGCAGCGCGGCCTCTCCGACAATCACATCGACGAGCGCGTTGATGCGCTGGGCTTCGGCCTCGAGCACGGCCGTGCCGGCGCGAATGACATCTGCGGCCGGCGCCATGCCGGCCTCATAGCGGTCGCGGATCATCCGCTGGCTTTCGCGCGCCTGCGCGACAGCCGCGCGGCCGACATCCTGCCTGGCGCGTGCAGCGCCGAGCTGTTCCGCTGCCGTGAGCAGCTCGAGGCGGACAGCCGCCTCCGCCCGCTCCTGCTCCGCCTCCGATCGACGGAGCGCGAACGACGCCTGCCGGATCCGCGCGCTATTCGCTCCACCTGAAAACAGGTTCATCCGCAAGCTCGCGCCGGCAATCCAGGAACCCGCGGGCCCCGACCTCTCGCCGTCATTCCATTCATACCCGCCCTGGACGGCCACGTGCGGCAGCAGCGCGCCGCGCGCGGCCTGCTGCATCGCACGACTGATGTCGAGGCGAATGGCCGCCTGCTCCATCTCGGGTCGCTGGCGCATCGCCTGCTCGACGAGCGCCGTGGAGTCCTCCTGCACGGGCGCACCGACAGCGGGCTCCTCGAGAGACCACTCGCGATCGAGCGGCGCGTGCATGAGGCGATTCAGATCGCCGCGCGCGATCCGCTCTCCGCTGGAGGCGTCGATCGCACGCGACCTCATCTGGGCCAGATGGACGCGCATCGACAGCACGTCCGCTTCGGTGCCGGTGCCGGCGTCCCGCCGCGCTTCGGACGTGCGCACGTTCTCTCCCGCCGCCGTCACGGCCGAGTCGGCTGTCTTGCGTTCCGCCGCCGCGCGCAGTGCCTGACCGTATGCGCGTGTGGCCGCCAGCGCGAGATCGCTGCGCGTCTGCCGCTCACCGGCCTTCGCCTCGGCCGCCGCGAGTGACGCGGTCCGCAGCGCGGCTCGCGTGCGTCCGCCGTCGAAGAGCATCTGTTCGACCGACAACGCGCTGCGCCAATTGGTCAGTGCCGCAGGATTATTAAGGGGACCCAGCGCGAAATCCGCTTGGGCAAACTGCCGCTGCGCGAGCAAGGATCCGAAGACGAAGACCGGCTGGTTTCCGCGCTGCCACGATTGCGCGAAATCGACACGGGGCAGGAACCCCGCCCGGGCCTGCGGGGCCTGCTCCCCGGCTTCGCCGGAGGCGGCACGCGCCGCCACCATCTGCGGATTTGCCGACAGCGTCGCCTCGATTGCCTGAGACAGCGTGAGGCGCTCCTGAGCGCGCCCCACCACCCCTGAGGACGCGAACACCACGACTACCAGGCCGATAAGACTGTGCCGATGCGGCGTCATGCCTGTCCTCATAGATGCAGGTTCCGCGGTTTGGTCACACACCTCCAACCACC
>CAYHHH010000021.1:24882-26805 GCA_964356125.1 uncultured Bifidobacteriaceae bacterium | reverse complement strand
ACCACCAACCACCAACCACGCGACATACAATGCCGGTTGTGACCAATCGGGCGGCCGGGAATCTCTCTGATGACTATGCCGAGCTCATTACGGCAGCGGGCGCGGGCGACGGGGCAGCCCTCGAGCGGCTCCTCATGAACGCGCAAGCGGTCGCTTACCGATTCAGCCGGAGTGTCTGCGGTGGACCGGCGGATGCCGAAGATGTGATGCAGGACGCGCTGCTGAAGACGTTCCGCTACGTGCGGCGCATCCGCGATCCGCACGCGTTTCGCACATGGCTCTACCGCACGGTCCGGAACGCGTGTCTGATGAAGCGCAGACGAAAAGCCGGCGAGCCGGCCCGTGTGCTGTCGATCGATGACGTACTCCCTGGCGCGGACGGGCGCGTGGGAGCCGCCGTTCCTGCGGCCGGGCGCAGCCCGGAGGCGCTCGCCGCGAATGCGGCCCTGCGGCGCCGGCTCAGCCGGGCGCTGCGCGCGCTGCCTCCCAGCTACCGCGCCATTGTCTTTTTGCGCGAAATGGAGGGGCTGTCCACAAAAGAGGTGGCAGGCATCCTGAAAATCAGCGAGTCGAACGTCAAGATGCGCCTTCATCGCGCGCGCCTGTTTCTGCGCAAGCAGCTCGAGGATCGATGACGCCACCTCTCGCTCAACGCCCGCCTGCGCGATGCCTGGCGCTGCTCAGCCGGTTGTCGCAATACATCGATGACGAGCTGACACCCAGACAGCGGCGCGCGATCGACGAACATTGTCGCGATTGCGCCCGCTGCAAACGGATGATTGCGGGCCTGCGGCGCACGGTGTCGTTGTACCGCCGCGCCCCATCGCGCAGGCTGCCGCCGAGTGCGCGGGCTCGCGCCCTGGCGAACATCGCGCGCCTCCTGGGCGGTGAGTAACCACCAACCACCTACTACCGCAGCGGCGCATGGCCATGCTCTGCGCATTAACTGCAAGAAGCTTGCGGCACGTGACGCAATGAATCCGCTTGCTCGACCGGCCGGAACGCGGACTTTTCCCGATCGTTGAGAAACATTCCCATGCCTCGCGGAACCGTTCTTCGCGATCGCCCTACGCCGTCGCTCATTCGCGTGGCATGGTTGATGCCCCTCGCCTTGGCACGTACAACTGGGGGTTCATCATGACTGGACGAACACTCGTTTCAACCGCCGTCGCCTTTGTCGCGGCATTCACCGTCGCCGGGGCGGCCGCGCTGCAAACGGCGCGGGCCGCCGTGCGCGAAGGCGACATCTTCACGCGCGAGGTGGCGGCGCTCCTCCGCACACGCGTATCCGAAGCGCTCGCCGCGCGCGGCTTCCTGCCCGAAGAGATGGTCGCCGGGACGCTCGAAGAGGCGGATGAAGAGGCCCCACTTCCAGTCGTGAACGGCCGCTTTGCGGTTCGATGAGCGCAACGATGGATCGCCCATCGATCCACATCGAACCGGTTGGCGCGCTCGAGACCACGCGGCACTACGTGCGCGAGCTGGTGTACGGCGCGAACGACGGCATCATCACGACGTTCGCCGTGGTCGCGGGCGTCTCCGGCGGCGGACTGCCGCTGCGTGCGGTGCTGATTATCGGTGCGGCGAATCTCCTTGCCGATGGCCTCTCCATGGGTGTCGGCAACTATCTCTCCATTCGCGCGCACGAGAGCGTGCTGACAACGCAGCAGCGGCCCGAGGAGGAGTCCTCCCCGTTTCGTCACGGCCTTGCGACATTCCTGGCATTCGGGATCGCGGGCGCCCTGCCGCTCGTGCCCTACATGATTCCGGCTGTGCACGCCGATCGCTTCACGCTCTCGATTGTGTTCACGCTCACCGCGCTCTTCGCCGTGGGCGCGTCGCGCGCGCTGATTGCCAGCGTTCGGTGGTGGCGCGCAGGGCTCGAGATGCTCGGCCTCGGAGCCGTCGTCGCGGCCGTCGCCT
>CAYHHH010000021.1:0-24782 GCA_964356125.1 uncultured Bifidobacteriaceae bacterium | reverse complement strand
GTGGTTGGTGGCGAGAACCTCTCCAACTACGCTGGCAACTGTGTTGGTCTCGCGGATCGACCTCGCCCGAGACGAGCGAGCGCCAGTAATATGGCGAGTTGCGCCAGCAACGCGAAGAACTGCAAATAGAACGCATACGCGGCTGCACGAAGATCAGAATATGGCGGCCCGGTCAGATTCCAGAAGGGGAGAATTGATGCGGCGAATGGCGACCTGATCGAGGCCGAGACGCCGGGCGGCTTTACTGATGACCAGCTCTACCGTCGGCGCAAACTGCACGCCCGGCCCGCGCTGCGCGCCGCGGGGCGCGGTGTTGGTCAGCACGCCGATACCGCGGAATCGCATCGCCTTCGGCTGATACAGCACTGCTGCGAAGCGGCCGCCGCCGCCGTGATCGCTGCGGCCGTACGGCCCGGCATCGCCTCATCGGCCATTGACGATCGCCTCTCTTTCCCCGGACAGATCTGTAGATGGGTTGGCTTCGGGCGCCGAGCGTCTTCGCGCGCGAGACGAGGCGCGAAACTTTCTCAATCGGGTGCGACATTTTCCCCTGCGGCTTGACTCCGCTCATGCGTTTGCCGGGCACACGGTGACCGCTTGCGTGGTACGTGCATTGCCATTGCGACGGACGTGACATTCAAAGTACCGGTGCTTTTTCTCGCGCTGCTGCTGCTCACCGGCTTTGCCATGGTGCGCGACGGCATGTTCCTCCCCGCGCTCCACGCGCCGGCCGAGCCCACGACCACCGACAGGCCCGCACACGTTCACCAGGATGAAACAATCGGCACGGAGTGGATCAGGCGGCTCGAGCGGCCGAGCCGGATTCCGGGGCTTCGCATCGACGATGTGATCGCGGCCTTGCAGCTCACACGTGGCGACGTGGTCGCCGACATCGGTGCGGGCACTGGCGCGTTCACCGTCGCCTTCGCGAAAGCCGTGGCGCCGTCAGGCACCGCGCTCGCCGTGGATATCTGGCCGGAGCTCCTCGACCACGTGCGCGCGAAAGCGCAGCGCGCGCAGGTGAGCAATCTCCGGACGATTCTCGCCGCACGCGACGATCCACGGCTGCCGGCCAATCAGGTCGATGTGGCGTTCTTTCATGATGTGTTTCACAACGTGAACGACCGGCCGCAGTATCTGATGCGGCTCGCGTCGTATCTCAAACCGGGCGGCCGCATCGCCATTATCGAACAGGAGTTCAACGATCCGATCGCCAGACAATGGGACCGTCCTGACGATCGCATCACGAACGAGCAGCTGCGCGTGTGGATGGCGAACGTCGGATTCCATCAGGTCGCCGCGTTCGACATGTTCCAGGGCGCCAACAACCCGAAAAGCGCCGGCATGCCCGAGCGGTGGTTCGTGGTCTACGCGCGGAAACCTGGTTAATGGTTGGTGGTTATGAACCGACGAGAGTTCGTGCGAACACTGTCGGCCGGGCTTGGCGCCGTGCCGATCTTCGGCGCTGCCGGATTGTCACAGGCGCCGGCCCGCCCGCCTTCGCGTCGCTTCGGCGAGGCGAGCCGCAGCCGCGTCGCGCTCGTTCGCACCACCGACCGCGCACGCGGAGTGTCCGATGTTCTCAAGCTGCTCGACCTTCGGTCCGTGTCTGGCAAGCGCGTCGTACTGAAGCCAAACTTCAACACGGCCGACGCCGCGCCCGGATCCACGCATAACGACACGCTTGCGCAGATCGTGACCGAGCTCCACGAGCGCGGCGCCCGCAGCATCACGGTCGGCGAATCGAGCGGTCCGCCCCAAACGCACAGCGTCATGGAGCAGAAAGGGGTCTTCGATCTCGCGAGGGATCTGCGCTTCGATGTCGTCGATTTCGACGAGATCGACGAGCGCGACTGGGTTCCGTTTGCCGCGGCCGGCACGCACTGGCCCGACGGTTTCCACCTGCCGCGGCTGGTGGTCGAGTCGGAATACACCGTTTCGACCTGCTGCCTCAAGACGCACCAGCATGGCGGCGTCTTCACCATGTCTCTCAAGCTGTCGGTGGGGCTCACGCCGAAACCGATCCGGCGCTCCATGCACCGCTCCCCCGACATGCGTCGCATGATTGCCGAGCTGAACCGCGGCTACACGCCGTCGCTCATCGTGTTGGACGGCGTCTCCGCGTTCACCGACGGCGGGCCCAACCAAGGCGAGCTGAAGGCCGGCAACGTGATGATCGCCGGCAACGATCGCGTGGCCGTGGATGCGGTTGGTCTCGCCGTGCTGAAATCGCTTGGCGCCAATCAGGCGATCATGGGCCGCCCCATCTTCGCGCAAGAGCAGATCGCCCGCGCGGTCGAGCTGGGCCTCGGCGCCTCCGGGCCGGATGCGATAGATCTCGTGGCCGGCGACCAGGAGAGTCGCGCGTATGCCGACCGGCTGCGGCTGATTCTCGCGGGTGGTTAGCGAAAAAACGCCCTCTCAACGGCCGCGAAATGTCGCCGCAAGCTGCTCTCGAACCTCGACGCATTTCTTCCGTTCTGCGCCCGACAGCTGATCGCACGCGAGGGTGACCCACCTCAACGCTTCCAGGCCGTTCTGTGGAAGACCTCGCCCATCCCTGTATGACAGACCGAGGTTGAACTGCGCGCTGGCATTCCCCTGCTCCGCCGCCCGGCGCCACCACTCGACGGCCTGTGAGTGATCCTGAGGCACACCGGTGCCCCTGGCGTACATGACGCCGAGGTTCAGCTGTGCTTCGTCGTCTCCTTGTTCCGCCGCCTTGCGCCACCACTCGACGGCTTGCACGTCGTCGCGAGCGACACCCCGACCGTCGGCGTACATCCCACCAAGGTTGAACTGCGCTCTCGCATCTCCCTGCTCCGCCGCTTTGCGCCACCACTCGACGGCTTGGGCGTAGTCCTGAGTCACGCCACGACCGTCGACGTACATCACGCCGAGGTTCAGTTGCGCGCTGGCATCTCCCTGTTCCGCCGCTTTGCGCCACCACTCGGCGGCTTGGGCGTAGTCCTGGGCGACACCCGTGCCCGCGTCGTACATGACGCCGAGGTTCACGAGCGCGGTCACGTTTCCGCGTTCTGCCGCCTGGCGCCACCATTGGGCTGCTTGCTGATAGTCTTGCGGGACACCGGTGCCGTTGGCATACATGACGCCAAGGTTGAACTGTGCGCTCGCATCACGCTGCTCTGCCGCCTGGCGGTACCAATGGACGGCTTCTGCGTCGTCTTGGATCACGCCTTTGCCGGTTTCGTATCTCACGCCCAGGCTGAATTGCGCGCTGGCGTCTCCCTGCGCCGCCGCCTTGCGCCACCACGCGACTGCCTCGGCGTAATCCTGGGGAACACCCGTACCAGAGTCGTACATCACACCGAGGTTGAACTGCGCGCCGCTGTGTCCCTGCGCCGCCGCTTTCTGCCACCACGCCACGGCTTGCGCGAAATCCTGGGCGATCCCCCGGCCTTCGGCGTACATCATCGCGAGGTTACTTTGCGCGCCGGCGTGTCCCTGCGCCGCCGCCTTGCGCCACCAGTCGACCGCTTGTACATAGTCTTGGTGAACGCCGGCGTTGGCGTACATCGCTCCGAGGTTGAACTGCGCGCCTGCGAGTCCTTGCTCCGCGGCCTTGCGATACCAGTGGACCGCTCGCGTGTCGTCGCGGTCGACTCCGGTGCCGCTGGCGTACATCACACCGAGGTTGAACTGTGCGTCGACGTGGCCTTGGGCCGCTGCCTTGGAGTACCACACGACGGCTTGTGCAAAATCCTGCTGGACACCCTTCCCGACGTCGTACATCTCGCCGAGAGTGAACTGCGCGCCCGCATCGCCTCGTTCAGCGGCTCGCCGTAGTTGTTGTGCCTCTCGAGTCGTGTGAGTCGTAGGGCTCTGTGCCTGGGCCGTCGGCGCCGCCGATGCGTATGCGGTGCTCATGGCAAGGGCCAAGAGCGCGACGCCGGCGAGCGACGAGGTGCTGACCATTTCCGTCTCGATCGACTGCCAAACTATGACATGGATAGCGCATGGAGCTTCACGGCATGACGATCGAGCGATGCGAGGTTCGGCTTGCTGCACGCCGACATCGTCTGGGCGAGCTCGGTCTGCAGGATCTCGACCATCGTCTGAACGCCTTCGGCGCCGTAGGCAGCCAGCGCCCACATGGCAGGCCGGCCGATCAGGACGCCCTGGGCGCCAAAGGCCAGCGCCTTGAAGACGTCGACGCCCAGTCGGAAGTTGCCGTCGATGAGCACCGGCACTTTCCCGGCCACCGCATCCACGATCGAGGGGAGCGCCAGGATCGGCGCGTTCCGGCTCACGCCGGCCCCGCTGGACACAATGATTCCCTGCGCACCGTGCTGCAGCGCCAGCCTTGCCGCAGCCGGCGTCATGATTCCTGTCACCACCAAGGGCGCGCTCACCCCTTGAAGCAGCCCGCCAATCATCGCCCAGTCCGGCGCCGCGGGCCCTAGCCCAAGGACCACCGCTCGCACGCCCGCCTTCACCGCATGCTGAATCTGCGCTTTGGCCTCCGCCTCCGCTGCCACGTGATACCAAAGTGGCGTCTTGGCAGCCGCCGCCAGCTGCTCAATCGGCACGCTGGACCGGCTGCTGATAACTACGGACGCTCGCCCTGCTGACGCCCCGCGCACGGTGCCCAGCTCCGCGTCGGCGTGATACCGCTTCTGATCCGACACCGGCCCGATCATGATCGGCGTGAACAGCCTGTCCCCGAACAGCTCCACGCTCAGATCCATGTCGAGCGTCGGGATCAACATCCGCGATCGCACCGTTATCCGATCGAACGCGCGGCGGTCGGTTCCCGCAATGGTCGAAAACACTCCGCTCGGCAGCGTGAGCCTTGCGCTGTCCTCGAACTCCTGGACCATTACGATCTCGTCCACCGGCGCCACTCGCGGGCCCGAGTCGATGGTCGGCCCCGGCTCGGTCGTGGGGGCCGGGGTGGCCCTCTGTCGGACCACGCTGCCAAGCAACCGGCGTCTCGTGAGCCTGTCGCTCATGAGAAGTTCACCTTCACCGCAGACCTGTTGATGGTTGCCAGGCTGGTGTGTCCGGCGGCCGCCGCAGCCTCCACGAGCTGATTCTGGAGAATCTCCAGCACGCGTTGCGCGCCCGCCGCGCCAAAGGCGCCCAGGGCCCACCGCAGCGGGCGGCCTATGCAGACCGCATCTGCACCCATGGCCAGCGCTTTCAGAATATCGGTGCCGCTACGGAAGCCGCTGTCAATCAGCACCGGTACCCGCCCGCGCACGACATCGACGATTTCCGGCAGGCACTCGAGCGATGAAGGACCGTAATCGCAGACGCGGCCACCGTGATTCGAGACGATGATCCCGAGTCCGCGATCGACGCAAATCTGCGCGTCCTCCGCCGTCTGAATTCCCTTGATCAGGATCGGAACCTTGATGAACTTGCTGACCTCGTCCACCCAGTGCCAGTTCATCCACATCCGCCCTCCGGTGAGGCGGTACTGTGCGGGGCCCGTGGCCGACGCCGGCACTGGAAGTCCTGCGATCCTTCCCTGCCGCGCGTTGCCGCCAAGGTTTCGCAGCTGGAGCGCCCGCGGATACCTGAGGGCCTGCTGATCGACCGTGATGACGATTGCCTGACATCCAGCGGCCTGCGCCCGGTCGAGCGGGTCGCGGTTCTGCTCGAGATTTTGCAGCCCGTACAATTGGAACCACATCGGACCGTTTCCTGCGGCGGCGATCTTCTCCACAGGAACTGAGGGGCCGCTGGCGATGATGAACGGGGTGCCGGCCGCAGATGCTCCACTGTGCGTGGCCGCCTCTCCTTCAGGGTGAAGGCCGCCATGACGCGCCGAGGGCGAGATCATGAGCGGGTTGTTCATCCTGGTGCCGTACACTTGCGTCGCCAGGTTCACGGATTTCGGATCGACGGGCTTGCCGGGGACGACGTCGACCCACGCGAACGCGCGACGATTACGCCGCTTCGTCCATTCCGTGCCAGAAGCCTGCGCCGTGTAGGTGTAGACCTGAGCCGACACGTTCTCGTGGAACACGGCTTCGAAATCCCACACGTTCCGCATCTCGCCAATGCCGAGGCTCCGCTTCTGCGCGCTCAGCGGCCAGGGATCCTCCTGGGCTCGCAGAAACGGAGAGCCGGCGAGGAATCCAGCCAGTCCGGCCAGCGCGCTTCGTCGAGTGATGCTATGCCGCCATTCGTCGTCGATTTTCCCCACAAGCCCTCCAGAGGCCCCTAGTGCTTGAGCGTGTAGAGCATCCCGATGTAGAACCGGTGACCCATGCGCCGCTTGCCGTGCGCGAAGAGCTCCACGGCGTCGCTGTTGCTGTTCACCATCAACAAGCGGTAGTCGATCCGGAACCCCCAGTTCCGCGCGTCGCCGCGGCGGAAGATCTTCACGCCGCCGCCGGCGTTGGTCGTGAAGAAGCTCTCTGCATTCTCGAGGCCGAACACCATCGCCGCCGCCGTCCGGCTGTAGAGCGTCAACATGCCCACGCCGCCGGTGAGGTAGCCGGCGACGCGGCGGTCGCTTCCCCCCGGAAAGATGACGACGTTGCCGCTGGTCGTCAGCGTGTGCGGCATCTGAATGCGATGCACGGTGCGGGTCTTGTATTCGACGTTCTGCGAGATGCCGAGCCCGAACGCCGCCTCCCCTTCGATGGCCGTCATCGGGTTCAGGTACCAGGTGGCGCCGCCGCCGAAGTCGTAGTTGTTGAAGTCGACCTCGGTGTTGTCGTCGCCGCCGGCCAGCCACAAGCCACCGCCCGGGAAGCCGCCGATCTCCAGCTTGCCGGCGCCGGCGTCCCCCACTTCCTGGGCCGACGCCACCGCACCGCCTGCCATCAGAGCCACGAGTATGAAGAAGACCTTACCGGTCATGGGTGTCTCCCTTCTGCACTAGAACTTCATTTGAAACGCAATCCGCGGCATCCGGGCCAACTGAACCGAGTTCACCCGCCCGAGCGTCGCGCCGATCGCGTTATTGGTTGTCAGGATGGAGTTGCTGTTCAGCAGGTTGAACACGTCGCCCTGAACGGTGAACGTCTTTTGTCCCGAGCGGAACGTCTTCTTGAGGTTGACGTCGAGCTGGTTATAGCGCGGCATCGCGAGCGAGCCTGGGGCGTTGACGATGATCGTCTCCGAGTTGGTCCGGCCGCCCGGGAACAGGCTGGCCGGCGGGGTCCAGGTGATCGTCCGGTCAAGGCCACTGTAGCTCTGGAGGGCCATCGCCATGTCAAACCCGTAGGGCAGCGGAAGATTGCCCGCCAGCTTGATTTCGTGCTTGAACGGCACGTCGAACTGCCGCTGGTCGCAGAAGCGCCCGCCGTTGGACACCGACTCGTTGAGATACTTGCTGGTCACCGCCACTCCGTTGGGGTTGTCATCCGACGTGCAGTAAACGGCGAGGTTGCGATCGACCGTCCACCCACCGAAGATCGTCGTGCCCCACCGAAAGCGCGCGTTGAACGACGTCTCGAAGCCGTTGTACACCGACTGATCGTCCGAGCTCATGTCGAGGAGCGCCGCGCCGAACGCCGACCTCTTTGCCGCCTTCAGGTTGTAGAGCGTGAGCGTCTCGTTTGGATTGAGCGCGTCGCCGATCGTTTGATCGTTCGCGAAGCTCGGCATCGGCACCGTAAACGACGTGTAGTCGGAATTCGCGATCAGCGTGCGATCGGTCACTTCCAACTCCTTCCACGCTCGGCGGTACCACGCGAAGCCGACTGACATCCCCGAGGTGAGCTGATGCTGCACGGCGGTTGAGTATTCCCAATTGTTCATGCGTTGGATGTCAGCGGCGGGATTGCGATCCGAACGGAGGCCGAAGGTCGTGCTCGAACTCGGTCCGATCTCGTTATCCTGGACGATACGATCGTTGTTGGTTTTGAGCGCGGTTCCCGAGCAGGCAGTGCCGGCGGCGTTGAGGTCGCAGTCGAACCACGAGCGGCTGTCGCTGCTCTGGCCTGAATTGGCGTACTTCTTCGTCCAGAATCCGGTAATTTGAACGAAATACCTGCTGGCGCTGGCCTTGAGCGCCGTGCGGCCGTCGCCGAACAGGTCGTAGGCCATGCTCATCCGCGGGGCGATGTCGTTGGAGAACTTCGGCAGATCCTCCTGCTCCGCATACCACCGCGCCGGTGCAAACCGGCCCGCAGGCATGCTCACTTCGGTCCCCGAGGCGTTGAACCACTGCACCCGCACACCGGGGTTGAGCGTCAGTCGCTTGATGGTCCAGGAGTCCTGCACGTAAATTCCGAGGTCCGTGTTCACATGGGCTCTCTGGTTGACCGGTGTGTTGTACACGGTCACGCTGCTCGGCCGGTTGTTCGCGTAGACCGCGATCAAGTCGCCGTTGCGCTGGTTCAGAACATCGTCGTCTCCCATTGAATTCTGGAATCCGATCTTGAGGTTGTGCGTGCCGGTCACATACGCCATCGAAGCGGACCAGACCTTCGCTTCCGCCTGCGTGCGCCCGGCGTTGGTCGATCCCCACGAGGTGCAGCCATACGACCATGCGCACTCAGGGTTGATGTTCAAAGCCGTGTCTGACTTCTGCACCTGCGTGTAGAACAACGGGTTGGAGCGGTCCTCGATGAAGCTCGCAGAGGTGCCGACCTGCGGGTAGATGGTCATGTTCTGGAAGTTCGTCGAGTACCCGCCCTCGATCAACAGCTTGGAACTGGCGACGATCGTCACCTTCGCCGTGCCGAAGAAGTTGTTCGCGTTCGTCGGATCTCTCTGGACCGACGCCCGGGGGTCCTGGCCGAACGCGAAGTCCTTGCCCAGCTGCTTCCATGTGCGCTGGAGGAACGGCGCGAACTTCATCTTGTCGTTGATCTGCCACGTCAGTCGCACATCGGCATTGCGGCTCTGCTGATCGTTGACGGCGCGAATGATTTCGCCATCGGGCGCCACGATGTACTCAGCGTCGACGTTCGCCGGGAATTTATCGACCGCGATGTGCCGCACCGTCATGAAGTACCAGAGGGTGTCCTTGATGAACGGCCCGCCCATCGCCGCGTTGAAGGTCTGAATCTTCGAGATCGTGTCGGCCTTCTGAACGTTGCGCGAGCGGAGGTAGTCGTCGACGTTGTCGGACTGCCACGGGCCGTTGGTGCCACCCAGGAAGATCATGCCGCTCACGTTGTTGCCGCCGTCCTTCGGAATGCTGTTGGTGCGCATGCCGCCCGCGGCGACTTCGGCCGGTATCGCACTGGTCGTGACGCTGATTTCCGCTGCGATCGCGTCATCCTGATACGCCTGGCAGACACAGTCTTCGTTGGACTGGATCGACATCCCGTCGACCATTTGCACGCTCTCGGTCGGTCCCACGCCGTGCACTCTCGGAGAGGTCTGCACGAGCGTATGGGAGCCCCCAACGTCCTGGGCATTCAGGCGGACGCCGGGGACCAGCATGCCGACCGACATGATGTTCCGCGTGGTCGGCAGGGCGTCGATGATGTCGCGTGTCAACACCTGCGTTCGCTGAGCCTGCTGAACGTCAACCAGCGGCGTCGCGCCGGATACGGTGATCGTCTCTTCGAGCGCACCGACCTTCATGTCGCCGTTCACGGTGGCGGTGAAGTTGGACGGCAGCTCGATGCCTTCGCGCACGATCGTCGAAAAACCCGTCAGCGAGAAGGTCACTTTGTAGCTGCCTGGCCGGAGATCCACGACGGTGTACCGGCCCTGATCGTCGGTAACGACCGTTCTTATCTTCTCGATGAGTACGGGGCTGGCCACTTCAACGGTGACACCCGGCAGCACGCCGCCGGACTCGTCCTTGGCCTGACCTGTGATTTGGCTCTGAGCCGCAACAATTGAGGGCAACGAAAGGACGCCGACGATCGTGAATAGTATTGCGAGGCCGAAGTTCCTGAGCATATGACCTCCGCTAATGTGAGAGACCGATGTCGTCGTGCTTAGAGCCAGCGCCGGATCGTCGAGCGACATACACCGATACCGACTCAACTGCGCCGCTGACACCCGAGATGCGGGCAACTTAGATGCTTGTTCTTACCGATCCGTTCTTCGCCGCCTTGATGAGATGCTCCGACGCCCAATACGCCATCGCCTGCAGCGTCATGGTCGGATGGTTCCGTCCGCCGGTGACCAGGCAGCTGCCATCCACGACATAGAGATTCGGCACATCGTGCGCCCGGAGATAGCGATTCAGCACTGACGTCTTCTGGTCGTTTCCCATGCGGCACGTGCCCCGGTTGTGGGCGCCGCCGCGGCTGTCGCTCGGCGGGCCGAGCGGCATGACCTTCGTGCACCCGGCAGCCTCGAGGATCTCGACCGACTTCTTCTGGAAGAACTCGATCGCCTTGATGTCGTTCGGGTGGCTCTGCATCGTGATGCGCATCGCCGGCAGGCCCCACGCATCTTTGACTTCGGGGTCCAGATCCACGTAATTCGTGATGAGCGGCATCTGGGTGATGAAGCTGCTGCAGGTGATCCTGCGATCCGCGTATTCTGCGAGCGCCTTCTTGTAGCCGGCCCCCCAACGTGGGGCGTCGGGCGCCCCCTGCATTCCCAGTGCGATCGGGTTCGCCTGGCCCCGGGCGGTGATGCGCCCGCCGCCATAGAAGCCGCGCTTGGGATCGCTCGGGACGTAGTCGAGAATGGCCAGGCCGGTTACGGCACCTTTGTATTCACCCATCGGGTGCTCGACGTAGCCGGTGGCGCCGCCGCCGTTTCCACACATCAAGTATTTCCCGACGAGCCCGCTCGAGTTCGCCAGCCCGTTCGGAAATCGATTCGATTTCGACATCAGCAGCAGCCGCGCCGATTCGCTGGCATTCGCGCTCACCACGACCGCCTTGGCGGGCTGGAACACTTCCCGTTTCTGCGCGTCGAAATAGGTCACGCCGGTCACCGTGCCGGCGTTGTCCACCGTCACCTCGCGAGCATAGCTGTGCACCCGCACCTCGCACCGGCCGGTCGCCAGCGCTCTCGGAATATTCGTGACCGCCGAGCTCGACCGGGCACGCACCTGACACCCGTAGCCCGAACACCACGAGCAATTGACGCAGGCGTCGCGTCCCTGATATCGCTGCGTGATGATCGCGCAGACGTTCGGGCAGGTGGTCAGGCCGAGTTTTTTCGCCGCGATCTTGAATAGGGCTCCCGAGCTCTTGATGAGCTGCGGCCCGACCGGATAGGGCTTCGACATCGGGCCGAACATCGGCATGGGCGGCAGGTTCTTCTGGGGGCCGCATATGCCGAGATCCCATTCGGCCTTCACGTAATAGGGCTCGATCTCGGCGTAGCTGATCGGCCAGTCGGCCATCCCGGTGCCCGACGGAATCGTCTGATCGTAGGTGTGCTCGTTGAACTCGTAGGGCAGGTGGCGCCAACTGCTGCCGCCGTACGTGACGGTGCCGCCACCGACGCACATCCCGTAGCCATGCGAACCGCGCTCCGTCTTGTCTGTATCGGTCCTGCGGAACGTGTTGGGCCGCAGCGGGCTGTTGCTCGTCAGCGTGTTCGCTTCGTCCTGGTACGACCGATCGAGCAGCTCGTCCTTGTTGTAATCCTGTTCGTGCCCGTAGCAACCCCACCCGCCCTGCTCCAGCACGACGACGTTGAAGCCGGCGGCCGATAGCTCCTGGGCCATGATGCCCCCGGCCGCGCCGGCGCCCACCACGACAACGTCCACTTCGGTCGCAGGCGTGAATTGCCTCATTTTCTGCGTGACTTGTGCCATTGGTGTGCTCTCCAGTCCGGCCTATGAAACCCTGGCGTCGTAATAGCCAAACGGCGCCTTGTTCTCGTATGGGAACTTGAGCGATGGGTTGTACCCGATCAGCTTCCAGCCGACATGGTTGTAGTTGCCCCCATGTTTCGGGTCGGCGAACATCCCGATGATCGTGTCGTTGCGAACCATGGTGAAGAACGGCGTCTTCTCGATCGCCGTGAGCACCTGGATCTGCTGCGCAACCGTCACGGCGGAAAACGATTTCGCGCCCGGGACGAGCTCGGCGGTCTTCGCCTGCAGATCGTTGAGGCCCTGCGTGTACGCAGCCTGCCGGCCCTTCTCGCGGGTGGCCAGCAGACGATCGATGAAGTTCACGCAGCGCGCCTCGCGCGCCCCTGGCGTGCTGTCGGTCGGAATAATCTGCGCGGTGATGGCCTCGACGTCGGCGGCCTGCTCCTGCGTGAAGAACTGGAACTTGGTTCCCTGTCCGGCCTGAGACGCATACTCTCTCGCCTCCACGATGGCCGGCCAATGTGCCGTGAGCCAGACCGAGCTCAGCCCAGTAGCCGAATGAATGAGAAACGATCTCCGCGAACCATCCCGGATGCTCATATCGATCTCCTCGGTGTGATTAGTTGCTTGACTGCGCAGAGCTAGAGGGGTATTTACCCTCTGAAAGGCAATGTGGAACAATGATGCAGATAACTCATCCTTCTGAGCCAGCTGCATTAGATCGACCTATGGACGCACGCGAGTTATTCACGTTGCTCGATCATTCCGGTGACGCGGCGTTTGCCGTGGATCCGCAGGGGCTGATCTGTTACTGGTCTCGGGGCGTCGAGGGTCTGCTCGGGGTGTCCGGCAAAGACGCGCTTTCGCGGCACTGCGAAGACGTCATACGCGGTGAGGACGGAACGGGCCGCAAGATCTGCGCGAGCGACTGTCATGTGCTTCAGGCGGCGCGCAACAATCACAACGTCGCCAACTACGATCTCTGTGCAGCCACGATGTCAGGCGAGCGCAAGTGGCTGAACGTGTCGATCATCGTGGCGCATGTCCGGCATGGTCCTTCGCCATTCCTCGTCCACTTGATGCGCGATATCACCGATCGCCGGCGCCAGGAAACCCTCACCCGCGAGATCATGGTTCGCGTCGGCGAACTGACGGGACAACACGCAGACCGCATGTTGAACACGGCCCGGGCGCCGGCCACGGCGGCCGAGCTGACACAGCGGGAGATCGCGATACTGCAGTCGCTCTCGCTTGGTCACAGCACCACTGAGATATCCGAGGAGCTGCACATCAGCGCGGCAACGGTCCGCAACCACGTCCAGCACATTCTCACCAAGCTGAAATGCCACACGCGACTCGAAGCCGTGCTCACGGCTGCGAGGCAGCGGCTCGTGTAGCTGGTATAATTTCGGAGCGCGAAAAAACACACCGGAGCCGCGGAAATTAGCCCACTTCCCGGCGAAGAAACGGCCGGTTTCGCGGCGATGGCCGCCGGATTCCACCGGCCCCAACCTTGCTCTCCTGCTTGCGTGCATTCCCCTTGCCGAATCAGCCGGCGGGAATTCTGCTCTCCGCACACCGGCAGCCCGGCCGCGGAGGCCGATTACTGGATTCGCCTGCACCGACAGGCGATGGCGTGCCGCTTCGAGATCACGCTGGGCGGCGAAGACGCCCGTGATGTGGCAACCGCGCGTCAGGCGCTTGACGAGGTGGAAGACATCGAAGCGCACATCTCCGCCTTCCGCGGCACGAGCGCCCTCGCTCGCGTGAACCGCCTCGCCGCCAGCGATGCCGTCAGCGTCGACCATCAACTCCTGGGACTGCTGACGCTCTGCCGCGCGATCCATCGCGACACTGACGGTGCTTTCGATGTCACCTCCACGCCGCTGAGCCGCTGCTGGGGTTTCATGGCCAGACCACGCCAGCCGCGGCTTCCGTCGGCGGACGACATCGACTCGGCACGCGAGGCAACCGGCATGTCGCGCGTGGAAGTCGACGTTCGGCGCCAGACCGTGCGGTTCGCCCGCGCCGGCATGGAAATCAACTTTGGCGCGATCGGTAAAGGCTGGGCGCTCGATCGCATGGCTATCGGACTCCGCGCGCGCGGCGTCGGCGCCCTGCTGTCGGCCGGCCGCAGCAGCGTGCTGGCGATCGGCACTTCACGACACGCCTGGCCGATCAATCTCACCTCGCCGCGTGCCGCCGAACCTCTCGCGCGCGTCGAGCTTCGATACGGATCGCTCGGCACGAGCGGCGCGGGCGAGCAGTACCTGGAAGTAGACGGCGCACGTTACGGCCATGTGCTCGATCCCCGCACCGGCTGGCCCGCCGAGTCGGGCCTGCTGAGCGCGAGCGTGCTCGCGGCGGAGGCCGCCGTAACCGACGCGCTGTCGACGGCGTTTCTCATCGGCGGCGTCGATCTCGCACGGCGCTACTGCGCCCTCCACCCCGGCGTCATGGTTGTCGCGACAACCGAGGATCGGCAGACACACATCCTCGGCGAGTTTGCGGGCGCCACCGTGGCGATTCACTGAGGCGAACACCATGATGCTGACACCCGAACAGCAAGCGCTTGGCCGCCGCAATTTTCTGAAAGTGCTCGCCGGCACGCCCGCATTTGCCGTACTGGGTGCCGCGTCGCTCGCGGGGCAGCCGCCCTCCAGACCCGTCCGCGTCGGCTTTATCGGCGTCGGCGGCCAAGGACGCAGCCTGCTCAACGCCGCGGCCGTGGGCGCCGTCGCGGCAGGCTACGCCGACATTCGCGCGCTCGCCGACATCAATCCCGCCCAACTGGCCCTTGCCTCGCGCCAGCTCGCCGCGAAGAACGTTCCGCCGGCGCGCGAGTACGCCGACTGGCGCGAGATGCTACAGCACGAGGACATCGAAGCGGTCATCATGGCGCCACCGCTGTGGCAGCACGCGGACATCGCTGTCGGCTGCATGGAAGCGGGCAAGCACGTGCTCTGCGAAAAGATGATGGCGTGGGATATCTCCGGGTGCGAGCGGATGCGCAACGCCGCCATCCGATACTCGCGCGTGCTCGAAATCGGGTATCAACGCAACTACAACCCGGTGTACGAGGCCGCGTTCTCCGGCGTGTTCCGCAAGGAGCTGCTGGGCGACATCTTCCTCACGCGGCTCACGTGGCATCGCAACGGCAACTGGCGCCGCCGCGGCGAGCCGCCTTCAGCCCAGTACGATCCCTCGCGCTGGGGCTATCCCACGTTCGAGCATCTGCTCAACTGGCGGCTCTACGCGCGCTATTCGCGCGGGTTGTTCGCCGAGCTGGCCAGCCATCAAATCAACATCGTCAATCAGGTGTACGGCGGCCCGCCCACGAGCGTCATGTCGTCGGGAGGCGTCTATCGGTTCACCGACGGCCGCGAGTCGTACGACCACGTCTACGGCACGTTCGAGTACTCGGGAGGACGCACCGCGGTGTTCTCGTCGATCGAGTCAAACGCATTCGACGATTACTACGAAATGTACATGGGCACGAAGGGCACGTTGATTCTTCGACGCGAGGTGGAGGCCATGCTCTTCGCCGAAGGTGAAGGCGATCAACTGACCGGGCTGGAGATCATCCCGCGAGGTGTGGGGACCGTGCTCGACGCGTCGGAGACGCAGCCGGGCCATCGTTCCGCGGCCGCGCAGACGCGCGAGCCCACCGCACCGGCGCTCATCGAGCGCGCCGAATCGACCCGCCGGATGATCCGGCAATTCTGCCGCGCCATCCGGGACGGTGCGCCGCTCGCGTGCGGCGCGGACAAAGCCGTCGCCTCGGCTCGTGCGTGCATTCGCGCGAACGAAGCCGTTGAAACGCGAACGCGATTAGCGATCTAGGAGGAGTATGCGCACGCATATGCGTCGGTTGTGGGTGTTGGCAATCGGGGTCGCGCTCGTCGGTGCGGTGATGTTGCGCGGCGCTCCCAATGAGGAGTCAGGACGGTATAGGACGTGGAGCGCGTTCGGCGGCTCGCTGGACTCGATGCAGTACTCCGCGCTGCGGCAGATCGACAAAACCAACGTCGCAACGCTCGAGCTCGTCTGGTCGTATGCCGCGCCCGGCGAAGGTGGACCGGGGCGCTTTTCGTTCAGCCCGCTCGTCGTCGACAACGTGATGTACGTCGGCGGGAAAGACAACGCGGCGGTCGTGGCGCTGGATGCGGCTACGGGCAGGGAGATCTGGTCGTACGCCACGGACGGGCGCCCGACCGATCGCGGTTACACGTGGTGGCAAAGCGCAGACGGCCGCGATCGGCGTTTGATTTTCTCGGCCAACAGTTACCTGCAGCAGCTCGACATGCGCACGGGAACGCCAATCAGGACATTCGGAGACAACGGCCGCGTCAACCTGCGCGTGGGCCTCGGCGAGACGCTCGCGCGCGGCGGCCAGTGCAACTCGCCGGGCCACGTGTTCGAGAACTTAATCATTCTGGGCGCGTGCACCGGCGAGGGGTACGACGATCCGCCAGGATGGCTGCGTGCGTACGACGTTCTCACGGGCAAGCTGACCTGGACGTTTCACACGGTGCCGCTGCCCGGCGAGTACGGCTACGACACCTGGCCGCCCGGTGCGTGGAAGAACACCGGCGGCGCCAACACGTGGGTGAACTTCTCCATCGACGAGACGCGCGGCATCGGCTATTTCCCGACTGGCTCGCCGACCTACGACTTTTACGGCGCCAGGCGGAAAGGCGCGAACCTCTTCGGCAACACGCTGCTCGCGCTCGATCTGCGCACCGGGACGCGCGTGTGGCACTACCAGCTGCTCCATCACGATCTGTGGGACTACGATCTGGCCACCGAACCCAAGCTGATGACCGTGCGGCACAACGGTCAGCTCGTCGACATCGTCGCCCAGGCCACGAAATGGGGCATGCTGTATGTCTTCAATCGTGAGACGGGCGAGCCGCTCTGGCCCATCGTCGAACAGCCCGTGCCTGCGAGCGACGTGCCTGGCGAAGAGGCCTATCCGACACAGCCGGTTCCGACGAAACCACCGCCCTTCTCGCGGTTGAAGATGACCGTCGACGACATCAATCCGCACGTCGACGCGGCCGAGCGGGAGCGGCTGCGGAAGATATTCCTCGGCGCGCGCCACGAAGGTGTGTTCACGCCGCCGACCAGCACGCGCGACCAGATTCAACTGCCAGGCGAGTATGGCGGCGCCAACTGGGGGGCCGTGGCCGGGGATCCTGAAACCGGCATGCTGTACGTGCGCGCCGAGAACATGGCCACCATCCATCGGCTGTTCGAACGCAACCCGACGCGGAGTGGCGAATCCGGCACGGCTCCGGCGATTCCGGCCGGCGAGACGCACCGCTTCTTCGCACAGTTCGGGCACATGTGGATGGCGAGCGACGGTCAGCCGGCGATTGCCCCACCATGGTCCGAGATTGTGGCGTACGATCTGAACGAGGGCACCATCAAGTGGCGCGTGCCACTCGGAACCGCGCCGGGCCTTGCAGCGAAAGGCATCACCAACACTGGAAGCTTTCGTCCGACGAGAAACGGCCCCGTTGTCACGGCCGGCGGATTACTCTTCATGGGCAGCGAAGCGGATCGCACCGTGCGCGCGTACGACAAGGATAATGGAACGATTCTCTGGGAGAAGGAAATGGAATCGAACCCACAGAGCATTCCGGCGGTGTACGAAGTCGGAGGCCGGCAGTATGTGGCATTCTTCCTGAGCTCGGGCCGGGCCAAGAACGACGCAGTGTTCACACAGGGGAAGCCCGAGGCGCAGGGCTATTACGTGTTCGCGCTGCCGAAACGATGACGCGTACCTTCGCAACTGCGCATCCACTGTATTCGACCACTCGCGCGCTCGATGAACTTCGCGCGCGCGAGTACCCGCTGCTCGACGGCCTCGGGCACGTCTATCTCGACTACACGGCGGGCAATCTCGTTCCGCAGACGCTGCTCGACCGTCACATGCAGCTCCTGCGCGACCACTTGCTCGGCAACCCGCACTCGACGAATCCGACCTCAGCGCTTGCGACGACATTCACCGAGCAGACGCGGCTGTCGGTGCTCGATTTCTTCAACGCCGATCCCGAGGAGTTCATCGTCATCTTCACCGCGAACGCGACACAGGCGTTGAAGCTTGTCGGCGAGGCCTATCCGTTCGATGCATCCGGCGAGTACCTGCTGACGTTCGACAACCACAACTCCGTCAACGGTATTCGCGAGTACGCGCGCGCGAAAGGCTGCCCGACGACCTACGTGCCCATCGTGCTGCCGGACATGCGGGTCGACGACACGGAGCTGCGATCGCATCTCGCGCGCGGCAGCCGCGGCGGCCACCGGCTGTTTGCGTATCCGGCGCAATCGAACTTCTCCGGCGTGCAGCATCCGCTCGACTGGATCCCGCTTGCGCAGGAGCGCGGTTGGCATGTCCTGCTCGATGCGGCGGCATTTACACCGACCAACCGCCTCGATCTCGGCCGCTGGAAACCGGACTTCGTCTCGCAGAGCTTCTACAAGATGTTCGGGTATCCGACCGGCGTGGGCTGTCTCATCGCCAGGAAGACGGCGCTGGCGGCGCTGCGCCGGCCGTGGTTTGCCGGCGGCACCATCACGGTCGCGTCGGTTCAGGGAGACAGGTTCTATCTCGCGGAAGGCGCGTCGGCGTTCGAAGACGGCACGCCGAACTACCTCGCGCTGCCCGCAGTCGAGTTCGGTCTCCAATACCTGTCCGACATCGGCATCGACACGATTCACACGCGCGTACGCTGCCTCACCGGCTGGTTGATCGAGCGCCTGAACACGCTCTGCCACGCCGACGGCGCGCCGCTCGCCCGCATCTACGGTCCCCGCTCGGACACACGGCGCGGCGGCACTGTCACCTTCAACTTCTACGATCGCGAGGGGCGCGCCATCGATCATCTGAACGTCGAGGAGCGGGCGAACGCCGCGGGCATCTCATTGCGGACGGGGTGCTTCTGCAATCCGGGCGGCGGCGAGATCGCGCTCGGCATCACCGGCACCGAGCTCTCGTCGTGCTTTCATCAGCCCGAACACGAGACGCATCTGACGATCGAGGACTTCCGGCTCTGCATCGACGGCAAGAGCACCGGGGCGGTGCGCGTGTCGCTGGGACTGGCGTCGAACGTCACAGACGTCGAGGCGTTCGTCGACTTTGCGGCCACGTTCTTGAGATAGGCGATGTCGCTGCTGCATCTCGTCATCCCTGCGCCGAGGCTGCCGCGGCGAGATGCGCGCGCGAGCGCGATTGCCGCCGGGGCGCTGCACGTAGCGGCGGCCGCTCTGCTCGCGATGCTCTCCGTTGCCCGCGCACCTGAAGACCGGCCGATCCCAACGGCCGATACGGCGCCCGCCGCCGCGCAGGTTCCACGCATGGTGTTCCTGCAGATGCCGGGGCCGGGCGGCGGTGGCGGAGGAGGAGGCAATCGGCAGTCATCACCGCCATCACGCGCGGAAGACATCGGCCGCGATCGCATCACGCTGCCCGTCGCGCGCGCGGTCCGTGCCGCGCGCGATCCCGCAGACGCCATACCGCCATCTCAGAGCGTTGCGCTGGATGCGATTCCGCTCGCATCCGGCGTCGCGTATCGGATCGGCGCACCGCACGCGGCACCGTCACTCGGGTTCTCGCAGGGGACTGGCATTGGCGGCGGTGTTGGTGATGGATCCGGGACCGGCATTGGTTCGGGGATCGGCCCAGGGGTCGGACCTGGATCTGGAGGGGGAATCGGCGGCGGCGTTTACCGCATCGGCAACGGCGTGACAGCCCCGACGCTGCGCTCGCAGGTGAGACCGTTTTACACGTCAGAAGCCATGCAGCGGAAGATTCAAGGCACGGTCGTGCTTGAAATGATCGTGGGATCCGATGGCGTGCCCTACGACGTCCGTGTGGTGCGATCGCTCGATGCAGACGGACTGGACGTCGAAGCCATTCGCGCCGCGAAAGAGTGGCGGTTCAATCCCGGACGGCTCGGCGACACGCCGGTGGACGTCCTCGTGATCCTCATGATCGACTTTCACATCCGTTGACCGCACCTAGCCTTCGCCGGTGCCGACACTCAGAGGCGGAAGGCCGAAGACTCCTTGAAGCCGCGCGTACAGCGCTCCGAATGCGCCCGCGCCCACCAGCGCGCCGGCCAGTGCCGCAAGCGCGTAGATCTTCCCTTCTCCGATGCTGACGAGGATCGGCCCGGGGCACATCCCCGCCATGGACCATCCGACACCGAACAGCAATCCACCGGCGACGTTGCCGCGGTGCAGCGGTTTCCGCTCGATGGCGATTGGCCGCCCGCCCGCGGTTCTGCCGCCGCGCTTGAGCAGCCAGAGGCCTGCGGCCGTCACCATCACGGCCGTCCCGATGATGCCGTAGAGCTGAATGCTCTCGAAGAGAAACATCGCCTGGATGTAGTTGTAATCGGCGGCACCCGAACGGCTCAGGATGAATCCGAAGAGCGCGCCGAGGACGAGATAGCCAACCCTCATCGCTTTACGCGAACACCACGCGGTAAATCAGCTGCGTCGTTAAAATGCCGCCGGCCATGAAGCTGAGCGTGGACACCAGGCTCGGCATCTCGAGATTCGACATGCCGAAAATGCCGTGGCCGCTCGTGCAGCCGCCGGCCAGCCGCGTGCCGAACCCGATGAACAGCCCCCCCGCAAACATCCACGCGAGTTTTCCGGCAGGACCAAAACCGATGACGTCGTCGAACATGCCAAGCGCCCACGTGGGATGCCACCCGGCGCCGAGCGCCGCAGACAGAAAACCGCCTATCACCAAGCCCAAGAGAAACGGCAGCCGCCACGCGCGCCCCGACCGGACGCTGTCGCGGCGGAAGTACGGCTGCGCGAGCACGAGGCTGCACACATCTTCGAAGCCCGTCGAGATGCCGAGCCGTCGATTGCCAAGATACAGCAGCAGCAGCGTGACGGCGGCGATCCCCGCGCCGGCGGCGGCCCAATGCATCGCCGGCAGTCCGTTAACGATGAGCGCCATGCCGCGATTGTAATGCTTCGCGGTCTGCGGCAGCCACCGGCATACGGACAATCTCCACCGAGCACGGCGCGTGGCGCGCCACCGAACCGGCGACGCTGCACACGCGCACGCTCGAACGTGCCGACCCGTCAATCGCCAGCAGCACTCGCATGATGGCTCTCCCTGCGGCGAACATATTCAGTTGCCGCCATCGCCTGTGCGCGCGCGTCGCCCACGCAATCGGCGATGCCGACTCCGCGGATGCCGGCCGCGCTGATGAACACGCCGGGCAACGCACTCAAGCGCGCCTGGACCCGTTCGATGAGGGGCAGATGGCCGACATCCAGCTGAACGCCGGCGTGTGGCATCCGATACACGCGCGCAAAGACCGGCGGGGCTGTGATGTGAAGATAGCGGCGAAGATCGTCGCACACGCGAACGAGCGCGTCCGCGTTCGACCAGCACGCGGCATCCGGATGCCGGGCGCCGCCCACGGACGCGCGCAGCAGCACGCCATCCGCAGGTGCGCGCTCCGTCCATTTCGACGACATCCACGTCACGGCATGCACGCTCGCGCCCTCGCCCTTCGGCACGACAAATCCACTGCCCGCGAGCGGATGGCGCACGTCCTCGCGCCGGTAGCCGAGCGCAACCGTGATGAACGGGACGTCCCTGATGCGGCCGAGTAACCCCGACAACCCCGGATCGACGGACTGAACGAGATCCGCGATCGTGGCGGGCGGCGTGGCCAGCAGAACCGCCGGTGCATCGATGTGCCTGCCGGTCGCCAGATGCACCCGCCATTCGCCTCGCCACTCGAGATGGCTCACCGTCGCATCCGACATCAGACTTGCCGGCGGAAACGATGCGACCAGCGCCTCCACCAGCGCTTCCGTTCCCCCACGCACCGAAACGAACGGCGCACCCGGCGGCGTGGCGGAGCTGCGCCGCAGCCGCCTGAGACCGCGAATGACGCTGCCGTCCGAGCGCTCGAGCTCCAGAAATCGTGGAAAGAGCGCGCGCATCGACAGGCGCGCTGCGTCGCCGCCGTGAATGCCGGCCAGAAGCGGCTCGCCGAGGCGCAACAACGCTTCCCGCCCGAAGCGCCGAGTGATGAATGACGCGACAGATTCATCCCCGTCCGGCACGGCGGGCGGTAAGAAATATTCCCCGGCCATGCGGATTTTTCCCCCAATAGAAAAGGCGCGCGAACGTGCGAACGATTTCCAATCGGTGGGGATGCCGAACACGCCGGCGTCGGGTAGCGCGCGCAATCGGCCGCGATGGGCGATAAATGCCCGCGTGCATCGAGCCGGCGACAGGGCAACGCCCAGCTCCTCGCACAGCGCGATCCCCGCACGCTTCTGCGTGAGCAATGCGTCGGGACCGGCGTCAACGACAAAGCCATCAACATGTTCGGTGCGAATCACGCCGCCGAAACGGGTGGCGCGCTCGACCAGAACAAACGGAATCCTCTGACGCTGCAGCTCATGCGCGGCGGCGAGGCCGCTGATGCCGCCGCCGACGATCACACATTCGACTCTCATCCACCCTCCGCGTGGCAAGCCTTATGCCGCCGCACCGCAGACAGATGTCGACGGGCACTGCAATTGCACCCCACGCGCGCAATGGCATTTCACTTCGACGACGCGCCGCAGCGCATTTACTGGGAGCTCACCCGCGCGTGCGATCTGGCCTGCACGCATTGCCGGGCCAGCGCGGACGCGCGCACCAATCCCGACGAACTGACGACGCTCGAGGTCTACCGCATCCTCAACGAGATTGCGGCAGAGTGTAAACCGCACATCATTCTCACCGGTGGCGACCCGCTGAAGCGCCGGGATTTCTTCAACATCGTGAAACACACGGTCGACCTCGGGCTGCCGTGCCTCGTCGCGCCAAGCGCGACCGCGCTGCTGACACCGGAGGTCATCACCGACCTCGCGTCGCTCCACGTGGCCGCGATGTCGCTCAGCCTGGATGGTTCCACGGCCGAGACACACGACGCGCTTCGAGGCGTCGCCGGCACATTCGACCGCACACTGGCGCTCGCGCGCCACATCGTCGACGCCGGCATTTCCCTCCAGATCAACACGCTCGTCACCGCCGACACCATCAACGATCTGCCCGACATCCACGCGCGCGTCCAGCAGATCGGCGCCGAGCGGTGGAGTTTGTTTTTTCTGATCAAGACCGGCCGCGGCAACCGGCTGCGGCAGATCACCCCCGCGCAAGCCGAATCGGTGCTCACCTGGGCGCTCGATCGCGCGCACGGCGAGCGCCCCATCGTCACGACCACCGAGGCGCCGCATTACCGGCGCATTGCGATGATGCGTCGTGGAAGACCCGCCGACGGTCCCGCGCCTGCCCGTATGCGCGGGCTTGGAATCCGAGACGGTAACGGCGTCATGTTCATCTCGCACACGGGCGAAGTGCAGCCGTCGGGATTTCTTCCGCTGACCGCCGGCAACGCGCGGAAACAGAACGTGCTCGAGATCTATCGCAAGTCGCCGCTGTTCGAGGACCTGCGACGCACCGATCGGTTCGCGGGCCGTTGCGGGTGCTGTGAGTTCCGCGAGGCCTGCGGCGGCTCGCGGGCGCGCGCGTATGCGGCGACCGGCGATCCGCTCGAATCCGATCCGTTGTGTTCCTACATTCCGCCAGCAGCGTTCGACTACCAGGCGATGTTGAGAGATTGACTCCTGTTAGAGATTTCAGCTGGCGAGCCACCGGAAGAGGCTGACGAGCACGGTGATGCCGAAGCCGGCGGCGATGGCGGCGATGGCGAGGACAATGGTCAGCGTGATGGCCGCACCCGACAGTCCGACCACCGCGTCCATCAGATCAGAGAACGTCAGCGGGCTCATGATGTGCGCGAAGATCCCCGCGCCGAGGATGAGAATACCGAGCACACCGATGGCGAGTCCCGCCGGGACAAACACGATCGACACGACGAGCGCCGCGCCGACGGCAATCAGCAGGAGCCCGGCCAGGACGGCAATCGCGTGACCCGCCGGCGATTCGCCGACCGCCGGCGAATAGTGGCGATGAATGAAGTCGCGAACTGTCGTCATGAATGCCTCCGCCGCTCCCTGAGCAAGCCGTGTGCCTGCCCCGAACTGCGCAGATCGCCGGAAATGCGGCGATTTCCGAGCTGATGCCGGCGGGGAATATTTCACGAGGCGTGGGAAATTCCCACATGCGTGGGCCCGTTCCCCATTCGTGGCTGCACAAGTACCGCGGAAACAAGCGCGATCTGAAATATTCTATCAAGGCACGCAACTTGCGTTTATGTTTGCGGCTGAACTTTTCTGGGAGGTTTGAATGCAACGCGCAGCTCTAGCGCTTCTTCTCTTCGGCGGCCTGCTTTCACCCGCCACGGCGGACGCACAAACCGCGGCAGTCGATCACGGCATGAAGGTGTATGCCGCGTCCAAATGTTCGATGTGCCATTCAGTGGCCGGCAAGGGCAACGCCAAGGGCATCATCGATAACGTCGGCGCCAAGCTCTCGGCCGAAGACATCCGGTTGTGGCTCGTCGATCCGGAAGCCATGCGCGTGAAAGCCAAAGCCGAACGCAAGCCGCTCATGAAGTCGTATGCCTCGATGCCCAAGGCCGACCTCGACGGGCTCGTGGCCTACCTGCAGACCTTGAAGGTGAAAAAGTAGCCGAGGATGCCAGCGCGATTCGATCGTCGGCGGTTTCTCGACAGCCTTCTTGGTGTTGGCTTCGTCTCCACCATCGTGGCGATGGTGTATCCCGTCTGGCGCTATCTCATTCCTCCGGCGAGCGGCGAGCCGGTCACACAAAGTGTCGTCGCCGCGCAGGCCTCGCAGCTGAAGGCGAACACGGGGATGCTCTTCAAATTCGGCAGCCGTCCAGGCTTGCTGATACGGAACCCGGACGGAGAGCTGCAGGCGTTCAATGCGGTATGCACGCACCTCGACTGCACCGTGCAGTACAAGGCGGACACGTCGCAGATCTGGTGCGCCTGCCACAACGGCTTCTACGACCTGAGCGGCAACGTCATCTCAGGCCCGCCACCGCGCCCGCTCGAACGGTTCGTCGTCAACCAGCGCGGCGAAGACATCGTGGTCTCGCGCGCATGATACGCCGGTGATTGCACGCATCATCGATTGGGTCGACGA
>CAYHHH010000020.1:1591-47945 GCA_964356125.1 uncultured Bifidobacteriaceae bacterium | reverse complement strand
CCTCCTTCGACGTCGATGAAGTACAGCCGCAGTGCCTGCGCGGACGCCAGCGACGGCGACAGGCTCAACACCGCGGCGAGCACAATCGCGCGGCTGATCAGTTTCCGCGTCCCCCGCGCGCGGGCGGCACCACCACGTCGAACTTGCGATTAACGTCGCGCACGACACCGACGACCAGCAGCTCGAGCGGCGCCGAGCCGGTGTTCTCGAACGACTTGGTCTCGTTCAGCTGAATCGGCACCGCATCGCCCGATCGAATCGTCGCGGTTTCGGCGCCGACCTTCACGGTGCCTTGCCCGTTCATGACGTAGTAGAACTCGCCGATTTCCTGATGCGTCTGCGGATTGGTCGCACTGCCTGGGGCGACCAACAGATGATCGACGTACGCCCACGGACCGACGAACACCGACGGCGGCAGCGCGCGGCGGTACTGAACGGTACCCTTGGCCGCAACTGCAGCCGCGGCGGGACGCAGCAGCGCCTGATCGAGCCTCATCGTCATGAACGTCGGGATCGGCTCCAGAGTGGCGCCGACGCGGCCGTCCCCCAGATCGAACGCGTCGTACACGCCCTTCCGCGCCGACACGTTGATGTTCATCCACTGCACCGGCTTGTCGGTGTGGTTGTAGATGGCGTGTGAGTTTCCCATGCGCACGGGCGCGCCGGCGGGCCCCTTCAACACCGACGTGTGGCCGTTGATCGTGAACTGCGCCTCGCCGTCCAGAATCACGAACATCTCTTCGCACTGATTGTGAAAGTGCGCACCGATGCCGCTCTTCGGCTGGATGATGCCGCGGTGGAGGAAATACAGATTGGTGTCGAGCGCGGTCGCATTGAACAGCCCCATGTAGTCGAGCTGTCCAGGCCCGCCGTGCACGGACGGTGACGCGCGATACTTCTCCGGTGTCGTGTGAGCAATACGCTCGGCAAGCGGCAACTTCTGCGTCCCTGCGGGCGCTGCCTGCTGGGCCAGCAGCACGCCGGCCATCATCGCAACGATCGACAGTACGGCGACGAGCAGTTTCTTTGTCATATCACCTCGAACAGAATGACGGTGTAATCGGGGTTCGACAGCGTTTTCTCCATGGCGCCCCAGACCTCCTGGTGAATGTCGGACGCTATCCATTTCTGGCGCAGCTCTTCGCTCTCATACGTAATCGAAAACCGGTAGTTGAGGCCCGCGGGCGCGGCGCCGACCGGCACCGCGAGCACTTTCAGCATGCGGACGTCGATGTAGCCGCGAAACTTCATCGCGGCGGGCCGAAAAACAGTCTGAAAGTACCGCACCATCTCCTGCTCTTTCGCAGGATCGATGGCCATCTCGACGTGTACCTGAATCATGAAGGGATCTCCACGGTCCGGCTAAAGCCGGACCCTACCTACGGGGAATCTAGAATCTAAAATCTTAGGCGTACACAAGCTTCTGTCCCATCACATTCGTCTTGATTCGGTAGAGCCCTGTCTCCGCCGTGATGTACAACGTCTTGCCGTCGTCGCCCCATCCGCAGTTCGCCGGGTCTTCGGGCGGCTTGATGGTGCCCAGGTGCGTGCCTTCAGGCGAAAAGACGAAAACCGCGCTCGGTCCGGTCGCCCAGAGATTGCCGCGCACATCGATTTTCAACCCATCGGGCAGGCCGCCATCCTGGTGATTCGTCGTATCGAAGAAGACGCGGCCGTTGCTCACCGCCCCCGATGCGCCGATGTCGTACCGCATCCAGATGCGCCGCTTATCGTCCGAGTTCGACACGTAGAGCGTTTTCTCATCCGGCGAGAACGCGATGCCGTTCGGACGCGTCAGGTCCGTGATGATCGCGTCGACCTTCCCATCTTTCATTTGGTACACGCCGTTGAACGGGATGTCCTTCTGGGGATCGTCGTCCTGAAGCGGAAGCCCGTACGGCGGATCCGTAAAGAACAACGTGCCGTCGGTTCGAAACACCAGGTCGTTCGGCGCGTTCAGCCGCTTGCCGTCGAACTTATCGACGAACGTCGTCACGCGCAGGTCGTTGGTCACCCGCACGATGCGGCGATTGCCGTGCTGGCACAGCAGCACGTCGCCGTTCGGTGCGGCGGTCATACCGTTGGGCCCGATGAAGCCGCCGGCCGGCAGGCTGTTGCCATCGTAGCCGCCGGGGCGCAGCAGCTCTTTGACGGTTCCATCCGGCGACCATTGCCGCACGACGTTGCCGACGACGTCGCTGAACCAGAGGACGCCCGATGGGCGCCAGATTGGTCCTTCGATAAAGGTGAAGCCGCCGGCGACTTTCTCGATCTGCGCATCGCGCGGAACCAGAGCGTCGAAGGCCGGGTCGATGCGAATGATGCTCATGAGCAGGAGTCCTGTGTCATCGTGCCGTCGATGAGCCGCCACATGCGGCCGTTCGGATTCTTGTTGCGCAGCGCCGCGGGCAGCCGATGCTCGCGGACGTTGTCGTAGCAGCACAGCATACCGAAGCGGCGGAGCGACGCGGGAATGCCTACCGCGGTAAACCCGGGATGGCCCGTCGCGGGAAACGGACCGCCGTGGTTCATCGCCGGGCTCACCGCCACGCCCGTCGGCATCTTGTCGTTCAACAGACGGCCGACACGCCGGCGAAGCGCCGGCGCGACTCGCGCGTACAAACCTTCGTCGCTGCCCTGACTGTCGGAGTAGACGCAGCCGGTGAGGTTGCCTTCGAGGTGCGACAGCACCGCTTCGGCTTCCTCGACGTCGCGCACGACGACGCACAGTGCCGCCGAGCCGAAGGCTTCGGTCTGCAATTTTTCGGGCTCCGCGAGGAATTGTTTTCCCGTCACACGCAGCAACACGTTCGGATGACGCGCGCCCTTTGCCCCCGCCCCCGGTGCCGTGAGCAATTCGGCGCCGGCGCCGCGGAGCGTTTTCACGCTCTCTGCGAGCCCCGTCGCCACGCCGTCGGACAACAGGGCCGGCGGCTGCGCGGCGTCGAACGCGGCCTTCACCTCATCGACGAACTGGTCGGCGCGCGCGTCGGCAAACACCATGACGAACCCGGCATTGGTGCAGAACTGCCCTCCGCCCATGAGACAGCTCGACGCAACTTCAGCAGCAATCTTGCTGCCGCGCTCGGCGAGCGCGCCTGGCAGAATGACGACCGGATTGATGCTCGACATCTCGAGATAGATAGGTTTTCCCACCGCATCGGCGGCCTTCTTCAGCGCCATCCCCGCGCCGCGGCTGCCGGTGAACGCGCTGGCCCCCACGCGCCGGTCTGACACTAACCGCTCGCCCGACTGATGGTCAATCTTGTAAATCATCTGCACCGTCGCAGACGGCAGGCCCGTTCCGGCCAGCGCCGCGACCGCGGCTTCGGCCAGCAGCCGCCCCGTTCCCGGATGCAGGGGGTGCGCCTTCGCAATGACGGGATTTCCTGCCGCAATCGCGGCGGCGAAATCGCCGCCGGCGACGCCGGAAAACGCGAACGGAAAATTATTCGGGCCGAACACGACGACCGGACCGATCGGCTCGAACCACGATCGGATCTGATTCTTCGTGTCGATCGTCGGCAGCGCCCACGATCCCTCAACCGCCGCATCGGCGGCCTGCCGCAGCTGCCCCGTCGTGCGGGGCAGCTCGACGTCGCCGAGCCGCGGCGACTTCGGCAGCGCCGTTTCGATGTGAGCCATCTCGACAAGCGCCGTTTTCGCGGCGTCGATGCGATCGGCGAACTGCGTCAGGAATTGCGCGATGGCTTCGGGCGGCATGCGGCGAAGCGCTATCGCGGCGTCGGCCGCAGCGGTCAGCGCGGCGTCGCAATCTTCCCAGCCGCTGAATGGATACGCGTCGGGCAGCCGCTCTCCGGTTGCGGGGTTGCTCGCCTGGAATGTCTTGCCCGCCTTCGAGGGGCGCCACGATCCGCCGATGAGAACAGGATGCTCAGTCATAAATTAGACAATCACGACAGAATTCCGGAGCACGCCGATGGGCGCGATCTCGATTTCGACGACGTCGTGCTCACGAAGCGTGAAATCGTCGGGCGGGACGATGCCCGTGCCGGTGAGCAACACGGCGCCATGTGGAAATGATTGCGATCGACACAGATAGCCGGCGAGCTCTTCGAAGCTCCGCTTGATGTTGCCGAGCCGCGTTTCGCCGGAGAATACATTCGCGCCGCCGCGGATGATCGTGCTGCGCACCGTCCAGTCCCGCGCGTCCGCTTCGGCGACGCCAAGGCGGATATACGGCCCGAGCGCGCACGAGCGGTCGTAGACTTTGGCCTGCGGCAGATACAGGAGGTTCTCCCCTTCGATGTCGCGCGAGCTCATGTCGTTGCCGATCGTGCAGCCGGCGATCTGGCCGCGCGAGTTGAGCACGAGCGCCAGCTCCGGCTCAGGGACACTCCACTTCGCATCGCGGCGAATGCCGACTCCTTCGCCGGTCGCCACCACTTTCTCCGCGATCGACTTGAAGAAAATTTCGGGGCGTGCCGCATCGTACACCCTGTCGTACGCCGTCGCGCTGAAGTCGGACTCTTCCATGCGCGCCGTTTTGCTGCGCAAGTACGTGACGCCCGCCGCCCATACTTCCTGGTGTTCGATCGGCGGCCGGAGCACGACGTCAGCGATGGCGAATCGCGGGAGCGCCGTGCGATCGATGCCGTTCAGCATCGCGACCGGGTCGGCGCTTTCCAGCACGCGCGACAGCGTCGTGATGCCGGCCGGCGTCAAATCGACGACCGTCGCGTCGCCCTCGACGAAGCCAATCCGCACGGCGGCGGAATCACCGGCGAGAAATCGGCAGATCTTCACGGCGGTCACGCGAGCGGCCGGACAACCACCGGCTCGCGCATGGGGGTTTCAATTGTTACGGGGTTCCGAAGAGCGCGGCCGAAGCCGCCGAACTGAATAGCCATCACATCACCCTCTGCGAGCAACACCTCGTCTGCGAAGCTGAGGCTGTGGGCGCCGTAGTAGTGCACGTGGACGTCGCCCGGCCGCCGATGCGCTTCGAACTTGAAGTGATGATGCTCGATGTTCGCGACACTGTGACACATTTCGCGCTCGCCTGTCGCAATCTCGCGCTCCCAGAGAACCTGACCGGCCCGCTCGATGCAGACCCGCCCCGGTACGCGGTCGAAATCCGGATTCACGACGAGCTCGGGGCCGAGCGCGCAATTGCGCAGCTTCGACCCGGCCAGGTTCAGATAGTTGTGCTTCTCGAACTTGTGATCGGAGAACTCGTTGCCCACGGCCATGCCGATTCGGTGCGGGCGGCCGCCTGCGTCGACGACGTATACGCCGGCGATTTCCGCCTCTTCGCCCCCATCCTCCGCATATCCCGGCACCACTAGTGGCTCGCCATGCGCGCGCAGCACGGTGCCGTTGCCTTTATAAAACCACTCGGGCGCTGCGCCGCAGCGATTCGGCTCCGGCCGCCCGCCCTGCAGGCCGAGGCGAAACATCCGCATGCTGTCCGTTAAGGCTACCCCCGTCTTCTCATGCATCTTCGCGCGGTTCTCGGCACTGCCAAGATGCGTCAATCCGGTTCCGCTCACGAGGCATCGCGCCGGTTCAGAATGATCGACGGGCACGAGCAGTTGCCACGGCGACGCGCCGGCGTAGACCGCGTCGTACTCGACCGTTTCAGACGATGTGCGCCGATCGACGAGCAGAGGCAACGACACGCCAGCGGCCATCGCCATCTCGGCGAGGGCGAGCACGGAATCCGCGCCGTCGATAAGGCGAAGCACCGGCTCGTCGACGCGCGCGACGCGCCGAATGGAACCGCGCCGCAGCTGAACAAGTCTAGTCGCGGGGGCCCCTCCGCCCCGCTCCAATGCGTTTATCGCCACTTGATGTTGCAGCCGAGGCTCGCTCGCTGCTCCGGCGAAATCTCGCGCCCGGCAATCAACGCGTCGAGCGCTGCGCGCAGATCCCTGCCTGTCACGGGAATGTCGCCCCCCGGCCGGCTGTCGTCGAGCTGGCCGCGATACACGAGCGTCCCCTGCGCGTCGTAGAGAAAAAAGTCCGGTGTGCACTGCGCGTCGTACGCGCGTGCGACATCCTGTGACTCGTCGAAAAGGTACGGGAAAGTGAACTGCAGCTCCTGCGCCTGATACGCGAGCTTCGTGGGGCTGTCTTCCGGATGCGATGCGACGTCGTTCGCGCTGATCGCGACGATGCCGACGCCGCGGCCGGCGTAGTCGCGGCCGATCTTTGCGAGCTCGTCCTGCACGTGCTTGACGAACGGGCAGTGCCGGCAGATGAACATCGCGAGCATGCCCTTGGGGCCGGCGACGTCTTTGCGCGACACCTGCTTCCCGGTCACCACGTCCGGCAGTTGGAAATCGAGAGCCTGGCTTCCCAGTTCTTTCATGGACGAAGGGGTTCGGGCCATGGGGTATAGTTTCTTTCACTATGAACAACCGAATCAAACTCGTCGCATGTTCCGTTGCGGCCATGGCCACCGGTGTTCTGCTGGCCCAGCAGCCGCCGGTGTCGGATACGGTGATGAACCCGCTCGCAAACAACCCGACGGCCGCCCTCGACGGGCAACGCATCTACGACGGAACGTGCCAGACATGCCACGGCGCCGCGGGCGTCGGCGACGCGGCGCGCGGCGGACCGGCGCTGAACACGACCGGGTTGAAACAGGGCGATTCGGACGCCGATCTGTTCCGCGCGATCCGCGAGGGGGTGTCTGGCACGCAGATGCCGCCATATAAAGGATTGCGCGACGAGCAGATCTGGCAGCTCGTCAGCTACATCCGCACGCTGCAGAACCGCGGCGGCGCACCGGCGGCCGCGCGCGGCGCGATGGTGCCCGAAGGCGATGTCGCCGCGGGCGAAGCGCTCTTCTACGGAAAAGCCGCATGCGCGAGCTGCCATGAGATCAACGCGCGCGGCGGCGTGACGGGGCCCGACCTGTCGAACGCGGGCCGCCTCGCAGCCGCGGCGATTCGTCAGAAGATCGCCGCGCCGAACGATCCGCTGCCTCCCACGCCCGGCGCGCGCGGCGGCGGTGGCGGCCGCGGCGGCGGAGCGCCTGTCACGATCGTCGCGAAGATGCCCGACGGCCGCGAGATTCGCGGCGTGCGGCGAAACGAAGACATGTACTCGGCGCAGATCGTCGACGCCTCGGGCCGGCTTCATCTGCTCAACAAGCTTCAGGCGACGGTGTCGGTCGAGAACCGCTCGCTGATGCCGAACGATTACGCCACGCGCCTCTCCGCCGACGAGATCACGAACATCGTCGGATTTCTGCGGATGCAGCAGGGACGCGACCAGAACACGATCGTCGCGCAGCCCACGACAGCCGGCGGCGTCACCTATCAGCGGCTGATGAACGCGAAAGCGGAGCCGCACAACTGGCTGATGTACTGGGGCGATTACGCCGGCCAGCACTACTCGGCGCTGACGCAGATCACGCCGAATAACGCGCGTCAGTTGAAGACGGCATGGGCGTTCCCGATTCTCGGCGGCAACTCCGTGATGGAAGCGACGCCGCTCGTCGTCGACGGCGTAATGTACACGACCGGCAGCGGCAGTCCTGCCACCGTCACGGCGATTGACGCGCGCACGGGACGCCAGATCTGGCGATGGACGCGGCAGCAGAAGATCGTGAACCCGTACGAGATCAACCCGTTTTCACGCGGCGTCGCGATTCTCGGCAACCGCATATTCGTCGGCACGCTCGACGGTGCGCTCGTCGCGGTGGACGCGCGAACGGGCCAGACGCTCTGGGAACAGCAGGTCGTCGACACGATGGAGGGCATGAGCATTACGAGCCCGCCGCTCGTGCTGAAAGACATGGTCATCACCGGCATGACCGGCGGCGAGTACGCGACAAGGGGGCACCTCGACGCGTACGATGCGGCGACGGGCAAGCGGAAGTGGCGCTTCTACACGATCCCGGCGCCAGGGGAACCCGGAAACGAGACGTGGAAAGGCGACAGCTGGAAAACCGGCGGCGGTCCCACGTGGCTGACCGGCAGCTTCGATCCCGCGCTCAACCTTGTGTACTGGGCGGTCGGCAACCCGGCGCCCGAGTTCGATCGCGTGTCGCGAGGCGAGATGGACAACCTCTATACGAACTCGGTTGTCGCGCTCGATGCAGACACGGGCGCGCTGAAATGGCACTACCAGTTCACGCCGGATGACGGGCACGACTGGGACTCGGTGCAGGACATGGTGCTGGTCGATCGCATGTGGCGCGGCGAGCAGCGAAAGCTGCTGATGCACGCCGATCGCAACGGGCATTTTTACGTGCTCGACCGGACGAACGGAAAGTTCCTCTCCGGCACGCCCTTCATTTATCAGAATTGGAACGCGGGGTTCGACGCGAACGGCAAGCCGCAGCCGATTCCCGGGACGAACTCGAGTCCCAAGGGCAGCACTCTGGTGTATCCCACACTGGGCGGCGGGACGAACTTCCAGGCGCCTTCGTACAGCCCGCAGACGGGCTTGTTCTATCTCGCGTTCGGCGAAGGCGGGCAGGTGTACACGAGCTCGACCCAGCCGATCACGCGTGGCCAGCAGTACCTCGGCCGCGGTCGAGCGGCTGGGCCTCCACCGGCACGCGGTCCGAATCAGCCGCTGAGCAACACCGGCATCAAAGCGCTCGATCCGGAAACGGGAAAGACCGTGTGGTCCTCTCCTCTTTTCCAGGGGTCGCTGACCAACGGGGTACTCGCGACGGGCGGCAATGTACTCTTCGTCTCGTCGCGCGATGGGAATATGCTCGCGCTCGACGCGAAGAGCGGAAAATATCTCTGGCACTTCCAGACGGGCGGGAACCATCAGGCGTCGCCGATCAGCTACGCGATCGGCGGCAAACAGTACGTCGCGCTCGCGGCCGGCAACGTCGTGTTCAGCTTCACCTTACAGGAGTAGCGCCATGTCGATGACACGCATTCTTACGCTCGCGGTCATGCTCGCGTCGGTCGCGGCGGCGATTCCCGCAGAGGCGCAGCAGTACGCCGCACGACAGAAAGGCGACATCGTCCAGCTCGAGGATCAGAAAAACCAGACGACCGTGTCGATCATCACGTCGGTCGGCATGATCGCCTACGAAATGACGGTGAAGGGGCAAAACATCCTTCGCGGTCCGAATTCGATCGACGAGTTCAGGGCCAAGCCGGCGGGTCTTCCGGGCATTCCGCTGCTCTCGCCGTGGGCCAACAGGCTCGACGAGCAGGCGTTCTATGCCAACGGCAAGCGGTATCCGTTCGACATGGAGCTTGGAAACGTGAACGGCGCCATTCCCATTCACGGCTTCATGACGCGCACCGATCAGTGGCAGGTCGTGGAAGCCAAAGCCGACGGCAAGGCCGCATGGCTGACGGCGCGGCTCGACACCTACAAGCAGCCGGACTGGATGAAGCAGTGGCCGTTCGCGCACACGATCGACGTGACCTATCGCCTTCAGGACGGCACGCTCGAAGTGCTCACCAAAGTGACGAACCACGCGACCGAGCCGATGCCGGTGTCTCTGGGATGGCACCCGTACTACCAGTTGACCGATTCGCCGCGCGAGGAATGGACGGTTGAAATTCCCGCGCGCGCCTGGTGGAGGCTCGACTATCGCAAGGTTCCCACCGGCGTCGTCGAACCGGCCGAGAAGATCTTCCCTGGCGGCAAAGGCGCGCTGAAGGACTACAACCTCGACGACGTGTTCAGCGATCTCACGCGCGATGCGCAGGGGCGCGCCACCGCCATCCTGAAGGGACGCAAGCAGCAGCTCGAGATCAGCCAGGGACCGAATTACAAATCGCTGGTCATTTATTCGCCGAATCCGTCGAACACCGGTCTTGGCAGCCAGGTCGCACCGCCGAATCCGAATCCGCCGCCGGCGCCCGCGGCAGGCACAGCGCCGGCGCGGGCAGGCGGAGGAGGCCGCGGTCGCGGGGCTGGCCCTGCGAACTCGCCGAACTTCATCTGCTTCGAGCCGATGGCCGGCATCACCAATGCGCTGAACCTGGCGCACAAGGGCACGTACAAAGAGCTTCAGTACATCAAGCCCGGCGGCACGTGGCAGGAGAGTTTTTGGATTAAGCCATCCGGGTTCTGAGGAGATTGGACATGAAGGGATTTGGGATTAGGGATTTGGGATTAGGGCTGAACGCGCGCGTCACGCTTTCTGCGCTGATCTTGCTGGTTGGAGTCTCTGCCTGCGGTGGTGCGAATCAGCCGCAGCAGGAGCAGGCCGCGGCGACGCCGCCGGCGGCGCCTGCGCCTGAGCCGCCGAAGGCGCCGTATTACGTGTACGTCACCAACGAGATCGGCGGCGACTTGACGATCATCGACGGCGGCACGAACGCAGTCGTCGCGACGATCCCGCTCGGCAAGCGGCCGCGCGGCATCAAGGTGAGCCCCGACGGCACGAAGCTGTTCGTCGCGCTCAGCGGATCGCCGATGGCGCCTCCGGGAACCGACGAGAGCAAGCTTCCGCCTCCCGACAGAACGGCGGACGGCATCGGCATCGTCGATATCGCCGCTCGAAAGGTGACGACCGTGCTGACGAGCGGCACCGACCCCGAGCAGATCGCGTTGAGCACCGACGGTTCGAAGATCTTCGTGTCGAACGAGGACGCCGGCGTCGCCAGCGTCATCGACGTCGCCAGCAACAAGGTCATCGGCAACATCAAGGTGGGCGGCGAACCGGAAGGCGTCACGACGAGCCCGAACGGGCAGTGGGTGTACGTGACGTCGGAAGAAGACAACCAGGTCGCGGTGATCGAGACCGCGAGCAACAAAGTGATCAAGATGTTCGAGGTCGGCCCGCGGCCGCGCTCGGCGGCGTTCCTCCCCGACAGCTCGCGTGCGTACGTGACCGCCGAGAACGGCGGAACGGTGCACGTCGTCGACACGAAAACGCATTCGGTGCGGAAGACGCTGAAGATCACCGGCGAGATGGCGCGCCCCATGGGCGTGATCGCATCGCCTGACGGCACGCGCGTGTATGTGACGACCGGCCGCGGCCAGATGCTGCTCGCGATCGACACGGCGAAAGACGAAGTCGTGGGATCGGTGAAGGTCGGCACCCGGCCGTGGGGCGTGGAGATCAGCCCCGATGGAAAGCGCCTCTACACCGCGAACGGACCCTCGGGCGACGTGTCCGTCGTCGACACTGAGACGATGACGGTGGTGGCGACCGTGACGGCAGGGAGAAGTCCGTGGGGCGTGGCCATTCGATAGCGTGCCAGATTCAGTGCTTCGTGTTCCAAGCTGGCACGAAAGCGCCAGTCGTTCCTTGGCGCTGAATTTCGCTAACCCGCTCGATCTGCTGAGTTTGTACTCCGCTTGGCCGTTGGCGATTCATTTGCTCATCTGAAAGCGGTTTGGTCTCTCGATTAACCGCCTCATGATCCGGCAGGGCTCAATCCTGGTCGTCGACGATACCGAATTCAACCGCGACACGCTGGCGCGCCGTCTCGTGCAGAAGGGCTTCCAGGTCGATACCGCCGCAGACGGCGAGGAAGCGCTCGCGCGCGCGGCGACCGGGAAATACGATCTGGTGCTCCTCGACGTCGAGATGCCGGGCGTGAGCGGCCTGGACGTGTTGAAGCAGCTGCGCGACACGCGCTCGCAGACAGAGTTGCCGGTGATCATGGTCACCGGCAGGATGGAAAGCGCCGACATCGTCGAAGCGCTCAGCCTCGGCGCGAACGACTACGTCGCCAAGCCGATCGATTTCCCCGTCGCGCTCGCCCGCATTCACACGCACCTCGCCCATAAATGGGCCGTCGCCGATCTGCACGAAAGCGAAGAGCGGTATGCGGTCGCCGTGCGCGGCGCGAACGACGGGCTCTGGGACTGGAACATCGCGACCAACGAAGTGTACTGGTCGCCTCGCTGGAAAGCGCTGCTCGGGTACGACGAACAGGAAATCGGCACGCATCCCGATGAGTGGCTGCAGCGCCTTCATCACGAAGACGCGCCGCGCGTGAAGGAAACGCTCGCCGCGTATCTCGCGAGCGGGGACGGTCACTACGAGAGCGAGCACCGCGTTCTTCATCGCAACGGCACGTTCCGCTGGATGCGCTGCCGCGGCGCCGCCGTGACCGACGGCTCCGGCCGCACGACACGGCTCGCCGGGTCGCTCACCGACATCACCGATGCGAAGATGGCCGACGCGCTCACCGGCCTGCCGAACCGGCTGCTCTTCATCGACGTGCTGGAGCGCGCGCTGAAACGCACTGAGCGCCGCCGCGACTATGTCTTTGCGCTGCTCGTCCTCGGCCTCGACCGGTTCAAGGTCCTGAACCAGAGCCTGGGCGTACTCAGCACCGATCAGCTGCTCGTGTCGGTCGCGCGCCGGCTTCAGGCGGGGCTCCGCGGCACGGACATCGTCTCGCGGGACAGCGCGGGCTTCACGCTGGCGCGGCTCGGCGGAGACGAGTTCACCGTCCTGCTCGACGACATCACTGACGCGAGCGACGCCATTCGGGTCGCCGAGCGCCTTCGCGCGGCGCTGCGCGCGCCCTTCGAGGTCGACGGCCGCCAGGTGTTCACGTCCGCGACGATCGGCATCACGCTGAGCACGACCGGATATGCGCAGCCGGAACACCTGCTGCAGGATGCGGCGATCGCGCTGCACCGCGCCAAGGCGGCCAACACGCCGTTCGAGCTGTTCGACCCGGCCATGCGCCAGCGGGCGATGACGCGCATGCAGATCGAGACCGATCTGCAGAATGCGATCGTCAACGGCGAGCTGACGGTGCTCTACCAGCCGATTCTCTCCGTCGGCGCCAGGACGATCGAGGGGTTCGAGGCGCTCGCGCGCTGGAATCATCCGACCAGGGGATCGATCAGCCCGGCCGAGTTCATTCCGATCGCCGAAGACATCGGCATCATCCACCAGCTCGGCCGGTTCATTCTTGCCGAATCGTGCCGGCAGATGGCCGCCTGGCAGCATCAGTTCGGCCGCGGGACGCCGCGCCTCATATGCGTCAACGTCGCGGCCGCGCAGCTCGGACAGGATTTCGCGGCGGACGTCGAGCAGATTCTCCGCGAGACCGGCCTCGAACCGTCGAAGTTGAAGCTCGAGATCACCGAAAGCGCGTTCATCAAGGACGACGGCGGCGCCGAGGCGACGCTCGCGCGGCTGCAGTCGATCGGGGTGGAATGGAGCATCGACGACTTCGGCACCGGCTACTCGTCGCTCAGCTATCTGCACCGGCTGCAGGCCAACACGGTGAAGATCGATCGTTCGTTCATCAGCCGGATGGGAAACGACTCGAAAGGATCCGAGATGGTGCGCGCCATCATCGCGCTGGCGCTCAATCTCGGCATGGATGTGGTCGCCGAAGGCGTGGAGACGATCGAACAGGTGCTCGAGCTTCAAACGCTCGGCTGCGATCGCGCGCAGGGCTACTACTTTTCACACCCCGTCGATCCCGCCGCCGCCGCCCGCCTGATCGGCTCGCAGCCGTGGCGTCAGTCCGCCAAGACCGCCTGCTAGATTTCAGATTTCAGATTCTAGATTTGGGTTTCGGCCTCAGCCCCGATGACTGTCGTCCATTCGCGCACGTACCAGCGCTTCACCACGCCATTCACGACGTAGGGGTCGGCCCTCGCGAACGCCTCCGCGGCAGCTGGTGAGTCGCCGCGAAAAAGAATCACCGCGCCGTCGACGGGTTTCGCAAACGCGCCACCGAGCACGATCTCGCCGCGCGCGACGGCCGCCTTGCCGTGCTGCAGATGCGCCGCACGAAACGGCTTGCGCCGCTCTTCGTAATCAGGGCCGGCTTCGTAGAACAGCAGGTAATGCATCAGCTACCGGCTACGGGCTACCAGCTACTGGCTAGTTATGCGCTATAGCCCCGTCCCGCCGCCGCCGCGCCCGACTTCTGACCCGAGAGCTCGGTGAGGAACTCGTCGTGGTTCATCGGCCGCGAGAACATCGGGTAGTTCTTTTCCGTCGCGAGACTCTGCTCCTCGGCGCTGAGCGCGGCGGTGCAGTCCTTCAACGTGATGACCTTGTAGCCCTTTTCGTAGGCCGTGCGCATCGTCGACTCAACGCAGCAGTTCGTGAGGAACCCGCCGAGCGCAACCGTCTCGATGCCGCGGCTGCGGAGAATGAAGTCGAGGTTCGTGCTGGCAAAGCCGCACAGACCGCGCTTGCCTTCGACGACGATGTCGCCGGGCTGCGGCTTGAGGACGTCGATAATCTCCGCGCCCCAGCTGCCTTTACGGAACGACTTGCTATCAACCACGCCCTTGAGAATGCCGTAGGGCTCGCTGCTGAGCTCGCCGTAGCCCTCGACGAAGGTGATGGGCGCGTAGACGATCGTGCAGCCCGCTTCGCGCGCCTTCTTCACCGTGTCGACGGTGTTCTGGAGCATGTTGGTCTGGTCCATAACGCCCTTCACGGCATCGTGCAGCGTGCCGCCCTTCGACGTGAAGTCGTTCTGGTACTCAATAAGGACTAGCGCCGTTCTCTTGGGATCCATATCTTCCTCCTGAGCTGTATTTCCGCGTGGACAGCCGTTGACAATATCACGAGACATCCGTGACGGCCAGTTGGGGCCATCGCCGGCTGGCGTATCCCTCGATGGCGAACAGCACCAACGCGCACCAGACCAGGCCGAACCCGACCAGCTGGATTCGGGTAAAGGGTTCTCTATAGAGCATCACCCCGATCATGAACTGCAGGGTCGGGTTGATGTATTGCAGCATCCCGACCAGCGACAGCGGGATGCGTCGGACGCCCGCCGCGAACATGAGGAGCGGCAAGGTCGTCACCGGGCCTCCGCCGAGCATCAGCAGGTTACGCAGGGCACTCGTGTGCAGGAAGGCGCCGCGCCCGGCGAGCTCCTCGACAATCAGGTAGGCCGCCGCGGGAATGAACAGGATGCCGGTCTCGAAGGTCAGCCCCTGCACCGGCCCGAGCGGCGCCAGCTTTTTCATCAGACCGTAGGTGCCGAACGACGCCGCCAGCACCAGCGCAATCCATGGCACCGAGTCGAGCGCCACCGTGAGGTACACCACACCGGCGGCCGCCAGCGCCACGGACACCCACTGCAGCCGCCGCAGCCGCTCGTGGAACACGACCATGCCGAGGACCACGCTCAGCAGAGGGTTGATGAAATATCCCAGGCTGATCTGCACGATCTGATTCACGCCGACGGCCCACACGTAGAGGAGCCAGTTGCCGGCGATCGCAACTGCGGCGACCGTGTAGATGATCACGATGCGCGGTGATTGGGCCGCCAGCCACATCGAGCGGAACTCCTGCGATCGCGCAATCATGATGACGAGCATCACGAACGACCAGACGATGCGATGGCAGATGAGCTGGAGCGGCGAAATTCCGGCGAGCGCTTTCCAGTAGATCGGAAAGAATCCCCATATCGTGTACGCGAGGCCGACGTACCACGCGGCCCTGGAGTGTTTGGAGGACGACATCGAGATCTACAGATCTTAGATCTATAGATCCGTAGATCTTAGATCTATAGATCTTTGTATGACCCACGTCGTCATGCAGCGCTGATTCTGCACGACCGTCGTCTTCAGCGGATCCAGCAGCCTGCCGCCGAGGCTCGCCGTCAATTCCATCAGGATCGCTTCGTCGACGAGATAGCGCTCGCTCCCGTCCGGCAGCGAGAAACGCCGCCCGCCAAGCGGCCTGACGCGATCTTCCATGCCGATGGACGAAGCCAGCCGGCAGAACAGCATGCCGCCGGGTTTCAGCACGCGCCACATCTCTCGGACCATCGCATCGAAGTGCGCCGTGTCGCGCGCGAAATGCAGAACCGCGCTGCTGAGCACCACGTCCGCGAAGTCATCGGAGAACGTCATCTGCTCGACAGGCTCGACCCGAAAGTTTTCAGCCGGCAGCCGCGGTGCAAGCTGCGCGGCGAGCCGGCGGACCGAGTCGACGGCCTGAACGTCGCCATCGGTCGCAAAGACGTCGAAGCCCGACTGCAGCAAATACACGAGGTTCCGTCCGCCGCCGCACGCCGCATCCAGCACGCGCATGCCGCTGCGGATGCGCCCACGGAGCAGCTGATCGAACAGGTAGATGTCGATCTGCCCGAACTGACGCTCCAGATCAGACAACCGCGGCGACATCCTTGTCGATCGCTTCGGGCCTTCGGCGTGGACCGTATCGCCGCAGCACGTCGCCGTGGCTGCCGACGAAAAACTTCGTGAAGTTCCACGCGATCGCCTCGCGGCCGAGCAGCCCCTTCTTCGCGGACTTCAAATAGCGGTACAGCGGATGCGCGTGGCGGCCGTTCACGTCGATCTTCGCGAACAAGGGAAACGTCACGTTGTAGTGCACATCGCAGAACCCGCGAATCTCCGCTTCGGTTCCGGGCTCCTGACGCCCGAACTGATTGCACGGAAAGCCGAGCACCACGAATCCTCTGCCTTTGTACTTTCGGTACAGCGCCTCGAGCCCTTCGTACTGCGGAGTAAACCCACAACGGCTCGCCACGTTCACGATGAGCATTGCGTTTCCACGATATCGCGCCAGCGTGATGGCTTCACCGTCGATCGTCATCACAGGAATGTCGTACAGCTCGGTCAAGGCGCAATCTCGATCGGGGCAAGGCAGTCGGCCTCCGCGTTGATCCGCTGCGGAAGCCAGGTGTTGAAATCTGCGCCGGCACCGGCTACGAACATGACCGGCGAAAGCGCGTCCGGATCGAGCCCGATCTGCTTCCGGAACTGGACGATCGAGGGCGCATCGAACGACACGAGGTATGCCTGGCGTACCCCGCCCGGCCCGCTGATGCGGCGATGCACGAGGCACCGGGGCGACGGCGCCGCAGTCTCGATGCCGGCGCTTTTTGCCGCCGCCAGCACACCTTCTCGTGTGAGCTGATCGCCGATGTCGCGGTCGAACTCTGCGCGCAGCACAATCGGTATCGCCGGCACCGTCGGCGTATTCAGCGACTCCATGGCTCGCGCGAAGATCTGCTTGAACAACCCGGTTGCAAGATCCGCGGGCGCCCGCAGCACGAGGAGCGGCTCGGCCGGCGTCGTGGCTGCTTCGAGCGCCAGCGTCCACCCCTGCAGATGCGCGCGCGGCACCATGTAGGCCTCGGTGCGCGTGTCGTCGAGCGACTGCATGAACAGCACGGCGAACACGCCGGCGGCAACGGCTCCGATGGCGAGTTTGACGATCAGTGGTTTTTTCACGTCTACCAATCCGTCGGTTCGTAATCCTTCAGGAACTGCCCCCGGAGATGCGTGCCGGTGTTGAAGCCGCTGATGATCGGATCGACGATGCGCGCGCCGCCGTCGACGCTGTCGAGCGGCGGGCTGAAGCGCTGCTCCGTCTCTTTTCGCGCGGCGATCTCCACAGGGTCTTCGTCGGTAATCCACCCCGTATCGACGCTGTTCATGTGGATGCCGGCGGCGTGATAATCCGTCGCGGACGTGCGCGTCATCATGTTGAGCGCCGCCTTCGCCATGTTCGTGTGCGGATGGCGGGTCGTCTTGAAGCGGCGGTAGAACTGCCCCTCCATCGCGGACACATTGACGATGTGCTTGTCGCGCTCGGGCGTGCGCGTCATCAGCGCCTTCAACCGCGCGTTGAGGATGAACGGTGCGATGGCATTGACGAGCTGCACTTCGAGCAGCTCGACCGTGGAGATTTCGTCGAGCAGCAGGCGCCAGGAATTCCGCCCGCGCAGATCGACCTGCTGGAGATCCTGATCGAGCATCCCCGCTGGGAACATCGCGCTCTGCGAGACGAGCTCTTCGACGAGCAGCGGCACCTGCGACAGCTTCGGCGCGTGGATCAGCCCTGGGACGTCCGAGCGGTCGTACTCCCCCAGCAGTTTCCGCGTGTGCTCGGGCATCCCTTTCAGCGCGGTCTCCCCTTCCATCATGTGCGCGTAGAACGCCGGCGGCCGGCGCACGGTCTGGCACGCGTTGTTGACGATGAAATCGAGGCGATCGCACGTCTTCAGCATCTGGCTGCAGAAGGCTTCCACGCTCGGGGTGTGCCGCAGGTCGAGACCGAAGACTTCGAGCCGATCGCCCCACTCGCCAAAGTCGGGCTCGCGCGCGTAGCGAGACGCCGAATCGCGGGGAAAGCGCGTCGTCACGATGAGGTGCGCTCCCGAGCGGAGCAGCTTGAGGCCGGCTTGATAGCCGATCTTCACGCGTCCGCCGGTGAGCAGCGCCACGCGCCCTCGAAGATCCGCCAGCTCGGTTCGCTTCCCGAAGTTCAGCTCGGCGCACGTCGGGCACATCTGGTCGTAGAAGTGATGAATCTGCGTGTATTTCTGTTTGCAGACGTAGCAGTGTTGGAGTTCTTCGGTATTAGCTCGACTAAAGTCGAGCCCTACCGATGCGTCGGGCCCTACCGATGCGTCGGGCCCTACCGATGGGCTCGTAACCGGAACCGCACGGTGGGTGCTAGCTTCGTCCGCAACGTCCCGCTGTTCGAAGTGCTCCGGCGGAAAGACGTTGGGCGTGTGGAAGATCGGCTTCTGCCGAAGCGCGCGGATGCCGGTTTCCGCGCGGGCGACTTCGTCCTGCTTCACGCGCCGCGCCTTGCGCTCGCGCGCCGCGGTTTTCGCCATCCGCCGCCGCTCCGCCCGATCGGGACTGTAGACGAGCGCGACGGCCTGAAGCAGCCGCTGCCGATCCTCAGCCCGGACCCCCTCGAGCACCGTTCGATCCGACGCAATCGCCTCGAGCAGCGCGATCGCGTCGCGGAGACGTTCCGCCGTTCCTGATACAGACATCAACTGAGAGTTTACGCGAGCCGTTTGCTCGATCGCATGTAGGCCAGCGCCACGATGGCCACGCCCCATCCGAACAGCGCGACCGCCTGCGGCCACAGGATCTCGAGCCCGACCCCCTTGAGGAAGATGCCCCGGAGAATGACCATGAAGTACCGGACGGGAATCAGATAGGTGACGGGCTGAATCCAGTCCGGCATGTTCTCGATCGGGAAGATGAAGCCCGAGAGGTACATCATCGGGATGAGGAAGAAAAACGTCGAAGTCATCATCGCCTGCTGCTGCGTGTGCGAAATGGTCGAGACCAACAGCCCGACGCCCAGCGCGGTCATGAGGTAAATCATGCTCATCCCGAGCAGCAGCCAGAAGCTGCCGCGCAGCGGGACTTCGAACCAGAACACGATGACGACCAGCACGATGATCACGTCGATCAATCCGATGAGCCCGTACGGCAGCAGCTTGCCGAGGATGAGCTCGAGCCTGCCCAGCGGCGTGACGTTCAACTGTTCCAGCGTGCCGATCTCGCGCTCGCGCACGATCGCCATCGACGACAGGTTCGAGGTGACGATCAGTAGAAGCATCGCGAAAATCCCGGGGAGCATGAAATACCGGCTTTCCACGGTGGGATTGAACCAGATGCGCACCCGCGGCTCGATGCCTCCGCCCGCGCCGGCCGGCACGCCGCCCGCGCGCGCGCGCTGCTCCACGAGCTCCTGCGTGTAGCCGGCGAGGAGGTTCGTCGCGTATCCCATCGCGATGTTGGTCGAGCTCGCGTCGGATCCGTCAGCAACGACCTGCAGCGTCGGCGAACGTCCGGCCGCCAGGTTCTCGCCGTATCGCGCCGGAATCGTCAGCGCCATCCACGCGTCGCCGTTTTCCAGATACCGGTCCACAGCCCGCGCATCCGACGCCACATCGACGAGCTCGAAGATGCCCGATCCGGTGAACCGGCTGATCAGGTCCTGGCTCGCGGGACTGCGGTCGGCGTCCACGATGACGATGGGCACGTTGCGGACGTCGGTTGTCGCCGCGTAGCCGAGAATGGCGAGCTGCAGAACCGGCGCGATGAAGATGACGCCGAAGATCCGCGGATCCTGCCGCAGCTCGAGGACCTCCTTCCACATGACGAACAGGACTTTTCTCACGACATCATGCCCATTGCCTGCGCAGCCGCGCCGATGCCAGCGCGAGCATCACCGCCGCATAGACCGCTAGCGCGACGAGCTCCACCCAGAAGGTCGCCACGTCAGCGCCTTTCAGCACGATCGCGCGAAGCGCCACGATGAAGTAGCGGGCGGGCACGAGAAACGTGAACGCCTGAATGGGCGCCGGCATGCTCGCGATGGGAAAGACGAACCCCGACAGAATCAACGTCGGCAGGAACGACGCGAGGACGGCGAGCTGAAACGCCACCTGTTGTGATTCGGCGACCGTTGAAATCATCAGCCCGAGCCCGAGCGCGCCCGCGAGATACAAAGACAACGCGAGCAGCAGCAGCAGCCACGAGCCCTGCATCGGCAGCCCGAACAGCGGCATCGACGCGAGCACGATGAACACCGACGTCGCCAGCGAGATGACGAAGTACGGCAGTGTCTTGCCGATGATGTACGCGCCGGTGCCGAGCGGCGCCATCCGCACCTGCTCCATCGTGCCCCGCTCCTTTTCCCGGACGACGGAAAGGGACGTCGAGACGACGGCCGAGATCATGCCGATGTACGCGATGAGGCCGGGGATGAGGAACAGCGCGCTTCTGAGCTGCGGGTTGTACCAGACGCGCGATTCCACGTTTATGGGCGCGCTCGAGGCTCTCGTCGCTCCCTGAAGCTGATACTGCGCCGACGCGATCTGCAGGATTCGCAGCGCGTACCCCATCACCGTCATCGCGGTATTGGAATTGTCGCCGTTGATGACGACCTGCACGGGCACCCGGCGGCCGGTGAGGAGATCGCGCTGGAGGCCGGCAGGAATCACGAGCGCTGCGCGCACATCGCCGAGATCGATCAGCTCTTCATACTCGCGGCTGCTCGACACGTCCGCCGCCAGCTCGAAATAGCCGGATTTCACGAACGCGTTGACCAGCTCGCGGCTCGCTTGCGACCGATCGTGGTCGAGAACGGCGAGCTGAATGTTCTGCACGTCGAAGCTCAGGGCGTAGCCGTAGAGCACCAGGAAGAACGCCGGCACGAACAGCAGCACCACCAGCGAGGGCCGGTCGCGCGCGATCTGGCGGAACTCCTTGCGGCCGACGGCGAGCACCTTACGCATGCTCGACCACGTCCAGAAACACGTCTTCGAGCGACGGCATCACGCGGTCGATGCCGACGATGTCGAGCCCGCGTGTGTTCAGATGCCCGGTGAGCGCGGCAAGATCGACATCCGGCGTTTTGAGGACGGCATGCACGGCCGTGCCGAACACCGTGGTCTTCTCGACATACGGAACGTCTTCGAGGGCGCGCATCACGTCGACGGGGCGGCTCGAATGAATTTCGAGTATCGGCCGCTGCGCGAAGATGTCCTTCAGCTGCCGCGACGTCCCCATCGCGGCCAGCTTGCCGGCATTGATGATGGCAATGCGATGACAGTGCTCCGCCTCGTCGAGGTAATGAGTGGTCACCAGGATTGTGACGCCGTTCCGCGACATCTCTTCGATGAGCCGCCAGAACTGGCGGCGCGATAGCGGATCGACGCCGCCCGTCGGCTCGTCGAGAAACACGATGCGCGGCTCGTGAAGGATCGCGCAGCCCAGCGCGAGCCGCTGGCGCCAGCCGCCGGCGAGATCTCTCGCCCGCGTTGTCTCGCGGCCGGCCAGTCCCGCCATCCCGACGACAAACGTCATGCGCGCGGCGATCTGATCATCGTTCAGCCCGTACAACGCGCCGAAGAACCGGATGTTCTGCTCGACCGTCAGCGCTTCGTACAACGAGAACTTCTGGGACATGTACCCGATGCGCCGTTTCACCTTCTCCGGGTCGCGACTGACGTCGACGCCATCGACGACCGCGGTGCCAGACGAGGGCTTCAGCAGGCCGCACATCATGCGGATCGCCGTCGACTTGCCGGCGCCGTTCGCGCCGAGGAATCCAAAAATTTCCCCGCGCTCGACGGCGAAGCTGATGCGATCGACGGCGGTAAACGCGCCGAACTTGCGGGTGAGATCGCGGACGAGAATGGCCGCTCGCGGGTCTCTCATCGCCCCAGCGCCCTCTGCAGCCGCGCGGCCGCCATCTGGCTGTTCGCGCGGGCGCGGGTGAGGTCGAGCTCGGCCTGCAGAAGTGCGGTCTGGGCCGTCAGCACATCGGTGTTCGTCGCCACCCCCGCGCTGAAGCGCTCGGCGATGACCCGGCGAGCTTCCGCGGCGGCGCGCACGCCGGCGTCGGCCGCGTCGATCGATGCCCTCGCAGATTCCAGGTCAGTCGTCCGCTGGCGGATCTCGACCTCGATCAGCGAATCGAAATCGCGCAGGCGCGCCGCAACCGCCCGGCGATTCGCCGCAGCCTCCGCCGTTTCAGCGCGCACGCGGCCGCCGTCGAACAGCGACCAGCGCACGTTCACGCCGATGTCCCACGACGGCCGCCACTTCTCCTGGAGCGGAAAGATTCGCGGATTCGGCCGCGCCATGTCGTAACCGCCAATCGCCGTCAGCACGGGCAGATGGCCTGCGGATGCCGCGGCAACCCGCTCTTCGGCGGCGGTGATGCGGAAGAGGAGTGATTTGCGCTCGGCGCGATTGTCGCGCGCGAGCACCGATGCCGGGTCTTGAATTGCAAGACCCGGCCTACGTACGAGGTCTGTCGTAGTGCTGACCTCTGCATTCGTAGTGCTGACCTTTAGGTCAGCCATGTCGGCCGCTAACTCAACCGGCACATCCTGGTCTATCCCGACCAGCCTCTTGAACTCTGCCGTCGCCGTCTCGAGGATGTTCTCGGCCTCGATGCTGAGCATTCGCTGGCGCGCGTGCTGTGCCTCGATCGTCAGTACGTCGCTCGGCGGCACGAGCCCGACGCCGAGCTGATTCCGCACGTCGGTGAGATGCGCGCCGGTGCGCTCGAGCGCCTGCCGCACCACATGCACGGATGCCCGCGCCGTGAGCACCGCCAGGAACGCGCGCGTGATCTCGAGCTTCAGATCCGCCTGGGCCGCCTCGCGATCGTGCCCAACCGCTTCGGCCTCGGCGCCTGCGGCTCGCGTGAGCGCCTTCAGACGGCCGCCTGTGTAAATCGGCCACTGCAGATCGATCCGCGAGCGCACGTTGTCTGGAACATCGGGATAGATCACGCGCACGCCGCCCGACGCGTTCGGCACGCTGAACTCGTCGACGTGATTGGTGCGCGTGTAGCTCGCAATCGCCGCGAGCTGAGGCTGCTGCGCGGCCTCGCGCTGCCCTTCGACGGCGCGGGCCGCCTCCTGCCTGGCGAGCAATTCCTCGAGCCGAGGGTTCGCTTCGATGCCGCGCGTGATGGCTTCGTCGAGGGTCAGGCGTACTGGCGCGGTTTGCGCGAGGGCGAGATCGGCGAAGCCGGCCACGAACAGAAAAGCGATCGATACGCGTTTCATACGGTTTCCTTTGCGACTCGCGCGATGAAGACGTCCTCGAGCGACGTGGGTACCCGCCGTACGCTTTCGACGGCGACCCCTTCCGTGTTCAGCGCCGACGTGAGGCGATCCGGATCGCTCAGCGGCGCGCCCGCGTCGAGACGCACGTGCGCGCGCTCGCCGAAGAGCTGCACATCTTCGACACCCGGCAGCCGTTCGAGCACGCCGGTGGCGCGATCTCTATCGGGCGCGATCACCTCCATGACGACGCCCGGCAGCGCCGCGCGCAGGCTGGCGGGCGTGTCGAGCGCGAGGAGCTGCCCTTCGTGCAGCAGCGCTACGCGGGTGCACCGCTCTGCCTCGTCGAGATAGGGGGTGGCCATGAGAATGGTGATGCCCTGCGCGAGAAATTCTGAGAGCAGCTTCCAGAACTCGCGACGCGACACGGGATCGACGCCGGTCGTGGGCTCGTCGAGCAGGATGATTCTGGGCTCATGGACGAGCGTGCATGCGAGCGCCAGCTTCTGCTTCATCCCGCCAGACAGCCGATCGGCGAGCCGCGTCCGGAACGCCGCCAGCTGCGTCAGCTCGAGCAGGCGCTCGCGGCGATCGCGAATGGCCGGCTCGCGCATGTTGAGGCCGTGAATCTCGGCGAAGAACGCGATGTTCTCGTCGATGGAGAGATCGCCATAGAGGCTGAACCGCTGGGACAGGTATCCAAGCGTCTGCGTCACGTCGCGGTGCTGCTTCACCGGATCGCGGCCCAGCACGCGCACGCTGCCGGCATCTGGCTTCAACAGCCCGCACATCACTCGAATCGCGGTGGTCTTGCCGGCGCCATCCGGGCCGATGAGGCCGAACATCTCGCCGGCTTCGATCGACATCGACAGATCGCGCAGCGCAACGACCTTGTCGTATTTCTTCGTGACCTTGTCGAGCTCTATTGCAGGCATTTCCTAATTCCTAATCCCCAATCCCTAATCACTGCAGAGGTATCTCCGCCTCTACCGGCATGCCCTGCTTCAGGATGCCCTTGCTGTTGTCGACGGCAATCTTCACGCGGTACACGAGCTTCGATCGATCGTCAGCGGTCTGCACGTTGCGTGGGGTGAACTCGGCTTTCGACGCGACGTAACTCACCTTTCCCGGAAGGCCTGGGCCGCCGGCGTCGGTGAAGACCGTCGCGGCCTGGCCCAGCTTGATGCGCGGAATCATCGGCTCGTCGACGAAGACCTCGGCCCACGCGTGATCGAGATCGGCCAGCACGGCGATCGGCGCGCGCGGCGCGACGATCTCGCCGGGATCGAGGAGCCGCTCGGTCACGATGCCGCCGATCGGCGCGGTCACCGTCGCATCACTCCTGGACTTCTCGAGCGTCGCGATGTGCGCGTCGACGCCGGCCACACGCGCGCGTGCCGCCTCGATTTCCTCGCGCCGCGATCCGGCGCGAAGTCGCGCGACCCCTTCGCGCGCGCCTGTCTCGCGCGCCCGCGCGGCGCGGACGCGATCTCCCGCCATGTCCCGTCTCGTCGCCGCATCGTCGCGCTGCTTCTGCGAGCCCGAGTTGCTCGCGAGCAGCGTCTCGAACCGCTGAAGGTCGGTCTCAGCGGCGGCGAGATCGGCCTGCGCGGCAGCGACGTCGGCCGATGCGGCGGCGACCTGTGCCTCCGCCTGCCGGACGTCTTCGCCGCGCGCACCCGCCTGCAGCAGCCGCAGCTGCGCGTCCACCTGCGATCGCTCTGCCTGCGCGCGCCGCAGCGCGAGGTCGACATCGCGCGTGTCGAGCCGCGCCACGACATCGCCCTGCTTCACGCGGTCGCCTTCGGCGATCGTCAACTCGACGATGCGGCCGCCGACTTCTGGGGCCACGTGCACCTCGATGGCGTCGGCCTGCCCGGATACGCGGGCGCCTGTCGCGGGCGCAGTTTCGCGACATGCGCCAATCGCGACCGCTGCGACCACAAAGAACACAATCCTGATAGTTGTCATAAATCTCTCTTCGTTCTCGACTCCCCGACTCCATGACTCCCCGACTCTTCGACTCTTGGGTTTAGCATCCTTTTCGCAACCATCTGTAGATGTCGAACGACCGTGTCGGTATCCGCGTCCGGAATGTCGACATGCCGCATGCTCTTGATTCGCGCGCGCACGGGGGCGGTCGCGCGAAGCATGATCAGCGGCCCGATCAATGTGAAATGCGCGAGCGCCGGGTGGACGGGCTGAAACGCATGCTGTTTTGCGCCCTCCGCGATCGTGCCGCTGACGGCGGCGAAGAGGCCGGCGATGAGCGCGAGTTCTTCAGCGCCGAGGTGCGCTCCCCCGTCGGCAATCTCGCGGAGAAAAATCGGCAGGAAGTGCGCAGACGCGTCGACCGATCGCACGATGGCGTCGATGACGCGTGCGAGCTTCTCTTCGGGCCGCGACTCGTCGGCCACCGCGATGCGCACCCGCTCGGCGATGGGCGTGAAGACGTCGCGGATGATGCAGGTGTAGAGCGCGCGCTTGTTCGGGAAGTGGTAGTAGATCATCGCCTTGTTGACGCGGGCGCGGCGCGCGATGCGATCGACCGTTGTGGCGGCGAAGCCCTGGGCGCCGAACTCGTCGCTGGCGGCGGCGAGGATGCGCTTACGGGTGTCCGGTGTGGGTCCTTTGGGGCGGGCCATAATTAACTTAACGGTTAGTTAATAGTAAGATGCACTCCCTGTCAAGCTCGGTATGCTTGTTCCCCATGAACATCGTCATTGCCGGCGGTTCAGGATTCCTCGGCTCGGCGCTCGCCCGCGCGCTCGCAGGCGATGGCCACGATGTCGCCGTCCTCACGCGGCAGACGCCTGCGAACGTGACACCGCAGCCCCGCACGACATTCGTCCAGTGGACTCCCGACGGCAGTGCCGGCCCATGGGCGCACGTCGTCAATGACGCAGGCGCCGTCATCAACCTCGCCGGCGAGTCGATCGCCGCCAGCCGCTGGTCAGCCGCGCAGAAGCGGAAACTTCGCGACAGCCGCATGCTCGCCACGCGAAGCCTGACAGCGGCCATTCGCCAGGCCGCGCGCCCGCCCGCCGCCTTCATCAGCGGATCCGCAGTCGGCTATTACGGCGACCGTGGCGAGGAAACCCTGACCGAGGCGTCCGTGCCAGGTACCGACTTTCTCGCTGGCCTCGCCCAGGACTGGGAAGCGGCGGCACGTGAGGTCGCGGAGATCACGCGTGTCGCGCTCGTGCGCACCGGCATCGTGCTCGATCGCCGCGGCGGCGCGCTGCCCAAGATGCTGCCGCCGTTTCAGATGTTCGTCGGCGGGCCACTGGGATCGGGCACGCAGTACATGCCGTGGATACATACGGACGATTGGGTGCGGATGGTGTCGTGGATCGTGACAGCCGACGGAGCGCGTGGCCCCGTCAACGCGACGGGTCCCAGTCCGGTCACGAACGCTGAGTTCTCGAAGGCGCTCGGGCGCGCGCTGAAACGGCCGAGTTTTCTGCCCGCGCCCGCGTTCGCGTTGCGCATCGCGCTCGGCGAAATGGCCGACGCACTGCTGCTGAGCGGCCAGCGCGCGCTGCCCGTGCGCGCGACAGATCTGGGGTTTACGTTCCGATATTCCAATATCGACGACGCGCTCGCCAGCGTCCTGGCCTAAAATACAGGTGTTCCATTTCGAAGGAGATCATATCGATGACACGTACATTTTCAGTTCCCGCGATTGTGCTGACCCTTGCGTTCGCCGCGGCGCCCGTCCACGCCGAGGTCAAGAAGGAAGAACGCAACCAGGTTTCGTTTGCCGGCGCGCTCGGCAAGGTCTTCAATTTCTTCGGCGGTAAGTCGGCAAGAGAAGGCGTCGTCTCGACCGTGGCGGTCTCAGGCGATCGCAAGATGACCACCACCGGCGACAACAACGCCCAGATCGTGGACCTCAGAGAAGAAAAGATTTACGACCTCGATATGCGCCGCAAGACTTACAAGGTCACGACGTTCGAAGAGCTGCGGAAGCAGATGCGCGAGGCCGAGGCGCGGGCGCGCGAGAGCGCGGCCAAGGAGCCGGCCTCCGAGCAGCAGACGAAGAGCGACGGCAAGGAAATGGAAGTCGATTTCGACGTCAAGAACACCGGCCAGACCAAGGCCATCAACGGCTTCGATACGCGCCAGGTGATCGCCACCATCACCGTCCGCGAAAAAGGCAGGAAGATCGAAGAGAGCGGCGGCATCGTGATGATCGTCGACACGTGGCTCAGCAAGTCGGCGCCGTCGCTGAAAGAGGTCGCCGATTTCGAGCGCCGGTACTGGGCGAAGCTCGCAGGACCGGTGACGGCGGTCGACGTGCAGCAGATGGCGACCGTCGCCGCGATGTTCCCCGGCGTCAAGGACGCCTTCGCGCGCTTCAGCAAGGAAGACCTGGGCGGCACCGCCATTCAGTCGACCACGACGATGGTCTCGGTGAAGAGCGCGGAGCAGATGAAGCAGCAGGCGTCCGGCGGTTCGTCGGCCTCGAGCGACGAGAAGCCGCTCTCCGTCGGCGGCGCACTCGGCGGATTCATGCGCCGGCGCCAGCAGCAGAACCAGGACAAGGAAGCCGCCGCGAACCCCAACGCCGACCCCGCGCGCGCGACGTTCATGACCACGAACAACGAGGTGCTGAAGATCGCGACGAATGTGACGACCGCGGACGTCGCAATGCCGGCCGGGTTTAAAGAACGGAACTGACGCTGAAGTCTGTCAGCCCCTAGTACGACGCGAGCTGGCGCAGCGCGTCAGAGATCTTCTCGACGTTCGGCAGGTTGTAGCTTTCGAGCACCGCCGAGAACGGGCAGTGCGTGTCCGGATAGGTCACGCGCATCACCGGCGCGTCCAGCGCATCGAACCGCTCCTCCACCACCACAGCTGACAGCTCGGCGCCGATGCCCAGGGTCTTCACGTCTTCGTGGACGATCAGCAGGCGGCTGGTCTTCTCCACCGACGCAAAAATCGCGGCCTTGTCGTACGGCATCAGCGAGCGCAGGTCGATCACCTCGACTTCGACGCCTTCCTTTGCCAGCCGATCGGCAGCTTCGAGCGACGGCGTCACCATCGCGCCGTAGGTGACGATCGTCGCATCGCTTCCGGGGCGGCGGATCGCGGCGACGCCGATGGGCACGATCTCATCGCCCTCGGGCACCGGCCCCTTCGCGCGGCGATACAGATACTTGTGCTCCATGTAGATGACGGGGTTGTCGTCTCGAATCGCGGCCTTCAGCAGACCCTTCGCGTCCCACGCGTTGGACGGCGCCACCACTTTCAGCCCGGCCCGGTGAATGAACCACGCCTCGGGATTCTGCGAGTGATACAAGCCGCCGCCGACGTTGCCGCCGCTCGGCGCGCGCACGACGATCGGGCAGGTGACGCGCCCGCCGGTGCGGTACCTGAGCGTCGCCGCCTGGTTGACGATCTGATCGAAGCCGCAGCTGATGAAATCGGCGAACTGCATCTCGGCCACGGGACGGTACCCGCGCTGCGACGCGCCGATGCTGACGCCGACGATGGCAGACTCCGAGATCGGCGTGTCGAGGCAGCGCGCCTCGCCGAACTCCTCAACCAGGCCGGCGGTGGCGCCGAACGCGCCGCCGTACTCGCCCACGTCCTCGCCGAGCACGAACACTTTCGGATCGCGGCGCATCTCTTCGAAGAGCGCCTCGCGAATCGCTTCCAGATAAGAAATGTCTTTCGCCATGATGCAGGAATCTACGCGTAGAGATCGGTGACGGCTTCTTCGGGCGCCGGGTCCGGGCTGTCTTCGGCGAACCGCACCGCATCGTCCAGCGTGTCCGTGATGCGCTGGTCGATCTCCTGCGACTTCTCCGGAGTCAGGACGCTCATGTGCTCGAGATAGGTCGTAAAGGTCGTGAGCGGATCGCGGCTCTTCCACATCGCGAGCTCTTCCTTGGTGCGGTAGAAGGCCTTGTCGTGCTCGGAGTGGCCGTGCCAGCGATACGTCTTGCACTCGATGAGCGTCGGCCCCTCGCCGGCGCGCGCGCGGCGCCGGGCGCCCTTCACCGCCTGATACACAGCGAGCACGTCGTTGCCGTTGATCGCCACGCCGTCGAACCCGTAGCCTTCGGCGCGGACGGCGACATCCTCGATCGCCATGCTCTTTTCGACGGGTACCGAGTATGCGTACAGGTTGTTCTCGCAGATAAAGACGATCGGCAGCTTGTTGACGCCCGCGAAGTTCATCGCTTCGTGAAAATCGCCGGTATTACTGGCGCCTTCGCCGAAGTAGGCGATGCAGACGCTGTCTTTCCCTTCCATCTTCATCGTCAGGCCGACGCCGGCGGCCACGGGAAGGTTCGCGCCGAGCATGCTCGTGTTGCCGAAGATGCCGAGCTCGTTGACGCCGCTGTGCAGCGCCGAATCGCGCCCCTTCGAGAGGCCCGTCACCTTCGCGTACATCTGCGCCATCATCTGCCGCGCCGTAACACCTTTCATGAGAAGGGCGCCCAGATCGCGATGCAACGGGAAAATCCAGTCGTCCTCGCGGAGACCAAAGCAGGTGCCGACGACAATCGCTTCCTGTCCGATGCCCGTGTACACGCCGCTGCGTACCTTGCCCTGACGGACGCCAAGGCTGAGACGCTCGTCGAAGGAGCGGATGAACTTGAGCCAGTAATAAATCTCGAGGAGCTCTTCGGTGCTGAGTTTGAATTTGGTTCGCTTGATCGGCGGGCGCGCTTTGGCGGTCGGCATTGCCTCTTAAGTCTAATCCAGCGATTTACGGTTGCGCGAGGGCGACGGCCAGCAGAAGGGCGCGCTGCGTACCTTTCCAGGCGTCCGTTGCGTCGAACATTTCGTTTTCGGTGTGCGCGCCGGAGCCGCGCCCGCCTGCGTCGATGGTCACGGCAGGGATGCCGAGGCTGAGCGGCAGGTTCGCGTCAGTCGAGCCCTCGGAGAACGATAACGGAAGGCTCAGCGCTTTCGAGACGGAGATGGCGGCCTGGACGATGGGCGCAGACGCCGACAGCCGGCCGGCGGGGCGCATGCCGACGGTGTCGATCGTCACGGTCAGCGCGGAACTGCTCCAGCGCGCGTTCTCCTGCGCAACGGCGTCGTTCACCGCCTGACGGAACTGCTTCTCGAGCGCCCGGAGCGCGGCCATGTCGCCGGAGCGGAGATCGACTTCCATCCATGCCTCGCTCGGGATGGCGTTAATCGACGTGCCCCCGCCGATGCGTCCCACGCTGAACGTAGTACGCGGAGAGCTGGGCACCTGAAAGTCGCCGATACGCGCCATCGCCCTGCCAAGCGCGTGGATCGGGTTGACGGCCCCGAACGACCCGAAGCTGTGGCCGCCAGGCCCTTTGAAGGTGACGCGGAACCGCGCGCTGCCGATGGCGATGTGCGTCACGCCCAACCCCTCGCCGTCGATCGAGATGAAGCGATCGATGCGGTCCTTCAGCGTTTCATTGAACAGGCGCTTCACGCCGCGGAGGTCGCCAAGCCCTTCTTCGCCGACGGTGGCGACGAAGGTGATCGTGCCCGGGGTCGTGACCCCTGCCTTGTTCAGCGCTCTCGCCACGGCGAGCACGTCGGCCAGCCCGCGGCAGTCGTCGCCGATGCCGGGACCGCGCAGCACGTAACCGTCGCGACGAACTTTCACGTTAGTGCCGCGCGGAAACACGGTGTCGAGGTGGGCGCTCACCACCACGTTGGGACGCGCGCTCGCGCCAGGCCGCTCGGCGATGACGTTGCCTTCGGCGTCGATGCGCACGTTCTTCAGCCCGGCCTCGCGCAGCAGTCCGGCGTACAGCTCCGCGCGCTTCGCTTCCTGAAATGGCGGCGCCTCGATCTCGCAGATTCGAATCTGGTCCTCGATGGTCCGCATCTCGTCGCTTTTCGCGAGATCGACGGCCGCGCGAACCGCCGGCGTCTGCAGAAGCATCGAACCCAGATCGGCCGCGCGCTGCTGCGCGGCGGCGGCCGCGCTGGGGACCCCGGCGGCGGCCGTGGGAAATCCCGTGATGACGAGGAGCGCGGCTATGTGGAATGGGGCCGTGCGGCGCATGAAACCGCAAGTATTACATACCCGATACGGCCTTTGCCGCAGTCACGCAGTCGGGGCAGAGGTCGAAACCCAGATCCTCGTTCAGGATGGCGCACACCCGATCGACTGGCATCCCCGCGCGGTAGGGGCGGTCCGCCGACAACGCGTCGTATTTGTCTGCGGTCGCGAGAATGCGCGCGCAGAGCGAGAGTTGATCGCCCCGAAGATTGCGATAGTAGCCGCGGCCGTCCATGCGCTCGTGGTGCGCGCTGGCGTCGAAGGCAAACTCGCCGAATACGGGCACGCGCTCGAGGATTTGATACGAGTAGTACGGATGCAGACGCACGATTTCCCACTCCGCCGAGGTCAGGCGTCCGGGCTTGTCGAGAATGCGGTTCGGCACCGCGAGCTTGCCGATGTCGTGCAGCAGCCCGGCCCGCTTCACGCGCACGCACTCGGCTTTCGACAGGCCGATGTACTCGGCGATCGACGTCGCGAAGTCCGCGACACGTTCGGAGTGGTGGTACGTGAACGGCGACTTCGCGTCGACGACCCACGCGAAGGCCGCCGCAATCTGATCGAGCCGATCTTCGTCAACGGCGAACTGCATCACTTGCGGCTCGACGGCCGAGACTTCGCGATCGACGTCGCTCGACGTGACGCGTTCCCACAATGACGCATCAGCGGCGACGTCGCGAAACGCGCGCACGAGATCGGGATCGAACCAGCGCCCGCGCCGCGCGCGCACGACGGCCAGCGCGGCTTCGGGCCCATCCTGCTCGGCAAAGATCTCGGCGACCTGCGCCACACCGATGATGCGCGCGAGCACCGGAATGGCCTGCCCCTTGCGGCCTTCCGGATAGCCGCCGCCATCCCAATGCTCGTCCATCGAGCGAATCGCGTGAGCGGTCGCTTTTGAAAACCCGAGCGCCTGCGCGATGTCCGCGCCGCGCTCGCAGCGAATCTGATAAATCGATCGGCCGAGCGCGCGACCGCCCGTGGCCAGCGCCACCAGTTTCTTGAGCCGGGCGCCGAGCGATCCGCCGGGCTCGGCAAACTTCAGGGCGTACGAGGCCTTGCCGCGCAGCGTGCGCCAGTCCTGCTCCCACGCCCCGCGCTTGGCCGCCTGGTCGTCACCGCCGAACACCTGAAACATGCGGTCGGCATTGCTCGAGCATCCCGCGTCCTTCAGCAGCAGGGCGTAGAACAGATCCTGCTGTTCCTGCGGAGGCAGCCCGATGACCCGCCCGAGCGCCATGCCGATGAGGCACGTACGCGCCGAGTGCCCGCGCGGATGCCCCTCGGTGAGGTCTAACGCATAGGAAAGCGCCGATAAGATGTTACTGACGCTGACGGTTGACGGCGCCTGTGACATGGGAATCTGAAATCTACAATCTAAAATCTGCAATCTAAAGAAGATTTTAGATTTTAGTTTCTAGATGAAGCCATGTCCTCCGCGAAAATCGCCGCCAAGAATGCTGGTTGAATCGGCGCCGAGCCAGTTGTCGATGACGCGCGCGTACACCGAGCGGAAGTCGGTTTCGTACCGCACGTCGTTCGCGCCGTTCTCGAGCGTGGGGTTGCCCGGATCTGGAGACAACGACGGCGCCGTGCCGTAAATGCCGCCTCGTACCTGCCCGCCGATGGCCATCATGACGCTCGCGGCGCCATGGTCCGTGCCGCTGCTGCCGTTTTCGTTGATCCGGCGCCCGAACTCCGAGAACTGCAGCACGAGCGTGTCGTTCATCAGTCCTTGGTTGTTGAGATCCTGATAGAACGCCAGCAGCCCGTCGTTGAGCGTCGTCATCAGGGTGCCGTACGAGCCGCCCTGCGCCGCGTGCGTATCGTAGCCGCCCGTCTGCACCCAGAAGATGCGCGTGCCGATTTGCGTCGCGAGCGCGCCGGCGACCGCGCGCAGCGCCTGCGCAAACCCGTTCGTGGGATATGTGACGGTCGGCACGTAGGCGCCGACGATAGCGACGCGATCGAGCGTCGCGAACGCCGATTGCGCGCTGGCGTTGACGAACGCCAGATGCGGGCGATGCATCGGCAGGTGCGATGACATGCGCATCGCCGCCTCGCGCTCGAACACCGCGTCCACCGGGCCGTTGGGGCTCTGGAACGCGTACGCCGCCGGGTTGGTGATGGACGGCACGCCGACGAGGCGCGACAACAGCGCATGCGGCACTTCCGCGCCGGTGTTCCACGCATGCAGCGGATCGACAGGCGCGGGAATCGTGTCGAGATATCGTCCGAGCCAGCCCGGGCCCTGTGTGAACAACGGGTTCGCCGTCGACCAGATGTCGGTGCCCTCGAAGTGCGAGCGGCTCGAGTTCTCGTAGCCGGTGCGCTGAATCAGCGCGAGCCGTCCCTCGTCGAAGATCGTTCTCAGCCCCGTCAGCCGCGGATGAAGGCCGAGCTCGTTGCCCGCCGAGTCGCGGCCGATCTGCAGGACCTGTCCCGCGGGCACCGCCAGCGTCGGACGCCGGCCCTGATAGAACGAATCGCGATAAGGCACGAGCATGCTGAGGGAGTCGTTGCCGCCTCCCAGATACAGGACGACGAGATTTCTGGACGCGGCACCCTGCGCGAGCGCGATGTCGCAGAGAAACCGCGGCGCGGTAAAGCCGAGGCTGAATGCGCTGACACCGCCACGGACGAAATCGCGTCGCGTGAATTTCATACCAGCTGGTACTCCGACGACCCGACAATCAGGTGAATCAGGCCAGGCGCCTTCACGCGCAGCTGGTTGGCGTTGCCCGTCCACGTCCCACCGCTCCGCAGGTACTCAAGCAGGCTCGAGTACGCGGGACCCTCGAATGGCGCGGGCGACAGGCGGTCGAGATAGAACGACAGCAGCGCGTCGGGTGTCGGTCCGTTGCCCGCGGCGGCGGCGGCAATGTCGTTACGCTGCCTGGACGTCACCGTCGACGCGAAGTTCATCCGCGCAAGCATCGCCGCGGTCGTGAACCATGCCACGCCCCTCTCCCATCCGGCCACGTCCGGCGGCTCGAAGAGCTGCTGCCCCATATTCGACAGCGGGCTGAGCGCGCTGTTGAGCGTAAAGCCCGACGGGCCCACCTCTTTGAGCGTGCGCGCGACGAACTCGACCGGCCACGAGAACCGCGCGAAGTAGCTCTCGGGCGCGTCGAATTCCTGCGACGACAGCACGGCGCGCACGACCGGCGACATGTGGCAGTCGCTCAGCGCGTACACGTTCGCGATGCGGGCGACGAACGCCTCGTCCGCCGGCCGAATCTCGCTGATGAAAAACGACCACAGCTTGCGCGCCAGCCGCCGCCCCGTTTCCGGATGGCGCGCGAGCGCCGCGATCAAATCGAGGCCGTCCTGCATGCCGCCCGACACCGCGCGCGCGGGAATCGTCTTCGAGCCGTCCGTGTAAATCGGAAAGCTGAACGTCTTCGCGTTCGTGTCGTGTTGAGCGGCGTTATAGAAAAACTGCGAGAACCCGAGCGGATCCCGCGCCTCGCCGGTGCGCTGCAGATTCCACCCGGTGAACACTCGGGCGCCGGCATACACGTCGCTTTCCGCGAACTGGCCGACGCCGATCGTGAACAGCTCCATCACCTCACGCGCGAAGTTCTCCTGCGGTCGGGCGCGGGTGTTGAGACGGCCGTCGAGCCAGTACAGCATGGCGGGATCTTTCGCCACCTCGAACAGCAGATCCCGGAAGTTCGGCAGCGCGTAATCACGGAAGAGCTGCAGCTGGCTCCACAGCCCGCCCGGATGCTCCGCCCGCGTCGCCGCCATCATCTGCGTGGCGCCGACGCCCCCCACCGCGTTCGAGATCTTGCTGTAGGCCGTCGCGAAATGCTGGTGCCAGAAGAGCGCCATCTTTTCCTGCAGCGGGCGGCGCGTATGCACCATGCGGAACAGCCACCGCTGCCGCGCGTCGTTGACGGAGGTCGACGGGGAGAAGGGTTCCATCGCACCCGCCGAGGGGGTCACCGCGGCATAACCGGGCTGGCCGATGAGCGCGTCCACTTCGTCTGGCGAGCGCTGATAGTCCACGAGCGCATCCAGCGTGGCGGCAACGCCGCGCTCGCTGAACGTTGCCGCTTCGGCAGCGCTCGCACCGTACCCGGCGCGGCGCAGGAGGTGTTGAACCCGTGGATCGGGGGCCATGAATGATTACCGAAACTGAAATCTAGAAACTAAAATCTGAAATCTAGAATCTGGACTGGGGGGTGAGGGGATCTTACACGAGTTGGCTGACTTCCTGGTAGTACGCTTCGTATTGCGGAACGACGCGTCCAGAGCAGAAATGGCGTCTCACGCGGTCGAGTCCCGCCTGCGCAAACTGTGCGTGCAGCGCCGTATCGCTGAGCAGCGTGACTGCGGCCTTCGCCATCCCCTCCACGTCGGCCGGCTCGCGCAGAAATCCGCTCACGCCGTCTTCGACCACTTCCGGCAGTCCGCCGACGCGCGACGCGACGACGGGCACCTCGCAGGCCATCGCTTCGAGCGCCGCCAGGCCGAAGCTCTCCTGCGCCGAGGGCAGCAGGAACAGATCCGATACGGATAGCAGCGGCACGACCTGATCCTGTTCGCCCAGGGCCTCGACGTCGCACGCCAGCCCGCGCTCGTGCACCATGCGCATCGCGCGCGACAGCTCCGGGCCCTCACCGACGAATATCAACTTCGCGCGCACGGTCTTGCGCACCTTCTCGAAGATCTGGACAACGGCATCGACGCGCTTGACGGGCCGGAAGTTCGACAGATGAATGATCAGCTTGTCGTATTTGTCCGGCGGGCACAGCCGCGCGCGCAGGTCGGGCAGCTCGCGGCGCCGGTGCTCGTCGCACTCGAGGAAGTTCGGGATGACGCGAATCTCGCGCTTGATCGCGAGCGCCTGGTACGTGTCGCGCCGTAAGCTGTCGGACACGGCGGTCACGCCGTCGGACTGATCGATCGAGAACGCGACCGTCTCGGAGTAGGACGGATCGCTGCCGAGCAGCGTGATGTCGGTGCCGTGCAGCGTGGTGATGACCTTCGGCACCTTCCCGCTCGATCCGGCGTTGGTCGACGCGATGATGTGCTTCGCGAGATAGGCGGCGGTCGCGTGGGGGATGGCGTAATGCGCGTGCACGATGTCGAGTGAGAACTCCCGCGAGAGCTGCACGATCTTGTTCGCGAGCGACAGCATGTACTGAGGCTCTCGAAACAGCGGATACGACGGCGTGTGGACGCGATGGAACGCGAGCCCCGCCTCGTAATCGCCGAGGCGGAACGGCGGCTCGGTACTGATCAGGTGCACCTGGTGGCCGCGGCGGGCGAGCGACTTCGCCAGCTCGGTGGCCACAATGCCGCTGCCGCCGACCGACGCGTAACAGACCACTCCGATATGCATGCAAACCCTAACCTTAGTCGCGGGGGCCCCTCCGCCCCGCTCGGGTCGCTACGCTTGCGGGGGCCCCTATGCCCCGCGCCGCTCCGCGACCTTCAGCAGATGCTCCCGAACGACCGGCTCGTTCACCACAATCCCTTCGGCAAACCGGACGCCAGCCAGCGCGCCGAACTGCGCGTCTCGGCTTTCGATGAGCTGGCCGAAGCTCGGTGAATTTAGACGCGTGGCCGCCGATTCGGTTGCACGGGAGAACTGGCTGGTATAGCACGCCAGCGCCTGCCGCTTGACCTCGTAGTGCGCCGACACGTCGACGACGAACGAGGCCGGTGCCGCGTCGTTGATGAAGTAATGGCACACCCACTCGGGCTGAAACGGCTCGCCCGCGGCCTCATATCGCTTCAGCTTCGCGTTGAAGATCGCGTCGCGGAGCAGCGCGGCCGAGGATTCGTGATCGGGATGGCGATCCTTCCAGTACGGCACCGCAATCGTGCGCGGGCGCGCGCGCCGGATGAGCTCGACGACCGCCCGGATGTGGTCCGGCGAGCGGCCGATCGCCCTGTCCGGCAGCGCGAGGTTCTCGCGCCATGCGGCGCCGAGCACCTGGCGCGCCGCCTCGGCTTCCTTCACGCGCCCGTCGGGCGTGCCGTTGCTCGACATCTCGCCGCGGGTCAAATCGCACAGCCCGACCGCGTGGCCGAGCGCCGCGTGCTTGGCGATGGTGCCTCCCAGGCCGATTTCCAGATCGTCGGGATGCGGACCGAACGCCAGCAGATCGAGCCCGCTCATTCCCGTATCCGCGTAAACGAGAACGGCTCGTCCCCCTTGTCCGGGGTTCCCTGATAGTGCCGAAGGATGATGCGCGCAGCCGCGAACGACAGGCCGAGGCCGCCGGTCCCGCCGGAGAACGCAAAGTAATGATGCGGATAGTTCCTGTGCGGCCCGTAATACGGCACGCCGTCAATGGTCCGTGACGACCCGACCTCCCAGGCGTATTCCGGCATGAGCCCGGAGATCGCGGGGCGCATGACCGACAGCTCGTACATGAGCTGCCCGGTGCGCTGAATCAACGTCCGCTCGCGCGCGCGATCGGGCACGCTCGGCTGATCGGCGCCCGCGAAGAGCACGCGATCCCCGTTCCAGTGCATCCAGTGATCGGGCGACGCGGCATCGCGCAGAATCAGGTCCGGCGGCGTCATCTCGCGCCGGATGGCCGCCGGCAGATCCGAGGTGAGCACCACGTACGCGTCGCTGCGCGCGAAGCGCCTGCGGAGGGGCTTGAAATCGTCGGTGGGATATCCGGTGGCCACGACCACCTTCGAGGCCGTGACGACACCGCCTTCGGTCTTGATGTCGACCGTTCTTCGTCTCGGCTGAATGCGCGTGACTGGCGACTGCTCGAACATCTGCGCGCCGCGCGCGACGGCCGCGCGGGCGAGCCCGAGCGTGGCTTTGTACGGATCGACGCTCGCGTTGCCGTGCGTGACGAGGCCGAAACCGTTCACGCCGATCTGCCGGAACAGCGGCGTCCCTTTCTGCGAGGCCACCTCGAGACCGGCGTCACGCCGCGCCGCATATTCCTTCTGAAGCCTCTGGATGCCGTCTGGGCTCGAGCTGAAATGGATGGCGTCGCGAACCTGAAGGCCGCACTCGATGCGCAGCCGCTTCAGCGCCGACACGTACTCGAGCGAGCCGCGCCGAGCGAGCTGATAGATGGAGCGCGCATCGCGCACGCCGTGCTGCTTCGCGAGCTCGAAGAACAATGGCTCCGGCTCATGTAAGACGACGCCCGTTCCGCGCGCCGCCTGGGCGTGCGCGAGGCGCCCCTGTTCGAACACTGCAACGTCGATGCCCGCAGCTGCGAGCACGTACGCGGTCGCGCACCCCAGCGCCCCGCCGCCGACGATCGCCACCTCGATGTGCAGGTTGCCGCGATGCCGCGGGTAGGACGGCCGGCGGGATGAGGGAAACCGATCCAGCCAGTAGCTGGTCCCGTAATGGGTCTTAGCCAAAACGGGACAATTCTAGTCGATAGTCGCCAGTCGCCAGTCGCCAGTCGCGGTGCTCGTCGGTAGGGTCCGGCTTCAGCCGGACCGTCGCCGTTCTTGGGCTAGAAGCTTTTCTTTCCGAGCCACGCCCCACCGATATCCGCGAAGCGAGCCATCGGTCCCGATGACGCGGTGGCAGGGAATCAGCAGCGCAACCGGGTTGGTGGCGCAGGCGCGCGCGACGGCGCGGGTCGCGGTCGGCTTGCCGATGGAGGCGGCGACCTGTTGGTACGTACGTGTCTCACCGTACGGGATGGCCTTCAGCGCGCCCCAGACGCGCCATTGAAAGGCGGTCGCGCGCACGTCGAGCGGCAGCTCCACGTGCGGCGATGTCCCGCGGAGATGCTCGAGCAGCGGACGGACCTGCGCGGTCAGGATGCGATCGTTGCGCCGCACGATCGCATGCGGATACTCCTCGCGCAGATCTTTCTCGAGCGCACGATCGCTATCGCCAATCATCACGCGGCACACGCCGCGCGTCGTCGCCGCCAGTAGCAGCCGTCCGAGCGGCGAATCCGCAATCGTGAAGTCGATTTCCACGCCGGGCGCCCCTTTCCGATACGTCGCGGGCGTCATGCCGAGCGCCGGGCCGGCCCGCTCGTAGAGCCGGCTGCTCGATCCATAACCCGCATCGTATATGGCCGGGGTGACGCGCTCCCCCTTTTTCAACGCGGTCTTCACCTGGCCGAGGCGGCACGCCTCGGCAAACGCGCGCGGCGAGATGCCGACGACCCGCGTGAAGGCGCGCTGAAAGTGAAAGCGGCTGAGCCCGACGTGCCCGGCCAGCGCGCCCAGCGTATGCCGCTCCTCAGGATTGGCCCGGATGATGTCGCACGCGCGCTGTATCTGTTCGATCTGGGTATTCATACAGAGGAAGATACGCCACCCCGAGCGGCCGATCTATCCGAACGTTGCTCTGTCTTTTTCACAGGAGGTCAAGAGATCAGGAGGTTTTTTGGATCTGTTCTAAATCTGTGGGTCGTCTTCCGGGGGAAGTTCTTCAAAATCAAGCTCTCCCTCGTCTGCCTCCTCACCGACCATCGCATGAGGATTTCTCAGGTTATAGAGCGTTTTTAGTCCTTGGAAGTAATCGGCCTCGGACGTCACATCGCGGATCTGACCGGCAACATACAGCCTCACCCAAACATCGTCGGTCTGTCCTTCAACGGTCACCGGCTTATAGAGCATTAGGGTGACGTTCTCGAATTTCTCGGCGGGATCACCATATGCCGTTCGGCCTGAAATGGTGCCGTAGAGTAGCGAAGCACGCTCAAAGGTCGAAATCCTCATGTTCTTGCCTTTTTCGACCATCGACCGCTCCGGCATCACGTAGAGGCATCCGACGACAGCAAAAGGAAACCGCATGTGCAAGGTGATAGATTCAGTCGTTAGGTCGCCGAATCGATTCTTCACGTTCTTTGAAAAATTACCGATTTTAGTGAGGTCAGGACGAGGCGGGACTGAATCCTTCAGGCGCGGATAGCTCGCGAAGTTAAGGCTTTTGATCGTAACAGCCAACAGCAGGCCATGACGATCATCCGAGAACGAAACGTCCACTCTCTTCGGTCCGAGCCCCCCTTGGAATTCCTTCTCCTTGACAATCTTGATCTGACCCTTGTGACGACCCGTAGTTATAAGTTCTTCCTCAGGTTTGACCTGGGGGAAGCCGACGCCCCTTAGACCATTCGCGACTTCCAAGGCAAGATGGTGCGACAGAAGCTCGGAGAAACGCTTCTTATCCGGCTGCGGCGCTCCATCAGAAGGAATCGCGCCGGCGAGAATAACGGCGTCGCGTAAAGCCATAGATTATCGGTTTTGCCGTCGCTCTCTGAGCAAGGTTGCGCCTTGCCTGAGAAGTCCAAGCTCCGCCAGGGAAAGACCGGTTGCTGATGAGACTTTTTCATCGACGAGTGATGAAGCAGTCTCCAGATTCGACTGCCGGATGAGTCTATCAAGCTCTGCGGTGAACCCTGACTGAACCTGTATAGCTGGCACCAGGACATTCTGGGCTTCCTTAGGTTCTAGCTTCAGTAGTCCACCACCGAGACTATGGCCCTCGATCTCGCAACTGAGAGCCGTAACCGATGAATGCCACATCGCGGCTAAATCCCGTGTCGCCACGGATCCACCAGTCCGCATCCTAACCACGTGCAGTGTATTAGGTGCGAACGCGCCAGCCTTGTCTGCGACAAGCCTAGGGGCGCCACCACTCATATACGTCAAGAATCCGTCGGCGTTATGAACATGTGGTACTTCGTACCAACATTCGCGAGTGCGGCATTTATAGCGGCTGTGTATACCGTCACGTCGACCTCGTGCGATGTATTTCCGTACCGAGGAAGGCAGCTTGGTGAACGGAGCTGAAATGCGCAACAGGTAGTTCGCGGTTCCCCGGTTGGCGGCGACTTGCCAATCCCGCTTCGTGAAGTACAACCCGCGAAGGTCAGCGCCGCTGCGCACAACTGGCGCGAGGCAACGGTCGGGGATTTGCAGCGCCTTAGCACTGGCGGCAGACAAGTGAAAGAAATCATTGGCGCCCGTAACGTACCCAATACCTACATTCGCAAAATCACCGAGCCTCTGAATAGATTCGTTGCGTCGAATCGCTCGATATAAATCCCGCACGCGCTCAGGCAGAAAGTACTCGATCATTCGTATCGCCCCGGACGACATATCCGGAACGGAGAGCGTGATTTCGGACTTGAACGCGGCGGCTAAGTGCCGGGTGTCCGATACCTTTGAAAGAGTGAATTTTTCGTGCTCCGCCCCCTTCCCTTCCGCAAGAACCAGAACAGTGTCTTCGGACAGGTCGGCAAAAACGCGCTTATCGAAGGCTAGGATTGAAACCCGCCTGAACGAATCACAGAGATGACGCAGAACCGGCCGAGCATAGTTCGCATGCACCAGTTCCGCAGGCGCAACGACCGCAAGTCTTCCGCCGACTTTGAGAAACTGGACGGCATGCACGAGGAATGGGGCCCAAGAACTGGTCAGCGCAGAAAGCTCGACCCCCGCCTCCCGCGAACGTGCAAGAGCTAGACTGCGAACATCTCCCGAAAACTGCTGGTATCGAATAAACGGAGGGTTTCCGATAACCGCATCGACTAATCCCAGTTGTGTCTGTTCTATCTGAAAGAAGTTCGCGTGGACAAGTTTCGCGTTCACTCCGCTCGCGTTCAGATCACTCTGTGTTTGTTCGTATGTTTCTGACAGCAGCTCGATACCAATGATTTGCCCCGTAGAAATCGGCCCGAGCTCGTTCAGAACAATATTTGCGGAGAAAAGGAACACACCGGCGCCAGCCGATGGATCAAGAACCACATCGGTTGGATTGCGAACAGCCCATCTGGCAAGAAAGTCGGCGACATGATCGGGCGTGTAGTACGCGCCATGAGCCTTTTGCAATGAAGCGTCTAATGTCATTTCAGTTTCTAATCTGCGGAGGAGAGACCGTATTATGCCAGACAGCTTAGGTAGAAGGGATTAGTTTGCTTTTCTTCTGATCTCCTGACGTCCTGTTAATAAACTCAGCGTCAGGCCTACGACGACAACCACCACTGCCCCGATGACGTTGTGCCAGAGAAACGAGATGTCGGGACGCCCGAACGCGACCGAGGCGACGGCGATCATCCCCGCCGTCAGTCCGACAAAGGCGCCGGTACCCGTAGTGCGCGTCGTCAGGATCGCGAGCATGAACACGCCGAGGATCGACCCATAGAAGAACGACCCGAACCGGTTGACGACTTCGATGAGCGACCCCAGCGTGCTCGCATAGATGGCCACACTGCACGCGAACAGCCCCCAGAATCCCGTCGCGAGCTGAGACACACGCAGGTAGTGTCGGTCCGCCGCTTCGGGCTTGAAGTGGCGCCGATAGATATCGATCACCGTTGCGGTGGCGAGCGCATTCAGCTCGGCGGCGATGCTCGACATCGCGGCGGCGAAAATCGCCGCAATCATCAGCCCGACCAGCCCGATCGGCATGCGTGTCGTGATGAACGTCGGAAAGACGTAGTTCACGTCGTTGTATTGCGCATTGCCAGTGGCGTCCCGCACGAGGGTGACCGCCGTTCGGCGGACCGCCGCCACCTGCTGCTCCGCCGCCGTAAACGCATCGGTGGCCGCGGCAATGGCGCCGACGTCTCCGCTGCGGCGCGCCACGGCCGCCCGTTCCGCCTGCGTTCTGCGCGCGTCATGGGCCGTGGCAAACCGCCGCTCCAGCGCTTCGTACTCGGCCGCGCGCGGGCCCGAACGCAGCTCGGCTTCGTACACGCTGTTGAACAGCATCGGCGCCGGCGCAAACAGATAAAACACGAACACGAGCACGCCGGTCAGCAGCACGAGGGCCTGCAGGGGAATCTTCACGTAGGCGCTCATCAGCAGCGAGCTGCGCGCTTCGTCGATGGACTTCGCCGTCAGATAGCGCTGCACCTGGCTCTGATCGCAGCCGAAGTAGGAGAGCATCAGAAACAGCCCGCCGATCATCCCGGACCAGAACGTGTAGGTCTCGTTGAGGTTGAACGAAAAATCGAGCGTCCTGAGGCGGCCGGCCGATCCTGCGAGGTGGAGCGCCTGTGAGACGCCGATGGTGTCGGGCAGCGACGTCACCAGCACCGTCACGGCCGCGAGGAGACCAAAGATGATGACCGCCATCTGCTTGACGTCGGTCCAGGTGACGGCCTGCACACCGCCGAAGATCGTGTAGACCGCGGTCGGCAGGCCGATGGCGAGCACCGTGAGCGTCAGATTCCAATCCAGCACGATCGAGAGGATCACGGCGGGCGCCGCCACAATCACGCCGCAGGACATCCCGCGCGACGCGAGAAAAAGGACGCTCGTCAGCAGCCGCGTCTTCGCGTCGAAGCGCCTCTCGAGGTACTCGTACGCCGTGTACACGCGGGCGCGATAGAAAAACGGGACGACGGTGACGCTGAGGAGGATCATCGCCAGCGGCAGGCCGAAATAGAACTGCACGAAGCGCATGCCGTCGGCATACCCCTGGCCGGTCGTCCCGACGAGCGTGATCGCGCTCAGCTGCGTGGCCATCACGGATAACCCGACGGCCCACCATGGCAGGCTGCGATTCGCGAGGAGATAGCCTTCGAGCTTGTCGGCCCCCTTGGTGCGCTTCAGCCCGTCGTACACCATCCAGACGAGGTAGGCCCCGACAACCAACCAGTCGAACCAGTGCATGTCAGTAGGAAAAATGCCGGCTCACGAACCAGAGGAGCCAGATGACGAGCGCTTCGATGAGGAGGACGCGGATGTAGGTGCCCGTCCAGTTGCGCGTGGATTCGTCGGACATGGAGGCTCGCAGTATAGAACGGGTCGCGTGGGGGAAATGCTATTGCTTCGAGCCGAGCCAGGCGGTTCGGAAGGCATGTTCAGCGGCAGTGAGCGCCCTCCCTGTCCTCTCCACCGGAACAAGCTGCAGCCGCGGATCTTCGGCGACGGTCAGCGCCAACTCCTGCGTGACGCCTCGGCGGCGGATCGACACGCGCACGTTGTCGCCGGGGCGCCGGCGCTGGACGGCTTCTTCCAGGCGGCTCGCGCCGGTGACGGCGACGCCGTCGAAGGCCAGCAGCTCATCGCCGCGATCGAGGCCGGCGTTGTACAACGGCGTGTCCTCGACGGTGGGCGCGGCGATTCGCGGTGTGGCGTTGGTGAAGTCGAACGACACGTCGCCGATCCAGGGGCGGCCCGGGCTGCGCTTGCGGAGGATCAATCCCGCGCGCGCCAGCAGCGGCGCGTAGTCCACGAATTCGCGTCCCTGAATGAAGCGATCGAAGAAGTCATCCGCGAACGCCCGATCGCCGGACACCTCGGCGAGCACTCGCCGGAGATCCTGCATGGTGTAGGGACGCGTCACCGTACCTTCGGCCGCCGGCGCCGGGCGCCCGAACTCCTGCCACATCCGCCGCATGTAATCGTCCATTGTCACCTTGTGATCGGTGCGCGCCCGTAGCGACAGGTCGAGGCCAAGGCCAATCACCGCGCCCCAGTCGTAGTACGAGGCGAAGCTGTTGTCGACGTTCGTCGGATCCATCCACACGGCCGCATCCACGAACTGCGCGAGGCGGCTGACCTCTTCGGCGCTTCGGTACTTGCGCGCGGGGCTTCGCGTCACGAGATCGAGCGCGTGCCCCATGCGCCCGGCATATTCATCGATGGCGTACAGGCCGGTCCGCTGCAGAATGAGCGGCCCGTAGTAGCTCGTAAACCCTTCCGCAAACCACAGCTCGCCCGAGGGATTCGGCGCGTCGAGCCTGAACGGCTCGAGCGATTGCGGGCGGATGCGCTCGACGTTCCAGCTGTGGAAGAACTCATGAGCCGCCGTGCTGAGCGCACCGAGCTGCTCATCCGGAATCCGCAGGCGCGCGGGCTCGGTCAGGATGGTGCTGTTGCGATGCTCCATCCCGTCTGAGTCCGCCCACGGCAGAAAATCTGCGATGAACGTGTACGGCGCCTCGAAGGGCGGCAGCTCGCCGAACACGCCGCGGACCTCGCGCACGATCCTCTGGAGCGCCGCCGCGAACCGATCGGCATCGGCGTCGCTGCCGTCGTGGTGCAGCGCGACGCGAAACTCGCGATCGACGATGAACGTGCGCAGGGTAAATGCGCTCAGCTCGGTCGGGCTGTCGGCCAGGTAGTGCAGATTCGCGGCAGTAAAGGTCCGGGGATCCGCGGTCGGGTGCAGCTGCGTCGCGACCTTCCACGGCGCGGGGGCGTCGAACGTGACTCGCGCGGGACGCTCCTCGAGCCCGCGCGCCCACATGAGCGACGCCGGAATGTTCAGGTGCGCGTGTGTCGTGTCGATGGCGAGATGGGTTCCGTTGAGAAGATCGCCGAACACCTTGTAGCGCACGCGGACCGTCCCGCGATGTGCCGGCACATTCCACTGCGACGGATTCGGACGCTCGACACCCAGCGGCACGCCGGCGCCGTCGTCTATCTGCACGTCGTACACGTTCCGCGCGAATTCGTGGATGGCGTAGCGCCCGGGAGAGGTGCGCGACATCATCACCTCGAGGGTGCCCGGCGGCACGTCGGGAAACGTCACCTCGACCTGCATCCGATGATGCTGCGCTTCAGGAAAACTCACGTGATAAGCAACCGGTGCCTGTGCGTATACCGTCCCACTGAAGCAAACGAACAACGCGACACAAGCAAACCTAATCCCCAATCCCAAATCCCTCATCCCCGACTTCAGCACGAGTCAAGGCGGCGACGAACGCGTCTTCCGGCGCCGCGCCCATGAGCTCCATCGTGTCGTTGATGATGGTCTTCGGTACGCCGTTTACGTTATAGCGCCGGACGAGATCGGGGAACTCGGTCGCATCGATGGCCACCGCCGTAACAAACGGGCTGTCGATCGCGGCCTGATTGGCGAGCGAGATCATCTGCGGACAGTACACGCATGTGGGCGTGAAGAAGACCTGCACGGCGACGGGCGCCGACAGCGCTGTCAACTGCGCGCGGCTCCGATCGGTGAGCCTGGTCTCGCCGGTCGCCGTCATATTGATCGCCTGCAGCAGCGTCGGCAGCTCGTTGCCGAGCGGCGCGCCGTAGTACCGGATGCGATCGCGCCCGGGCGCCGTGATGATGACGGCCGGCACGCGATCGACGCCGTGCTCCGCGGCTTTCTCCTTGTCGAGCACGAGGTTCAGCACCTCGAGCGCCACGTCCGGGTTCTCCGCCACGATCTGTTCCAGCACGCGGCGCGTCGGCGCGCACG
>CAYHHH010000020.1:0-1491 GCA_964356125.1 uncultured Bifidobacteriaceae bacterium | reverse complement strand
AAGAGATCATCGAAGGCTTTGCGCGCGCCGCTTGGAGCCTGGGGCTGCGCCTTCGAGTGCGTCTCGCGCTCGACGGTGACGCGCGGCGAAAACAGCTCGCACGTATTCCGCGCGTCCTTCGGAGAAATGCGCGCGGGGATCGTCTGCGTGCACTCGAACCGCTGGCCCGCATCGAACGACTCGCACTGGGCGCACGTGCGGAGATCGGCGCCGCAGCGCTTGCAGCGGGAATCGGCGGTAATCGCGTCGGTGAATTCGTTCCCGCATGCGCGGCACCGCATCACTTCGTGGAAGCCGGGCACACTGGGCGCGCCCCCTTCGAGCGCCTTGCGCTCGGCCTTGTCGGCGCGCGTTTCGATGCGATCGGCGGGAGGCCGCGGCGCCTGCGGCGCACCCGGGCTGCTGCCCGGCGGCCGGCGCTCGCGAGGTGCATCCTGGTAGCCCCTCTGCCGATACTTACGATCAGACATCGTGCCTATTTTGACACGTTATACTCGCTTCATCTTCATGCACCGCTGGCTCGTCCTTTCGATCGCGCTCTTGGTGTCGGGCGCGGCGCTGGTCACCGGGCCAATTCACGGCCAGGCCAAGCGCCCGATGACGCTGGTCGATCTGCTCAACATCCCACGCGTGGCCGACCCGCAGATGTCGCCCGACGGCCGCGCCATCACCTTCATGCTGACCGCGCCGGACTGGAACGCGAACCGGCGCGTGGCGCACCTCTGGCGGATCAACACAGACGGCACCGATATGCGCCGGCTCTCGAACGAGCCGGGACCTCCGCCCAGTGCGCGCTGGTCGCCCGACAGCGCCACGATCGCGTTCCTCTCGGGTGGCACGGTGCACGTGATGCCGGCAGATGGAGGAACGCCCCGGCAGGTGTCGAAGCGGACCGGCGTCGCCGACATCGCGTGGCATCCGAGCGGCGCGTTCATCTATTTTCTCGCCCTCGATCCGTTGACCGGCGCCGAGGTCGAGCGCCGGCGCATCCGCGGCGATATCGTCGTGCTGGACGAAACGCGGCCCAGGCACTTGTGGAAAATGGCGGTGGCCGACGGCGCCGAAACGCGCGTGACGAGCGGCACCGACTACGTCTTCGCGTTCAGGATTGCGGCCAGCGGCGAGCGCATCATCATCAGCCGTCGTCCGACCCGGCTGCCGGCAGACTCCGACAAGATGGAGCTGTGGAGCATCGCAGCCGACGGCTCCGCGCCGATCCAGCTGACGAAGAACGCGGTGCCCGAGGAAGACGGTGAGCTCGCACCAGACGGATCGCAAGTACTGTTTGTCGCGCGCGCAAGTCACCGCCAGGAGCCGTACTACAACGCCAATCTGTTTCTGGTTCCCGCAAAGGGCGGCCAGGTTCGTGCGCTGATGCCCGACTTTCCGTATGAAGTGCAGCGCGCCGGCTGGGCGGCCGACAGCAAGTCGATCTGGATGATCGTCAACACCGGCGTGCGGATCGATCTGTTCCAGGTCGATCTCGCGTCG
>CAYHHH010000019.1:22561-48892 GCA_964356125.1 uncultured Bifidobacteriaceae bacterium | reverse complement strand
TCGGCTTCGGCGCGGATGCGATCGAGATCGGCAAACGCCGACGCACGCCGATGACCGCGGACGCCAGACAACGGAATCTGTTGTTCGATGGTCACGCTCACGTCGGCGCCGTTCAGCATGAACGGCAGATGATCGAGCGACGGCGAGATCATCGGGTCGGGCAGCGCGCCGGCGATCGCCGGCCGCGCTTCGGCGGCGCGCGCCCGCGCGCGCGCCGCCTGCACTTCGTCTCGCGATTCGCCGGCGATGCGAACGACATCGGCCAGCGTGAGCGGCGACGGAAGAACCGGCGTCTGGGCCGCGGCCGTGGGCGGTGCCGCCGCCCAGGCGCCGAGGAAGAGGACGATCGACAAGGCCTGACTAGTCATGGTCGTTACCACGCAAGCGTGATGAGTCACGCACGCACACTGTGGAAGAAATTCGATGTGCTCGGCGGGCGGGGTTCTAGATGCGGAGAGCGACGGTGCGCGGCTGAGGGGCGGAAGCGGGACGCGCGGTCAGGGAGGCGAACGCACGGGTGGACGCCGCCGCCGATGCGCCATTCGAAACGGAGGCGGTCATCGCCTCGTCTGGTGCCGAGGACGTCGGCCGGCTCGCCGTTTCGCGGACGCTGACGATGGCCCGCAGATCAACAGCCGCGCAGTCGACGCCGTGCGAGACCGAGAGCTCGGCACCTGGCGTTTCGTGATGGCACGCATCGGCGTCTTCGGCGCCAGCCGTGCGCTCGCAGAATGTCTGGCACAGGAGCCTGCCGCTGTCTGCGGTGCTCATCGCCAGCGCAAGAGTCAGGAATAACGCGCAACGGATCACAATACGTCTCGGTGCTTTGCGCTAGCAAGCTTCGGACCAACACGCGGAGTCGGTACAGAAGGCAGAAAGAGAGATTCTGCGGGCGCGGGCGCCGGGGACTGCGAATTTTCTGGCGTGAGCGCGGGAAAATTCGCGGTGTTATGGCTTCGAAAAATCGACATCGAGCTGCACCGGTTTGCTCGTCGCTCCGACCGTGAGCTGCCGCTCGGCGCCCGCGGTTCTCACCGTCACCGTATGGCTGCCAAGACCGATCCTGCCGTCATACGGCGTGTCCCCGACGCGCGTGCCGTCGATCAGCACTTCCGCCGGCTCGTTCGACGTGACGGCGATCGTCGTTTCGGGAATCAGATTGATCGTGGTCGTGTCGGCCGGTTTCACGTCGACGACGCGCGTTTCGTCATACCCGAGCTCGCGATTCTGGAAGCGCAGCCTGTGCCTTCCCGGCGCGAGCATGGCGCGTCCCCGCTCGTCGACCTGCACGCCGCGCCCCCCCTCGCTGATGCTCAGGTCGAACGGCGCGAATACCGCGACCCATCCCGACACTTTCGACAGCTGATCGACTTCGGGCTTCGCGGCCGGCTGTGTCACGACCGGCTTCGGCGTTTCCTCGACGGGGGGTGAGGCCTCGCGCGGCGCGTTCAGCTGTGCGACGGTGCTGCTGACGCCGCCGCGGATCTGCGGCCAGTACGAGACGAGCGCGCCTGCTACCGCCAGCACGGCCGCGAGCGCGGCGACGCGCGGGAGCCACGTCTTCGCGAGGGTGACGTAGGTCGCGTAGGTCGCGCGGGGTTCGGAGAGTTCGTCGGGTTCGTGGGGTTCGTAGGGTTCAGTTGGTTCAATAGGCTCGTAGGGTTCGTAGGGTTGGTCGGGTTGGGGCTCGTAAGTCCGGCGAGGTTCCGCGGGCGCGCCGGCCCACTGGCTGACGGGCTCGGGCGCGACATCCACCGGCGCTGCGTCGGCCGACTGCACGCGACGTGTGCGAATCCAGTTAATGGCGGCGGCTGCCGCAGCGAGCAGATGCGGCGATGCGGTCGGGGCGGCGTCGATCGGGGTACCGCCGCCGAAGGTCGTCAAACCCGACGGAGCAGGGGCGGGTGTGCCCGTCAGCATCTCGCGAATCTGCCTGGCGAGATCCGCCGGATCCGCCGATTCAACGGGCGGCATCTTGAGCGTGAGCACACCCCCCGGAATCTTCTTTAGATGCGCGAGCAGATCGGCCTCGCCCCGCGCCTGTTTGGCGGGCAGCAGCAGCACATCGGGCACGCGCTCCTTGATGGCGTTGATGGCCACGACGCACGACTCGGCGCCGATCAGCTCGCAGCCCTGCAGCTCGCGCGCGAGGCGCGACAGCGTGGGGCTGTGGCTGTTACCCGGGTTGACGGCGAGGATTAGGGCCAAAGCGCTGTGGAAGAACTTATCTCATATAAAATCACGGCGTGAAGAGTACTGCACGCCGGCCGGCAATGCCCAAGGAAGTTGAGGCGCTGCGGACCTCTCTCGATTCCCGGCTGACCGCCCTCGAAAAGGCGCTCGCCGATCCGAAGCAGCATAGCTCGCTCGAGACGCTCATCCTCGACCTGGCCCGCATCGCCACCGAGGAAGCGGACGCGACGGCCCGGCAGGCGGTGCTTGACGCCCAGAAGGCGGGCCAGGACGCGGCCGCGGCGGCGCGAACCGACGCAGCCGCGGCGCTCGAGGCCGAGAAAACCGAATCGGTCGCGCTTCGAGAAGTGATCGACCAGGCCAAGGCTGCCCTGAAGCAGGCCGAAGCCGCATTGAAAGACGAGCGCCGCACCGCCGAGGCCGCCAACCGCGAGGTCGCCGGCGCGCATCGTGAGCTGGCGGCGATCCGCGAATCGCTGGAGCAGCAGCAGACGGCCAGCGTGAGCCAGCGCCGCGAGCTGGATGCCGCGCTCGCCGCCGTCGAGGCCGAACGCGTGCGCGCGGCGGCCATCGAGCAGCAGGTCGCGCAGGCGCGCGCTGAAGAGGAGTCGGAGCGGACGAAGCTGGCGGCCGAGCTCGCGCAGGAGCGCGCAGCGCTGGAGAGCGAGCGCGCCGCGGCGGGCCAGCTGCTGCAGACGAGCTCGGAGCTCGAGCAGCATCTCGCGACAGCACGCACCGAGCTGAGCGCCGTCCGCACCGAGCGGGACGAGGCGCGCCGTGATATCGACACCGTGCGCGGCGGGCTCGACTCGACGCGCGGCGAGCGTGACGCGGCCACACGCGACCTCGAGGCCGCACGCCGCGAGCTCGACGGCATCCGCCAGGATGCGGACACGCGCACGCAGACGCTCTCGCGCTCGCAGGCGGAGCAGGAGCTCGCGTTGAAAACCGCGCAGGATGGCGCGAGAAGCGCCGAGGCCCGCCTCGAACAGGCGATGCGCGAGCGCGACGCCGCCCAGAACGACGCGACCGAGCTGAAGCGGCAGCTCGACGCGGCGGAGGGCGCGATTCGCGAGCGCGATGCGCTGAAGCGCGAGCTGCAGGCCGCGCACGAGGCGCGCGATGCGGCCGACGTGCTCGACGCCGTGCGCAGTATCGAGCCGGACACCGAGATCGATGGCGACTCCGAGACGGTGGTCGACCTCACGTCGATCAGCAAGGAAGAGGAGCGGCAGCTCGTCATCGAAAACCGCATTCGCGCGCTCGAGCTGGCGCTGCGCGACGCGGAGACACGCGCCGAGTCCGCGGAGCTCGAGCTCGACCTCCAGCGGCGCCTCGCTCCCGCGGCAAAACACGCAAAGCCCGTTGAACCGCCGTCCGCTGAACCGGCGCCCGCGCCCGTGTCTGAGGTGACCGATGGGTCAACGGCCGAGCAGTTCCGCGGTCCGGCGCGCGCGGCCAAGCGCGTGCAGTTCAAAGGTGAAACCGACATCCAGGTCGACGGCACGCCCGGCAAGCTCGTCGACCTTTCACTGACGGGTGCGCAGCTGTTGACGGCGACGGCGATGAAGCCGAACCGTCTGATCAAAGTGACGCTGCCGATGGGCGACAGCTCGATCGCCTGCAAAGCCAAAGTGATGTGGTCGCGGCTCGAGCCGCGCTCGGGGCAGCTGTGGTACCGCGCCGGCGTGTCGTTCACGAGCGCCGATCAGATCGCGCTCGAGACCTTTCTCGGCGTCCATCAGAAACCCTAAGAGGGCGCGTGGGTCGCGCAGGGCTCGCCCTTCGCCCAGGGCTCCGGCGCGGCAGGCCCTTCGGGGTGAACGGCACATCGATTGAATCGCCTACGCGTGCGACGATCGCCGGCGAGAGCCGCGGGTCGCGCGCTTCCGAGGCGGAGTCGATGCGGCGACTTCCTCATGCAACTCGTCCACGAACTCCCGGACGAGGTCGAGCACGGCGCGTCCCGCTGCAGTGAGGTGATAAAATCGACGCGCTCTCAGTCCGTTGCCGTCGACTTTGCACGTGAGCCAGCCGTTCCGCTCCATGCGCTTGAGCAGCGGATACAGCGTGCCGGGACTGATGTCATAGCCATGGCGGCGAAGCTCAGCGAGGATCCACTGGCCGATAATAGGCCGCTCGGCCGCGTGATGGAGGATGTGGACCTTCCACAACCCAAGAAGGATTTCGCGCGTCACTGCCTTGCGGTCGTCAGGCGTCACGCGCACACTCTAGACGGCAATCGATTTCGCCGCAACAATCCAGCCACCGATCGGGTGAGCCGTTGAACGGCACATGAAAGTGACGCAGCCCAGCCGACGAAGTGAATTGCCGGTGGCGTAGTATACTCGCCCGTCGTTTACGGTCCTCGTAGATCAGATCACGACAGGAGATTGCATCGATGCAGTGGAGTCGTACCTGGCCACGCCTGCGCACGCGTGTCGGCGTAGCGCTGATTCTGTTCGCCGCCGCCCCCTCCGTGTCCGCCCAGACGCCGCCGCCGCCGTCACCGCTGACGCTGCAGCAGGCCGTGGCGTACGCCGTGGCACACTACCCGGCGATTCGCGCGGCATCCGCCCGCGTCTCAGCACAGGAGGCCGGGATCGATCTCGCGGAGACGTCGTATCTGCCGCGGCTCGACTCGACGCTGCAGATAAATCGCGCGACACGCAACAACGTGGCCGGGCTGCTCCTGCCGGGCGCGCCGATTCCATCGATCTCGGGGCCGGTCTCGGACTCGTCGCCGACCTCCATCTGGGGCAGCGCCGGTGGATTACTGCTGTCATGGGAGGTATTCGACTTCGGCGCGCGCGGCGCCGCCGTCGACGTCGCCAGGCATCAGATGGCGCGCGCAACGGCGGCGGCCGAGCTGACCCGTGTCGACGTCGCCGTCAGGACGGCCGATGCCTATCTTCGTCTTGCGGCGGCGCAGGAAACCGTTCGTGCGGCGCGTGCCAACGTCGAGCGCCTGGAGGTATTCGCCAACGCGGTGGCGGTGCTCGTGAAGAATCAGCTGCGGGCGGGCGCCGACGACTCGCGCGCACAGGCCGAGCTGGCGATCGCGCGCATTCAACTCATACAGGCAGAACAGGCCGAAGAAATCGCGCGCGCCGGTGTCGCGCAGTGGCTCGGCGTCGATCCCGGCGACGTGCAGTTGGCCACCGCCGCCTTGCTGGCTGCGGCGCCCACAGCGCCGGCGGCATCGCCCGACGCGGCCAGACATCCGGCCGCGGCCGGCCAGCGCGCCGCGCTCGACGCGTCGCACGCGGCGCAGAACGCCATCGGCCGATCGTATTTTCCGCGGTTCAGTTTTCAGACCGCCTTTTCCGCGCGCGGCTCCGGCGCGACTGCCAATGGCGCGCTGCTGTCCGGCACATCCGGTCTCGGATGGCGAACGTCGAACTGGGCCACCGGCGTCACCGCGACGTTTCCGCTGTTCGATCGGTTCTCGCTTCAGGCGCGCAAGGCGATCGAGCAGCAGAACGAGCGGGCCGAGGCGGCGTCCTACGATCGGGTGGTGCGCGAGCTCAGCACGCAGTCGCGCCAGGCTCGTGCGGAGATGAACGGCGCCCGCCGCGTCGCGGCGCAAACGCCGGTGCAACTGGCGTCGGCCCGCGTCCTCGATCAGCAATCGCGCGCGCGGTACGACGCCGGGCTCGGGACGATCGTCGAGGTCGCAGACGCCGCGCGCCTGCTGTTGCAGGCGGAAGTCGGCGATGCGGTGGCGAAACTCGGGATATGGCGCGCGCTCGTGGCCGATGCCGCGGCGCGCGGCGACATCACGGAGTTGTTGAAATGATGCTCATTCGCGTCGCGATGCGACGACCCATCACCGTCCTCATCCTCATCGCGGGCGTGGCGCTCATGTCGGTGCTGGCCGTGCAGCGGATGAAGATCGACATCTTTCCCGACCTCGGCACGCCGGTCATCTACGTGGCCCAGCCGTACGGCGGCATGGACCCCGCGCAGATGGAAGGCTACATCGCCAACTACTACGAGTATCACTTCCTTTACGTCACCGGCATCGAACACGTCGAGTCGAAATCGATTCAGGGCGCCACGCTGCTGAAGCTGTTCTTTCATGAGGGCACCGACATGGCCCAGGCGGTGGCCGAGACGGTCGCGCAGGTGAACCGCTCGCGGGCCTTCATGCCGCCGGGGACGGTGCCGCCCTTCGTCGTCCGGTTCGACGGCGGCAGCGTGCCGGTCGGCTACCTGGTGTTTTCGAGCGAGACGCGCGCGCTCGGAGAAATACAGGACCTTGCGCTCTTCCGCATTCGTCCGATGTTCGGGACGCTGCCCGGTGTGTCTGCGCCGCCCCCGTTCGGCGGCAATCAGCGCACGGTCGTCGTCCGTGTCGATCCGGATCGGCTGCGCGCCTATCGCATGTCGGGCGACGAAGTCGTGCGGTCGCTCGCGCGCGGCAACATCATCACGCCGTCGGGCAACGTGCGCATCGGCGACTTCACGCAGATGGTGCCGGTCAACTCGGTCGTCCGCGACGTGCAGGAGCTGCTCGACATACCGGTTCGAGTCGGATCCGGCGCCACCGTGTTTCTCCGCGATCTCGGCTACGTGGAGGACGCCTCGGACATCACGACGAGCTACGCGCTGATCAATGGGAAGCGCAGCGTCTACATTCCGGTGACGAAGCGCGCCGATGCCTCCACGCTGAGCGTCGTCCGGCGCGTGCAGGCTGAGCTGCCGCGCATGCGCGCCGCGATTCCCGGGGACATCGGCGTCGATTTCGCGTTCGACCAGTCCGGATATGTCACCGACGCGATTCGTGCGCTGGTGACCGAAGGCACGCTCGGTGCGCTGTTGACGGGGGCGATGGTGCTGTTGTTCCTCGGCCACTTGCGCAGTTCCATCATCGTGATTCTCACGATTCCACTTGCGCTGCTGAGCGCGGTCGTCGCGCTCTGGGCGTCGGGACAGTCGATCAACATCATGACGCTCGGAGGGCTGACGCTGGCGATCGGCATTCTCGTCGACGAGTCGACGGTCGCGATCGAGAACATCCACACGCATCTGGCGCGAGGCAAGGCGCGGGCGCGCGCCGTGCTCGACGCGGTGGCGGAAGTGGCCGTGCCGATGATGCTGGCGATGTTGTGCATCTTTGCCGTGTTTGCGCCGTCCTTCTTCATGGTGGGTGTGGGGCGGGCGCTTTTCGTGCCGCTGGCGCTCTCGGTGGGGTTCGCGATGGCGGCGTCCTTCGTGCTGGCGCTCACGTTCGTGCCCATCATGTTCATCTGGATCGGAGGCGAGCATCACCCTCCAGGCCGCGACGGATTTCTCGATCGGCTGCGCGGCTCGTATGGCCGCCTGGTCGGCCGGCTCGTGCGCGCGAGAGTGGTGGTGACCGCGGCGTATCTGCTGGTCTCGATCGGAACCATCGCCCTTGCCGGCGGCGCGCTGGGAACGGAGATTTTTCCGCACGCGGATTCGGGTCAAATCCAGGTGCGCCTGCGTGCGCCGACCGGCACGCGCATCGAGCGCACCGAACGGATGGCGCTGAGCCTGCTGGACGCCATTGCCAAAGAAGTCGGCCCCGAGAACGTGTCGGCGACGCTTGGTTTCGTCGGCGCCCAGCCGCCGAGCTATCCCGTGAACACGATTTACCTCTGGACGAGCGGGCCGCACGAAGCCGTCCTGCTGGTCTCGCTGAAGCCGTCGCGATCGATGTCGACCGATGCGCTTCAGGAAGCGCTGCGCACCAAGATCCACGAGATTGCGCCCGGCGCGGTTGTGTCGTTCGAAGCTGCCGATCTCGTCAACCAGGTCATGAGCCTCGGGTCGCCGACCCCCATCGAAGTCGCCGTGACCGGTGCCAACCAGACGGTGAGCCGCGCGTATGCCGAGAAAGTGCGCGCCGAAATGGGAAAGATTCCGGCGCTGCGCGACCTGCAATTCGGCCAGGCGCTCGACTATCCCGTCCTCCAGGTACAGATCGATCGTGAGCGCGCCGGCCAGTTGGGCGTCACCGTCGAGGACATCGGGCGCTCGCTCACGTCAGCGACGTCGTCCAGCCGATTCGTCACGCCGAATTACTGGGCCGATCCGAACAGCGGCGTGGCGTATCAGGTGCAGGTCGAAGTCCCGCAGCACACCATGGCCTCCATGGAAGACGTGCTGAACGTGCCTGTCATGCAGAACGGCGCGGCGCGTCCCCTGTTGAGCGACGTCGCGACGGTGAAGGAGGCCACCGCGCCCGGCGAGTACAGCCGCTACAACCAGCAGCGCATGCTGACGCTGACGGCCAACGTGCACGAGCAGGATCTCGGAACAGCGTCGAAGGCTGTGTTTGCGGCGGTGTCGCGCGCGGGCACCCCGCCCGCCGGCGTCACCGTGACCGTGCGCGGCCAGATCGCGCCGATGCAGCAGACGCTCGCCGCGTTGCAGAGCGGACTCGGGCTCGCGATCGCCGCGATCTTTTTGCTGCTCGCGGCCTACTTCCAGTCGTTCAGGGTCGCCGTCGTGGTCATCGCGACGATTCCCGCGGTGCTGGCGGGCGTCGCGCTGGCGCTGCTGATAACGGGCAGCACGCTGAACGTCCAGTCGTTCATGGGAGCCATCATGGCCATCGGCGTTGCGGTCGCAAATGCGATTCTGCTGCTGACCTTTGCCGAGCAATTCCGGCGGGAAAGTCCGACGCCCGACGCAGCCGTCGCTGCGATCCATGGTGCGAGCACTCGGCTTCGGCCGATTCTAATGACGACCTTCGCGATGGTCGCCGGAATGATTCCCGTCGCGATGGGTGCCGCACAACTGGCGCCGCTCGGCCGCGCCGTCATCGGCGGGCTTCTCGCCTCGACGATGACCACGCTGCTGGTGCTTCCCGCGATATTTGCGCTCATCCAGGGGCGCGCCGGCAGCGCATCGCCGTCTCTGGATCCGGATGATGCGGCGAGCCGTCACTACAGAGGAGATTCGGTATGAGACGTTCTCGGATGTTCGCTTCCGGCCTCATCCTCGCTGTCGCGGCAGCGGGCCCATTGTCAGGTCAGGAAACCACATTGGAGACGACAAAGGTCGTCTCGCAGACCCTCGATAAAACTGTCTCGATCCCTGGCGACCTCATCGCGTACCAGTCCGTGAGCGTCCACGCCAGGGTTGCGGGCTTCGTCGAGTCTGTCTCGGTCGATCGCGGATCGTGGGTGACCCGCGGACAGTCGCTCGCGAAGCTGACAGCGCCAGAGCTCGTCGCGCAGCGGCTCGAGGCCGAGGCGAAGGTGCAGGCGATGCGCGCCCAGCAGCTCGAGGCCGAGGCCAAAGCGATCAGTGCCGAGAGCACGCACGATCGGCTCGTCGCTGCGGCGAAGACGCCAGGTGTGGTGGCGGGAAACGACGTGGAGATCGCAGCGAAGACGCGCGACGCCGCGCGCGCACACGCCGATGCCGTTCGAAGCGGCGCGGCGGCCGCCGAAGCGGCGCTCGGCACCGTGCGCGAGCTGGAGAAGTATCTCGATATCAGAGCGCCATTCGATGGCGTCATTACCGAGCGCAATGTGCATCGCGGCAGCCTCGTCGGCCCATCGGGCAGCCCGATGCTCCGCATCGAGCAGCTCTCCCGGCTGCGTCTCGTCGTCCCGGTACCGGAGAACTACGTCGGCGGAATCAAAAAGGGGATGCCGGTCAATTTCAAGGTATCGGCGTTTCCGGATCAGGGCTTCCAGGGTGTCATCGCGAGGCCGTCGTACTCCCTGGACGTCAGAACGCGCAGCATGCTGGTCGAGCTGGATGTGCCCAATCCCAAGTCGGTGCTGTCCCCCGGAATGTTTGCCGATGTTCAGTGGCCGGTGTCTCGTGCGCAGGCGAGCCTGTTTGTTCCGCCGTCGGCGGTCGTGCGCACGACGGAACGGCAGTTCGTCGTGCGCATCCGAAACGGCGTTGCCGACTGGGTCGATGTGCGACGCGGCGCCACGAGCGGAGCGTTACTCGAAGTATTCGGCGACCTCCGCGAAGGGGACGTGATCGTCCGCCGCGGAAACGACGAGATTCGCCCGGGCTCGAAAGTGACGCAGAAAGCCGGCCGCTGATTGCAGTGCGTGCGTCTCTGGGCGATGATTGGGTTGATGGGAAGAATATTGATTGCCGCGATGGTGCTGGCTGCGTCGGCATCCGCTGCTGCGCAGTCCCGCGTCGCCACTGTGACGCTCACGACGAAACCCTCCCCGCTGGGTCTCGGCCAGAATCTGTTCGAGGTGTCCGTCAAAGATGCCAAGGGGCAGCCCGTGACCAATGCCACCGTTGCGCTGCAGTTGCTGATGCCGGCCGATCCGAAAACGAAGCACCCGGAGATGCGCACCGAAGGCACGCTCAACCCCGTGGGCGGTGGCAAGTACAACGGCATCGCCATCGTCACCATGGCGGGCGACTGGGATGTCACGGTCACGGCAAAACGAAACGGCAAGGAGATTGGGCAAAAGACACAGCGCCTGACGGCGCACGCGAAGGCGCCCGCGCCGAAGAAATGAGGCGCGGTCGCGTGGGTCGCGTGGGGATCGTGGGTCGCGTAGGGATCGTGGGGATCGTAGGGATCGTGGGGTGTGGGGCGAGCTCACGAACCGAGCGAACCCCCGAACCGACGAGTGATTTGAACCCCACGAACCTTACGAACCCTGCGATCCCCTCGACCCCGCGTGGTACGAGCGTCTTTGTCCAGACCACGCCCGGCACGTTCGTCTGGCTCGAGGCGGCCTTCGCGCACGACTTTCCGCCTGCCGAGGGCGCCGCCTACATGGATCAGCAGGGGCAGATGTTCATGCCCGATACGCTGCTCGTGCGCACGGGGCAGCCGGTCCACTTCCGCAGCAGCGAAGACGTGCTCCACAACGTGCGCGTGATCCGCAGCGACAAGACGCCGATCTTCAACGTCGCGACCCCCCCGTGGGGCAGTTACACCCACATCTTCAACGAGCCCGGCTTCTACAACGTCACGTGCGACATTCACGCGACCATGCGCGCGACGATGTACGTGGCGTCGACGCCGTATGTCGGCACCGCCGACGAGCGCGGGCGCTTCACGTTCGACAACGTCGTGCCCGGCGCCTACAACGTTGCGGGCTTTGCCGACGGCACGCCGATCGAGAAGACCGTCGAGATCGCCGGCGCGCGCACCGACGTCACGCTGCGTTAGCCCCACGCCACCCACGCGTCCGGCTTCAGCCGGATGCCGTCCGGGGGCGCACATGGTTCCGAGCACATCTGGGTTGAAACTTGCGGACGCCACGACGAGCAGCGGCACGAGCGAGCGTCGCCGGCTGTCGACGCTGCTCGACATCAGCCAGACACTCGCGGCGGGCGCCAACCAGAAGACCGCGCTTCATCAGGTGCTCGCCATTCTCGACCGTCACCACAGCATCATCCGCAGCACCGTCGCGCTGCTGAACCCGAACGGCGATATCGAAGTCGTGGCCGCCGAAGGGCCGCCCGGCGGCAAGGCGGACGCGAAGTTCCTTGGGGTGGTCGCCTCGCTCGTCGCGCAGTCGATTCGTATCCAGCGCGTGATCGACGCGGAGCGGGAGCGGCTGCGCGAGGAAAACACCCACCTCAAGAGCGAGCTGCGCGAGCGCTACGATTTCTCGAACATCCTCGGCACGAGCGGCCCGATGCGGCTCGTCTACGAGCAGGTGTCGCAGGTGGCACGGACCGACACGACCGTGAAGCGCATCTCGACGCCGGCCATCGACATGCTGATGGCGTATCACTGGCCCGGCAACGTCCGCGAGCTCGAGAACGCCATCGAGCGCGCGGTGGTCGTGTGCGACGGCCAGGTGGTGCACGCGCACCATCTGCCCCCCCACGCTGCAGACCGCCGCGTCCTCGGGCACGTCGATGCGCCTGTCGCTGGCCGACGCGATCGACGCCTATGAGAAGGATCTGATTCAGGACGCGCTGAAGACCGCTGGGTATCGACTGGCGCCGGTTCAAGAAGTAACAAAAACGCGACTCAGCGCCAGGCAACCGACAAAGTTGTCTGCTCTTCGTATTCCACCGCCACGGCGCCACGGCGCCACGAATGAATTTCTGAAAACCCTGAGCATCGCGTCGTCGCGTCGTCGCGGTGAAGTCAGAGAAACCGACACGAATGTAGGTGTACACGTGGTCTCTGACGTGTTTGTGGGATCTCCGGATCCGCAAGATCGCGTGTTTGCTGAGCAAAATCGTCGATTGCGGCTTTCACAAAATGGCATCCCTCGTGCAACTTCCGTGTATCGACGGGCGACACGTTGGCGCGCCACGCATTCATTTCTGTTTCAAACAGCCGCGCGCGGCGCGGGGCGATGGGGCCCCGCAAGCGTGCGGCGAGGAGCGGGGTGGAGGGGCCCCCGCGACTTAACAAGGAGGACCGATGAAAAGGAAATTGCCAGGAATTCTGGCGGCTGGCGCGCTGATGACGTTCGTCGCCACGCCCGCGTTCGCCCAGACGCCGGCTGATCTCAAAGTCTCCATCGACACGATGTGGGTGTTGATCGCGGCGTGCCTCGTGTTCTTCATGAACCTGGGCTTCGGGCTCGTCGAATCGGGATTCTGCCGCGCCAAGAACACCGTCAACATCCTGTCGAAGAACTTCATCGTCTTCGCCATCTCCTGCCTCGCGTTCTACGTCTTCGGCTGGGGGCTGATGTTCGGCACCGGCACACCCTTCATGGGTCTCGAAGGGTTGTTTCTCCTCAGCGGCGCCGACAACAGCCCGGCGATCGGTGACGCCTACCAGGGCGCATACAGTTCGATCGCCTGGACCGGTGTTCCGCTGAACGCGAAGTTCTTCTTCCAGCTCGTCTTTGCCGGCACCGCCGCGACGATCGTCTCGGGCGCGGTGGCCGAGCGCATCAAGTACTTCTCGTTCATCGTCTTCTCGTTCTTGCTGGTCGCGTTCATCTATCCGATTACCGGCCACTGGATCTGGGGCGGAGGCTGGCTTGCGTCGGCCGGCTTCTGGGACTTCGCCGGTTCGACCGTCGTCCACAGCATTGGCGGCTGGGCCGCCCTCGCGGGCGTGCTCGTGCTCGGTCCGCGGCTGGGCAAGTACGGCGCCGACGGCCGGGTGAATCCGATTCCGCCGCATAGCTTCACGTCGGCGTTCATCGGGTGCCTTGTGCTGTGGCTCGGCTGGTTCGGGTTCAACCCGGGTTCGACGATGGCGGCCGATCCGAACGCGATCGCGCACATCTTCATGACGACCAACACGGCGGCGTTCATGGGGCTCCTCTCGGCCACGATGATGAACTGGCTGTGGGAAGGGAAGCCGGACCTCAGCATGTCGATCAACGGCGTGCTCGCCGGCCTCGTGGCGATTACGGCGCCGTGCGCCTTCGTCACCGTCAATGCCTCGCTCGTCATCGGGCTGTGTGCGGGCATCATCGTGGTGCTCGCCGTGAAGCTGCTCGATATCGTGAAGGTCGACGATCCGGTCGGCGCGATTCCCGTCCACCTGTTCAACGGCGTGTTCGGAACGCTCTGCGTCGGCATCTTCGCGGTCGACAAAATCACGGGCGCCGCGACGGGCAATGGCCTGCTGCATGGCGGTGGCATGACGCTGCTCATCGCTCAGATCAAGGGTGTCGCGGCGGTGGGCGCCTACACGCTCGCCATCTCGCTCGTCTTCTGGCTGGCCATCAAGTACACCATCGGGCTCCGCGTCAGCAAACAGGAAGAAATCGAAGGTCTCGACTTCGGCGAGCACGGACAGGAGGCGTACACCGGATTTGCGCAGCCTGTGACGCGCGCCATCGAAGTGGCCTAGTCGTCTTAACCAGGCCGGCGGTCGCTGTATGGTGCGGCCGCCGGCCACCCTCTTGGAGGATTCCGTGAACACTTCGTTCTACACATCCCGCCTCGTTCGATTCGCGCTGCTTTTCGTAGTCATGCTTGGCGCGACAGCGGGTTCGGCATCGGCGCAGTCGAAGCGCGCGACTTTTAACGGCGCGATCGACTTCCCGACGGTCTACTTCTTTCGCGGCATCCGCCAGGAAGCCGATCCGAAATTCACGACATTCGTCGCCGGCGATTTGGGCATCTCTCTCCTCGCCGACGGGAGCGGCGGCCTCAAGACGGCAGGCATCAACGTCGGCACATGGAACGCGCTGATGACGGGATCATCAGGGTCTGCCGGCCCTAAGGACGGGGCATTCTACGAGTCGGACCTCTATGCCGGTGTGACGCTCGGATTCGGCGCCGTCAGCTTCACGCCGATGTTCACGGCCTACACGAGCCCGAACGACATGTTCAAGACGGTCAAGGAAATCAGCTTCAAGGTTGCCAACGCCAGCAAGACGGCGCCGTACGCGCTCGTCGCGTTCGAGATCGGCGGCGACGGCAGCGGGCAGGCGGATGGCGGGTCGGAGCTGGGCACCTATCTGGAGCTCGGCATCGGTCCGAGCTGGGCGATCGCCGACGGCAAGGCGACCGTCGCCGTCCCGGTCAAGCTCGGCTTCAGCTTGAAGGATTACTACGAGTTGAGCGGTGAAGACCAGAAGTTCGGATATCTCGCCGGTGGCGTGCTCTTCACCGTGCCGCTGAGCGGCGGGAAGTGGAATGTGCACGGCGGCGTCGACCTCTACGCACTGGGCGATGCGACCGGCGCCGCGAATGCGGATAGCACGGGCAAAGCGCGCAAGTCGTGGGCGATTGCCTCGGGCGGCATCGGCGTTACTTTCTAACGCACAACGCGGCATCTAGAGATCTAGAGATCTAGAGATCCAAGGATCTCTAGATCTTTAGATACTTACGCGAAGTATCCTTATGTCCGTATGTGTGCCGATGGCCCCGGTTAAGGGCAAAGACGCCGATCCGGCTCTCTTGCGGCTCCGCCTGTCTGCGTCGCTCGACGAGGCACGCCGCGAGTTGATCGACGCGACGGGGCGCGGCGCAGGCGGCCGCGCGGCGCTGGCCCGTCACGCCGAGTGCATCGACGGCGTCATCCGCGAGCTCGTCGACGCCGCGCGCGTGCACACCCAGGCGCCGCTGGCGGTGTGCGCGGTCGGCGGATACGGCCGCAAGTCCCAGTTTCTCCACTCCGACATCGATTTGCTCGTCGTTTTTGGCACGCGCATCGGCCGGCCCGAGGAGCGGTTTGTCAAAGCGCTGCTCCACCCGTTGTGGGACCTGCGGTTCCAGGTCGGACATCACGTGCGCGAGATGGCCGATTTCGATCGGCTCGACACGACGAATCCCGAATACCTGCTCGCGCTCATGGATCTCCGGCCTCTTGCCGGAGACCGCGATCTCATCGACCGGCTCGAGGCGGTCCTCAGATCGTCGGCGCCGGTGTGGCGGCCGCAGATTCTCGCCGCGCTCGTCGCGTTGACCGACGAGCGTCACAGCGAGTTTCACGACACGCTCTACCAGCTCGAGCCGGACGTGAAGGACGGTCCCGGCGCGCTCCGCGATGTGTGGGCGACGCGCATGATGCTGCGGCTCGGCGGCGACCGCCGGCGCATCGCGCGCGGGGCGTCGCCCGATCGGTTGAGCGACGCCGAAGAATTTCTCATGCGCATCCGCTCGGGGCTGCACGCCGACACGGGGCGCAGCGTCAACGTGTTGAGCTACGAGCTGCAGGAGAAAGCGGTCGATCGCCTTCGGTACGCGGGCGCGGACATGCGGCGCCGCGTCGAGGCGCTGATGACCGATTACTTCAAGGACGCGCGCAGCGTCACTCGCGCGCTCGGACGCGTGCGGCGCGCCGCGGTGCCGCCCGAGCCGACGCCCATTCGCTTGATCGGCGAGAACCTGATGTGGGTGGTCGAAGGCATCACATTCGCCGATGCGCCGACCGCACTGGCGGCGCCGGCCGAATGGCTGCGGGTCTTCGAGGCCGCGGTCTCCCGCAACGTGCCGGTGGCCGACGATGCGCTCGCGTTGATGGAGCGCGAGCAGCAGAAGCGCAACTACGCGCCCGAGGTGTTTCATTCGACACCCGAGCATCAGCGCCGGTTGCTGCAGTTCATGCGGCCGCGCGCCGGATTGTCGGCCCGTCTGAGCGAGATGCGCGATTGCGGCCTGCTGGGCGCCATCTTTCCGGAGCTGAACGAGATTGCGTGCCGTGTGACGCGCGACTTCTATCACAAGTACACGGTCGACGAGCACACGCTCCTGACCGTGCGGAACGCGGAGCGCCTGCTCGGCAACCCGCGGTTCGCGCCGATCCTCCGCGAAGTGCACGCGCCGGAGCTGCTCGTGCTGTCGCTGCTGTATCACGACGTCGGCAAAGCGCGCGAAGGGGACCACTCCATCGTCGGGGCAGAGATGGCGTCGGCGATGAGCCGGCGTCTCGGCCTGGATCAGGACGCGTCGCAGACCATCGACTTCCTCATACGGAACCATCTGAAGATGTCGCGGGTCGCGTTCCGGCGCGACACCGAAGAGCCCGAGGTCGTGCGGCAGTTTGCCTCGATGTTCAGCACCGAAGAGCAGCTGAAAATGCTCGTGCTGTTGACGCTGTGCGACGTCGGCGCCGTGAGCCCTGAGACGCTGACGCCCTGGAAGGAAGAGCTGCTGTGGCGGTTGTACGTCGACACGTACAACCACATGACCCTCGGGTACGGTGACGACGTCATCGACCGCGACCAGGCGCTGGTGGCCGCGCTCCAGGCGAACCGGCCGCCGGATATTCCGGAAGCCGACATGGCCCGCTTCCTCGAGGGGCTGCCGCGGCGATATCTGATTCTGTTTTCGCAGGACGCGATCTATCGTCATGTGAGGCTGTCGCGCGACATCAAGCCGAACGAGGCGCACTTCTTCCTCGAGAAGAAGGCCGAGGCGTGGGAGCTGACGGTCGTATCGCTCGACAAGCCATTTCTGTTTTCGAACATCTGCGGGGTCCTCGCGTACTACGGCATGGACATCCTGCGCGGGCACGCGTTGACCAGCCCGGCCGGGCTCGCGCTGGATGTGTTTCAATTCGCAGATACCGACGGGTTCTTCGAGCGCAATTCGGAGGGCCCGAAGGAGTTCGATCGCCGGCTGCGCGAAGTGGTGAGCGGCGTCACCGACGTCACCGCCCTGCTGAAGAGCAAGGAAAGCAGCGTGCTCACGCGCCGAGCGCTGGTTCGGCGGACGCCGGTCGTGCATGTCGACACGGGGCACTCACAGCGCTACACCGTGCTCGAGCTGGTGGCAGACGACGCGCCCGGCCTGCTGCACCGGGTCAGCCGCGTCATCTCGGATCGCGGCGTCGACGTCGATCTCGTGCTGATTTCGACCGAAGGACAGAAGGCCATCGACGTGTTTCACATTACTCGCGGCGGGTTGAAGCTCTCAGAAGACGATGAAGCGCTGCTGAAAGCCGATCTCGAACGCATGCTGAAGGAGTCTGCATGAAGCTGATCAAGGCGATCGTCCGTCCGAACATGGTGGACAACATCAAGGAGTCGCTCGGCAAGCTGAATATCGCGGGCATGACCGTCACCGAGGTGCGCGGCCACGGACGCCAGAAGGGGCACACGGCGGTGTACCGCGGGCGCGAGTACGAAGTGAGCCTGCTGCCGAAGATGGAAATCGAAGTGGTGGTGCCCGACACCGCGGTCGACGAAGCGATCAAAGCGATCATCGGCGCGGCGCGGACGGGCGAGATCGGCGACGGCCGGGTGTTCGTCATGCCCGTGGAACAGGGCTACAACATCCGGACCGGCGAGAAGGACGTGTGATGCCTGGCTGGTGGTTGGTGGTTGGTGGTTAGACCATCCGATCTCTTCCTCTCGCCGGACCTCACAGAAGAGCAGGCGCGCGCGTACCTGCAATCGCTGGGCTTTCGCGATGCGGCAGCGGTCGATGAGTGCCTGCAGCGCATGGCCGACGACATGGTCGTGCGCGAAGCGCTCGGCCGTCTCGCGCCGGACCTGCTGCCGGCGGTCCTCGAATCGCCCAATCCTGACGCCGCCATAGCGGCGATGGCCCAGTACGTGGCCTCGCGCAGCGGGCGCGCGATGTTTCTCGACTACCTTCGTGAGGATCCCCGCGCGCTGCACGTGCTGACCTACGTGATGGGCGCGTCGCCTCAGCTTGCCGACATCCTCATCCGGACCCCCGAATACTTTCACTGGCTGGTCGCGCAGGTCGAGCGCAGTGCGCCCGATCGGCAGGACCATGAAGAAGAGCTCGTATCGGCGTTTGTGACCATCGACGATCCCGTCGAAGGGCTCAACCTCCTGCGGCGCTGGAAGCGGCGCGAAACGCTGCGCATCGGCACGCGCGATCTGCTCCGCCATGAAACCGTTCAGACCGCAAGCGCGCAGCTGTCGGACATCGCATCCGTGGCCGTCGACTTCGCGCTCGCGATCGTCATGCAGCAGAGGCTCGAGGCCGAGTCGCGCGAGAAGCCGCCAGGCGCCTTTGCCGTCATCGGCACCGGCACCCTCGGGGGGCGCGAGCTGAGTTACGGCGACGATATCAATCTGCTCTACATCTACGACACACCGAACCCGAACGGTGATGACGCGTCAGCCGCGCGTGAGTTTTTCGTCAGGGTCGGATGCGACTTGACGACGGCGCTCCGGAACGACACACGCGATGGATCGCTCTATCGCGTCGAGCTGCCGGAATGGCCGCAGACCGACGGCTGGCTGAAAGCGTGCTCGCTTGCCGAGTACACGGAGCACTACGCGGCGGCCGATGATGCCGTGGAACGGCTCGCGCTGACACGCGCACGGCCGATCGCCGGCGATGCCGAGCTCGGCGCGCGATTCATGGCGTCGTGTCAGCCGTTCGTGTATCGCGAGGAACCGCGAATGCGGGTGCCGCCGGTCGACACTGTCGTCGCGTTGACGCAGGCGTTTCAGATTTCGCACGGCGCGCGCCACGCGAGTCTGAGACACACGGGCACGCTCGGCGCGCTCGACGCGATGGCCAAAGCGGGCCTGATTTCGGAGCAGATCTGCCGCGAGCTCGATCATGCCTTCGTGTTTCTCCGCACCGCCGAGCACCGGCATCAGCTTGGGCTTGGGGACGCCGATCTGGAGACGCAGGTGGAGCGGTCGAGAGCGCGCGTGCGGGAGATCTGCGCCGGCATTGGCAGATTGGCAGATTCGTAGATTGGCGGATTACGATTACGAATGCTCGATGTCGTCGGCGTAGGCACGAATTCAGTCGACGAAGTGCTGCAGCTGCCGGGCGAGGCCGTGACCGTGCTCGCGGGCGGAAAGGTGCGCGTCAGCGATCGGCAGTTCCTCTGCGGCGGACAAACGGCCACGGTGACGGCCGCGTGCGCGGCGCTGGGCCTGCGAAGCGGATACCTCGGCGCCTTCGGAGCGGACGAGCACGGACGGCTGATCAGAAATGCCTTGAAGAGCAGCGGCGTCGACGTGCGGGGCTCGATCGAGTGCGACGCGCCGAACCGCGGTGCGGTCATCCTCGTCGATCCGCAAGGCACCCGCACGGTGCTCTGGCATCGCAGCGACCGGTTGAAAGTGCCGTTTCAGGAGTTGCGCGTATCCGCGCTGCAAGCGCATGTCGTGCATGTCGACGACGATGATCCCGAGCTGGCGCTGCATGCCACGACGATTGCTCGCAGCGCCGGCACGCCGGTCACGAGCGATCTCGAGCACGTCTCGAATCAGATCGAGCCGCTCATCACCTCGGTGACCTACCCGATCTTCGAACAGCATCTGCCGGAGAGGCTGACCGGCGAAGCCGATCCCGAACGCGCGCTCAGAAAGCTGCGGCGCCTGAACGATGGCCTGCTCGTGATGACGCGCGGAGACCGTGGTGCTGTCGCGCTTGAGGGCGATACCTTGCACGTGGCGCCGGCCTTCACCGTGAGTGTCGTCGATGGAACCGGGGCCGGCGACGTATTTCGCGCGGGGTTTATTTACGGGCTGCGTCAGAAATGGGCGGTGCCCGAGATGCTCCGCTTCGCGAACGCGGCGGCCGCCTTGAGCTGCACGAAGCTCGGCGCCATACCGTCGGTGCCCACGCTCGCGGACGTCCAGGCGTTGCTCGCGTCGCAGCCTTACTGAATACTGCTGACTTTGATCGGCTTGCCGCTCTGATGCGCGGCAGTGGCGGCGAGCGCAATCCGCAGCGCTTCGACGCCGTCCTTGATGACGACGGGCGGTACGCGATCTCCCAGCACGTTCTGCGCAAAATTCTGCAGCTGAAGCGTATACGCGCGCTCGAACCGTTCCATGAAGTAGGGGACGGTGTCGTGCGCGACGTTGTTCTTCGTCATCGTGTACAGCGGCGTTTCGCGAAGGTATCCGATGCGGAGGGTGCCGGCATCACCGAGCAGCTCCGTGCTGATGTCATACCCGTACACGCCGTTTCGCGTCAGGTCGATCACGCCGAGGCGCCCGTCCGCGAAAATCAGCGTCGCGATGGCGTTGTCGATATCGCCGATCGACGCCATCTCGGGATACGCGAGCACGGCGCCTGCGGCCAGCACGGTGTCGACGTCTCCCATGAACCAGCGCGCGAGGTCGAAATCGTGGATCCCCATGTCGACCATGATGCCGCCGCTGCTGGCCGGGTTCGCGTACTCGAGGCTGGGCCGGAACGGATCGCGTGACGACGACTTGAACACGACGGGCCTGCCGATGGCGCCCTGTGCGATCTTCTCTTTCGCTGCGGCGTATCCGGGATCGAACCGCCGCATGAATCCCATCTGAAAGAACGATCCCGACGTGTCGACGGCAGCCGCCATCGCCGCGCACTCGGCGAGGCTCAGCGCAGGGGGCTTCTCGCAAAAAGTCGGTTTCTTCGACTGCGCGGCCGCGATGGCATTCTCCCGGTGCGCGTGCGTCGGCGTGACAATGACGACGGCGTCGACGTTGGCGTCGGCGATCAGCTCGGCCGCGGAGCCGTACGCCTTCGCGATGCCGAATTCCTCAGCGGCGCCGGCAGCGAGCGCGCGATCGATATCGGCCACGGCGACGACCGTGGTCTCCGGAATGCGCGTGGCCAGATCGCGGACGTACACCTTGCCGAGCCGTCCCGCGCCAATCACGCCTACTTTGAGCTTCGCCATAGTCAGCTTGTAGCTAGTAGCCGGTAGCTTGTAGCCCGTGGCTGGTAGCAAGCTCTTGCTACCAGCTACCAGCTACTAGCTACTAGCTACAGGCTCAGCTAGTGTACCTCAGCCAAATGCCATATCTGGTCGAGGTCGACGGCGTCCGCAAGGCCTTTCCGGGGGTGCTGGCGCTGGATGCCGTGTCCATGAAGGTGCGCGCGGGCGCCGTGCACGCGCTGATGGGAGAAAACGGCGCCGGCAAGTCGACGCTGATGAAGATTGTTGCCGGTCTCCTCGCGCCCGACACCGGCCGGATCGTCTTGCAGGAGCGCGCCGCGATGATTCACCAGGAGCTGCATCTGATGCCGTCGATGACCGTCGCCGAGAATGTGTTTCTCGGGCGCGAGCCGCTGACGCGGCTGGGATTCGTCGACGATCGCGCCCTCGGGCGGCGGACATCCGAGCTGCTCGGGGCGCTCGGCATCAACATCAATCCTGACGATCGTGTCAGCGACCTCACGATCGCCGAGCGGCAGATGGTCGAGATCGCGCGCGCCGTGTCGTACGAGGCGCAGATCCTCATCATGGACGAGCCGACCTCGGCACTGTCCGAGCGCGAGGTGGCGCAGCTGTTCAAGATCGTCGGCGACCTCAAGGCCCGCGGCTGCGCAATCATCTACATCACGCACAAGATCGACGAAGTCTTCAGGATCGCGGACGAGGTGACCGTCATGCGCGACGGGCGCGTGGTGGCGTCGCTGCCCGCCAGCGAGCTCGATCGCGATCGGCTCATCACGATGATGGTGGGTCGAGAGCTGACGCGGCTGTTTCCGAAAGACAACGTGCCCACAGACCGTGTGCGGCTGTCGGTGAAAGGGCTGTCACTCGACGGCCTGTTTTCGGATGTGTCATTCGACGTGCGCGCGGGGGAGATTCTCGGGATCGCCGGGCTCGTGGGATCGAGGCGCACGGAACTGGCGGAAGCCATCTTCGGCGTGAGACGCGCGACATCCGGCGACATCCTCATCGATGGCGTACCCGCCCGCATCGATTCGCCGGCGGCGGCCATCGCACGCGGCATGGCGTTTCTCACGGAAGATCGAAAGATCAGCGGATTGTTTCAGCCGCTCTGCGTGCACGAGAACATGGAGATCGCCGTGCTCGGCGGCGAGTTCGTCCGAAGCGGGTTCGTCAGGCAGGCGAAGCTGCTCGCCGCGTGCCGCGAGACGGCCGCCGCCGTGCGCGTGAAGACGCCGGACCTGTTCGAGCCGGTTCAGCATCTCAGCGGCGGCAACCAGCAGAAGGTGCTGGTCGGCCGCTGGCTGCTGACGGCGCCGCGCATGCTCATTCTCGATGAGCCGACGCGCGGCATCGACGTGGGCGCCAAAGCCGAAATTCACCGGTTGATTTCCACGCTTGCGGCCGAGGGTGCGGCCGTGATCATGATCTCGTCCGAGATGCCCGAGATCCTCGGCATGAGCGACCGCGTCATGGTGATGCGCCAGGGACGCGTCGCCGGCTTCGTCTCTCGAGCCGACGCGAATCAGGTGGACCTCATGAGGCTCGCCGCCCATTGAGGACACGCCGGCTCTCGAGCGACGCCGGAATTTTCCTGGTGCTGGTCGGCATCGCCGTGCTGTTCGAGACGCTCGGCTGGCAGATGCGCGGCGCGAGCTTTCTCTTCAACGGGCAGCGGTTGCTCGTGATGGTGTTGCAGGTGTCGATCATCGGCCTGCTGGCCATCGGCGTCACGCAGGTCATTCTCACGGGCGGCATCGACCTGTCGTCGGGATCGATCGTCGCCTTGTCTGCGATGATCGCCGCGAGCCTCGCGCAGGTGCCGAACGCGCGCGCGGTGTTTCCGTCTCTCACCGATCTGCCGGTCGTCGTGCCTGTCGCGGCGGGTCTTGCAACGGGCGCGCTGGCGGGCCTGATGAACGGCAGCCTCATCGCATACACGGGCATCCCGCCGTTCATCGCGACGCTCGGCATGATGGTGAGCGCGCGCGGCCTTGCGCGCTACTACACGCGAGGGCAGCCGATCAGCATGTTGACGGAGGAGTACACGGCAATCGGCGCGGGCGCCGTGCCCGTCGCGATCTTCCTGATCGTCGCCATCCTCTTTCACGTGCTGCTGCGACACACGCGTTACGGCAAGTACACCTATGCGATCGGTGCGAACGCCGTGGCCGCGCGGGTGTCCGGCGTGCGCGTCGAGAAGCATCTCGTCGTCGTGTATACGGTTGCGGGTCTGCTGGCGGGGCTCGGCGGCGTGGTCACCTCCGCGCGCGCCGCGAGCGGGCAGGCCGGCATGGGGATGTCGTACGAGCTCGACGCGATCGCCGCGGCGGTCATCGGCGGCACGAGCCTGTCAGGCGGGATCGGACGGATCGCCGGAACCGTCATCGGCACGATCATGCTCGGCATCATGACGAGCGGGTTCACGTTCATCGGACTGGACGCGTACATCCAGGACATCGTCAAGGGTGGCGTCATCGTCTCGGCGGTCGTCGCCGACCGGTATCGTCATCGGGGCGCGAAGGGCTGAAGGAGAAGAGATGGTCATGCTGATCGCACGGCTCGGCGCCGCCATGGCGCTGCTCGTTTCGTGCGCGGTTGCCGGCTGCGGTGGCGGATCCTCGGCGCCCGCCCGGCCGGTCATCGGCGTGACGATGGCGCACTTCGACGACAACTTCCTCACCATCCTTCGGACGGCAATGGTGGAGCATGCGGCGACGTTTCCCGAGTTCGATCTCCAGTTTGCGGATGCGCAGGGTGACGTCGGGCGCCAGCTCAGTCAGATTCAGAATTTCGCCGCGCAGAATGCCGCGGCCATCATCGTGAATGCGGCAGACACGTCGGCCACGCCGGGCATGACGAAGGCCGCGCGTGACGCGGGCGTGCCGCTGGTGTACGTCAACAGGCGCCCCGCGGAGGAGACGCTGCCGGCCGGCGTCGTGTTCGTGGGGTCCGAGGAGCTTCAGGCCGGCACGCTGGAAATGGAAGAGCTCGCGCGGCTGATGAACCATCGCGGGAATGTCGCGATCATGGTCGGCGAGCTCGCCTCGAACGGCGCCCAGCTCCGGACGACGGCCGTCGAGAACGTGGTTGCGAAGTATCCCAACATGAAGGTGGTGGAGAAGCAGGTCGGCAATTTCCAGCGCGAGCGCGGTCTCGATCTGATGAACAACTGGCTGACCGCAGGGCGCGCGATCGACGCGGTCGCGGCCAACAACGACGAGATGGCCATCGGCGCCATCATGGCCATTCGCCAGGCGGGCATTGCGCCAGGGAAGATCCTCGTCGGAGGCGTGGACGCGACACCGGACGCGCTCGCGGAGCTCGCGAAAGGGACGCTGGCGGTGACCGTGTTTCAGAACGCCCGCGGCCAGGCGCGCAGCGCCGTCGACGCCGCGGTGAAGCTGTCGCGCGGCGAGAAAGTGGACAGCTTCGTGTGGATTCCGTTCGAGCTGGTCACGCGCGAGAACTACAAGGCGTTTCTCAGCCGGTAGCTTGTAGCCTGTAGCTCGTAGCACGCGCTACCGGCTACCGGCCACCAGCTACCGGCTAATTCTTGAACCGTCGGTAGTCGATCGAATATTTTTTCACCTGATAATTGATGATGCGCTCGGTGGTGTTGAGCAGGCGCGCGGCTTTGGCGCGGTTGCCGCGGGTGGTTTTCAGCGCGTCAGAGATCAGGTCCTTTTCGTAGGCGGCGACCGCATCGCGCAGCGAGACGCGCGTGACGGTGCCCGACGCCTCGGCGGTCTGCAGCGTGGGCGGCAGGTGATGCGCGTGGATCACGTGCCCGTCGCACACGAGCACCGCGCGCTCCAGCGTGTTCTCCAGCTCGCGCACGTTGCCCGGCCAGTGATAGCTCATCAGCATGTCGATCGCCGGCGTCGAGATGCGCTTGATGTTCTTACTGTGCGTCCGCGAGAAGCTCTCGAGGAAATGATCGGCCAACAGCAGCAGGTCGGGCTTGCGCTCGCGCAGCGGCGGCACGAAGATCGAAAACACGTTCAGCCGGTAGTACAGGTCCTCGCGGAACGTCCCGTCCTGAATGGCCTTCTCGAGATCCTTATTGGTCGCGGTGACGAGCCGCACGTTGGACTTCAGCGTCTCGGTGCCGCCAAGGCGCTCGTATTCGCGCTCCTGGAGCACGCGCAGCAGCTTCACCTGCGTCGCGAGCGGGATGTCGCCGATTTCGTCGAGAAACAACGTGCCCCCCTCGGCCAGCTCGAATCGCCCTTTCTTCCGTTGCTGGGCGCCGGTGAACGCGCCCTTCTCGTAGCCGAACAGCTCCGACTCGATCAGGCTGTCGGGCAGCGCCGCGCAGCTCACCTTGACGAACGGCTTGTTCGCGCGCAGCGAGTTGTAGTGAATCGCGTGCGCGATCAGCTCCTTGCCCGTTCCCGACTCTCCGCGGATGAGGGCGGTCGTCATCGTCCGCGCGACCTGCGCGACCTGCTCGCAGATCTGTCGCATCGGGCCGCTGGTGCCGAGAAGATTGGAAAAATCGTAGCGCTCGCGCAGCTCCTGCCGCAGGTGCGTGTTCTCGTCGAGCAGCTTCTTGCGCTCGTTGTCGATGAGGCGCTGCACCTTGACGGCCTGCGAGATCATCGACGCGACGACGCCGAGGAATTTCTGGGTGCGGTCGTAATCGCGATCGGGCTTGAACTTGAGATCGACGCCCAGCGCGCCGACCGCCTTGCGGTTCAGCACGATCGGCACGCAGATGAAGCTGAGCTCCTGCTGCGGCAGTTCGGACCGCTTCGACGCCCGGTTCAGGAACATCGGCTCGCGGCTGATCTGCGGCACGACGATCGACTTGCCGCTCTCGACGACGCGGCCGGTGATGCCTTCGCCGAGCTGGTAGCTGACGCGGTAGCCGGGACGGTCGAGGCCGTCGGACGCTTCCACCTGCAGCTGGCCGGTGTCGTCGTCGAGCATGACGACGGTGCTGCGGACGGCGCCGTGATGGCGGCCGAGAATTTCGAGTACGCGATGGAGGCCGGCCTTGAGATCGATCGTGCCGGCCAGCGCCTGGCTCGTGTCGAGCAGGGTGGCCAGGCGGCGGACTTCACGCGTGGAGGACTCGGCCGGTTTGACGGCGGTGCGGGCGGTGCTCATGAAGAATATGATTCAGACAATAATGTAAGGTCGTCGAACTGGAACCACATGATTGTCGC
>CAYHHH010000019.1:8683-22461 GCA_964356125.1 uncultured Bifidobacteriaceae bacterium | reverse complement strand
AGATGCCTGCATTCGAAACGCTCGACCCGGAACTGCGCGGCGTGCTCGGCACCCGCATCCGCGAGCTGGGACTCAAGCTCGAGGGATCCCCGGTCGAGCCGTACGTCCGCCAGCTCTACAAAGAGCTCGAGCGGCGCGGGCTCCATAAGTTCCGTCCGGTCTGCTATCTCACCGACGAGTGGGGCTGCCCCGACATGCAGCCGGTGCTCGGCATTCCGTTCTACCTGGCCGATCCGAACCTCGGCAGGCTCGAGCGCGCCATCGACGATCTCGAAGACAGCCGCGAGATCATGCGCTACATGCGGCACGAGGCGGGGCACGTCTTCAACTACGCGTACCGCCTCTACGCGCGCCCCGACTGGATCGCGACCTTCGGGCCGTTCGATCGGCCGTACCGGGACAAGTACCGGCCCGTGCCGTTCAGCCGCAACTACGTGCGCCACATGGAAGGGTGGTACGCGCAGAAGCATCCCGACGAGGACTTTGCCGAAACGTTCGCGGTGTGGCTCACGCCGGGAAGCGCATGGCGGCGCCGATACAAGGGCTGGCCGGCGCTGCGCAAGCTCCGATACGTGGACCGGATGGCGCGCATGTTCGGCGACGAGGAGGCGATCGTGCGGACCGGCGAGGTCGACATCACGGTCGACGACATGCGTCTCACGGTGGGGGAGTTCTACAAGCGCGCCGAGAAAGAGCGCGACATGCGCGTCGACATGGCGATGGACGTGCACCTGTCGGAGATCTTTCTCACGCGCAAACCCCGTGAAGGGCGGCCGGCCGCGGCGATCGTCACGAAGTACCGGCGCGAGCTGATCGACAAGATCACGTACTGGACCGGCGTCCGTCGCGCCGTCGTCCGCGCCCTCGTCGAGGCGATCTGCAAGAATTGCGAGCGCCTGAAATTGTGGGGAGAGGTCGGCGAAGAGCCGGTCTACCTGGTCGAGCTCACGGCGTTCGGCACAACGTTAGCGATGAATTTCCTGACTCGTGGTACCTTCACGGGCGACAAGCGGCGGTCGGTGAAAGTAGAAAGTAAAAAGTTGAAAGTAGAAAGTAAGGCGACAGCTACCTCTTAATGGCAGGAAAACTCACAATCGTCGTGCTCTACGATCGGTGGGAGCCCGAGGAAGACGAATCGGGCACGAACGGCAAGGCGCCGCTCGTCCGCACCCTCGACAAGAAAGAGGTCGAGGAGGAAGTGATCGACGCGCTCACCAAGCTCGGACACGAGCCGGCGCTCCATGTGCTCGACGGCTCGCTCAAGAGCCTGCACGCGCTGCCCAAGCTCGACTGCGACGTCATCTTCAATCTCAGCGAGTCGTTCGGCGGAAACGATACAGCCGATTACAACATCGCCGCGTACCTCGAGCTGGTGGGGAAGCCGTTTACGGGCAGCGGCAGCCACGGCCTCATGCTCGCGCAGGACAAGAGCGTCGCGAAGAAGATCTTCGCCTTTCACCGCATCGCGACGCCGATCTTCGCGCGGTCGTTCCGCGGACGCCTGGCGTTTTCCGACGAGCTGCATTTCCCCGTCATCGTCAAGCCGATGCGCGAGGACGGATCGATCGGCATCGAGTTCAACGCCGTGGTCTCCTCGATCAAGGAGCTGATGGAGCGCATCGACTGGCTGCACGAGCAGTTCGACTCGCCGATCCTCATCGAAGAGTACGTCGAGGGGCGGGAGATGTATGTCGGCGTGCTCGGCAACGAAAACCCCGAGCCGCTGCCGGTCATCGAGCTCGACCTGTCGAACCTGCCCGAGGGCACCCCGCGAATCGCCTCCGCCGAGGTGAAGTGGGGGAAGGGCACGAAGGCGTATCGCGACACGAAGTCGATCGTCGCGACCGATTTGTCGGAAGAGACGATCGCGCTGCTGCAGTCGACCGCCGTGGCCGCGTACCAGGCGCTCGAGCTTCGCGACTACGGCCGCGTCGACATGCGCCTCAAGCCCGACGGGACCGTCTCGGTCATCGAAGTGAACCCGAATCCGTGGCTCGCCTCGCGCGCCGAGCTTGCGCAGGCCGCGCGCAAGGCGGGACGCACGTACAACCAGCTGATCGAAGAAATCCTGGGCATGGCGATGCATCGGTACTCACGATGAACAGGGATCATCACGTGCTGTGGGAAGTCTCGAACGGCGAGATCACCACGGTGTGCGTCATGGTGAGCTGCTGCGGCGGCGCCGAGCTGCAGGTGGTGCGCGCCGCGCACGGCGATGAAGAGATCATTCTCCGCGAGCTGTATCCCGACCGATCCTCCGTGTACGAGCGCGCCCGTGAGCTGCAGTCCGACCTGAGTTAGCCCGTGATTCCCGGCAGCCTCAAAGATCTGCTCGTTCCAGGCTCCCTCGTCTTTCTTCTTGTTGCGCTCGTTCCGGGCGTGCTGCTGCTCTTTCGCAGGAAGGACGCCGGCCGCGCCGGCAAGATCTGGATCACCGTGCTGGTCGCGCTCTACTGGGTGCTCAGCACGCCGATGGCCGCAACGGTCCTCGTCGATCTGCTCACGCCCGATCTGCCGCCGGTGATGTCGAAGGCCGACGCGCGCGGCGCGACGGCGATCGTGCTGCTCGGCGCGGGCATGGACATCCATCGCTCGCGCGGCGGCTCCTACGGCGCGCCAACGCGCGACGGATCGCTGCGCGTGCTGGAAGCGGCGCGCGTGCACCGCGTGCTCGGCGGCGTGCCGATTATTGCGACCGGCGCGCACGGGACGCGGCAGTACTCGGAAGCGGGTCTGATGGCGCACCAGCTCGAGCAGCTCGGCGTGCCGCCCGATCACATCATCAAGGAAGAGCAGTCGACCAACACGCGCGATCACGCGAGGCTCGTGCCGCCGCTCCTGAAACAGCGGGGCATCGAGCAGTTCGTGCTCGTGACCTCGCAGCAGCACATCGCGCGCGCGCTCGCCGCCTTCCGTGCCGTGGGCCTCGACCCGATCCCGTCGACCCCCGAGGTCTATGTGGCGCGCGGCGATGTTCTGGAGATGTACCTGCCGTCACGCGTCGGCCTCTACGCGAGCGAGCGCATGCTGTACGACCTTCTGGCATGGGTGTACTACAAAGCGCGTGGCTGGGTGTAGCCGGGTCTGGAAAACAAGACCCGGCCTACGTACGTAGGGCGGGTCCTGCGTTTTGGACCCGCCGGTGCGGCAGCGCAATCGTAAATATGGCTCCGCCTTCCGGTCTGTTGGCGGCGCTCACTTTGCCGCCGTGCAGCTCCACGAGATGGCGCACGATCGATAACCCGAGTCCCGTACCGCCTGGATCGCGCGTGCGTGATTTGTCCACGCGGTAGAAGCGCTCGAAGACGCGCCCCAGGTCGACCGCCGGGATGCCTGGTCCGTGGTCGCCGACCGACAGCAGTGCGCGATTACCCTCGGCGCGCGCCTCGAGCTCGATCCGCCCGCCTTCCTCCGAGTAGTTCACCGCGTTTTCGATCAGATTGCGCAGCGCGTCGTGCATCTTCGTCGGATCCGCATCGATGGACGCGGCGTCCGCTGCGACCGTGATGTCCACGAGCAGCTTCTGGCGTTCGATGCGCTCCGCCAAATCGGTCGACGCCGACCGAAGGAGCATGGCGACGTCAACCGAATGGATGTCGGCGGTCTCCTGTTGTGCGTCCAAACGTGCCAGCCTCAGCAGATCGCGGACGAGGCGCTCCATTCGTCCGGTGTGGCGATCGATGACCTCGAGGAACTTCTGCCGCTGGGCGGGCTCGATGGGCTCCTCCATCAATGCCTCGACGTATCCGCGAACCGCCGTCAGCGGCGTGCGCAGCTCGTGCGACACGTTCGCGACGAAATCGCGCCGCACGCGATCGACCCGCCGCAAATCGCTGATGTCGTGCAGCACGAGCACGGCCCCGCCGCCGTCCGGACTCGCCGGCGTCGCTTGCGCACGGAAGATGCGCGTCCCGCCGGCCGCGCCCGGGGCGTCGAGCGGCACCTCGATTGGAGATCGCTGCTCGCCTTTGAGCGCGGAGCCGAGCTGGCCGACGACTCCGGGCTGGCGCACCGCCTCGACATAATGACGGCCGAGCAGGTTATCTTCGAGGTTCAGCATGCGCCGGGCCGCGTCGTTCGCGAGACGCAGCCGCCCGTCACCGTCGACGACGAGCACCCCTTCGACCATCCCAGACAGAATGGCCGCCATGCGCCCGCGATCGGTCTCCATCTCGTTCAGGCGGGCGGTCAATTGCGTCGATTCCCCGCTTGCGCGCGCCTCGAGGGCGCGCATGCGCCGCGTGGTCACGGCGGTGCCGATCGAGTGCCCTGTCAATCCGGCCACGACCGCGACGACAAGATAGACGAGGGCATCGAACATCGCTATGGCTCGGCGAGCTTGTAGCCGAACTGCTGCACGGTGACGAGCGCTGTTTCCAGGAAGGGCAGCTTTTCACGCAAACGCCTCACGTGCACGTCGACGGTGCGCGTGGCGCCGGGGTATTGGTAATCCCACACGTCGGCGAGCAGCCGGTCGCGCGAGAGCACGCGGCCGCGATGCTCGAGCAGATATTGCAGCAGCAGAAACTCTTTGGCCGTCAGGCGCACCGTCTCTCCGTTGTCCGACACGGTATGGCGTTCGACGTCGACGCTGATAGGCCCGCAACGCAGAACCAGATCCTTCACGTCCGGGGCCGTGGTTCGCCGCAGCAGCGCGCGCACGCGCGCGATCAGCTCGTTCGGGCTGAACGGCTTGACGACGTAGTCGTCGGCGCCGGAGTCCAGGCCGAGGATGCGCTCGGACTCTTCTCCACGGGCGGTCAGCATGATGATCGGCAGCGCCGACGTGCGGTTGTCGAATCGGAGCGCTTTGCAGACGTCCAGGCCGCTCAGGCCCGGCAGCATCAGATCGAGGATGACGAGGTCGGGCGGCGTCTCCCTGGCCGCCGTCAGCGCCTGGCCGCCGTCGTGAACCACTTCAGAGCCGTAGCCGGCCTTTTCGAGATAGTGCTCGATGAGCGCGGCGATGTCTTTGTCGTCTTCGACAATAAGGATGCGCGACATTTTTGATCCGGGGGCCCTTGCCCCCCGGCATCGCCTCAGCTTCGCGGGGCCCCATCGCCCCGCTCACTTCGGCGTCAGCCTATGTCCGACAAGGTACGAACGGCGTCCATCGTTGCACAAAAGTGCGCTGAAAGCCTATGGCCCCGAGGCATTTCTGCCGAAACGGATACGTAGATGGGCTGGCTTGGGCTCGGCGTCGCGTACTCCATCATTTACGCTGTTATTGGCGCCTACCTGAGGCCCTATCCGGACGTTCTCCCGTGGTTCCGCATCGTCGCGCTGCTGATGCCGCCGCTCGCGGGCGTCACGATTATCGCGCGGCGCCGGCATTCGTGGGCGGGATGCCAATGGCTCTTCTGGGCCACGCTCGCGATGGGCCTGGTGATGTCGAGCATCAGCGTCGTCAGCTGGTCGGTCGACGAGATGCTGCTGGGCCACGGCACCTCGTGGCTGGGCTGGCACGCGGTGTTCGCGCTGTTCGGCGGCGTCGCGCCGCTGCTGGCGCTGCTGGCGCAGCCTCATCGCGGGCCGCGCGAAAAAGTGACGGCGACCATCGCGGTCGACATCGCCGGCATCGCGGTGCTCACCGGTTTTCTCTATTCACATTTTGCCGTGGCGGCCGACGGCGGAGCGGCGGCGAGAGGCACCTCGGGCTCGCTCCTGCTGCTGTCCGAGCTCCAGCAGTTTCTCGTCTGCGTGGGCATGGGCCTCGCCGCCATCGTCACGCCCGATCGCGAATGGAAGCAGGTGTACCGGCGCCTCGCGATCGGCCTGGCGATTTCGCTTGTCACGCTGACGCTCGGCAACGCGGAGATCTGGCAGGGCTTCTATCAGAGCGCGTCGATCGGCGACGCGATGTGGATTCTGCCGTTTGCGTTCTATCCGTGGGCGGCGTCGGACGCGCCGCGATCGCACATCTCGCCGATCGAGGCCGACGAGGTGCAGGCGGCGACATCGCGGCCGTGGGTCATCTTCAGCGGCCTCGCCCTGCTGCCGCTCATCGACTACGGATTGCGCCGCGCGGTGCCCGCGGGCCCGCTCGCGCCGTTCCAGGATCTGTCCATGGCGGTCGCCATCGTGTCGGTGCTGCCGCTGCTGATGGCGCGGCTCGCCGTCGAGCGCGCCGAGCTGCGCCAGGTGGACGCGAAGCTGCGGCTCATGGGCGCGGCCGTCGAGGAAGCGAACGAGCTGATCGTCATCGTCTCGCGCGACGGGCAGATTCGCCACGCGAACCGCGCGTTCTGCCAGGCGGTCGGCTACGAGCTGGCGGATCTGATCGACCAGTCGCGCACGGCGGTCATCGCCGACGAATCGATCGCGAAGCTCGAAGAAGTGAAGAAGGTGACGAAAGGGCAGGCGTGGAACGGCACGATCGTTCACCGGCGCGCCGACAACTCCACATTCCAGGCCGCATGCGCGATCGTCCCGCTCACGAACGATCAGGGACAGGTGACGCACTACGTGCAGATGGAGCGCGACATCACCGAGGAGCTTCGCCTGCGCAGCCAGCTCATTCACAGCGAGCGGTTGTCGGCGGTCGGCCAGCTCGTGTCTGGCGTCGCGCACGAGCTGAATAACCCGCTGCAGTCGATTCTCGGCTTCACCGAGCTGCTGATCGACGCGGAAGAACGTCCGGAGCTGCGGCGCGATCTCGATCAGGTGCGGTCGGAAGCGATTCGCGCCGGCAAGATCGTACGCAACCTGCTGGCGTTCGTGCGGCGCTCGTCGTCGGAGCGTACCATCGCGGACATCAACGACGTCGTCAAGACCACCATCTCGCTGCGATCGTACGAGTTCGGCTCGGCGAACATCCGCCTGTTCGAAAGCTACGGCGAAGGGCTGCCGGCCGTCGTCGTCAATCCGGAAGAGATTCAACAGGTCATTCTCAACCTCATCCTGAACGCCGAGCAGGCGATGCGCGCGGTCCATCGCGGCGGCACGCTCACGGTGACGACCAAGTGCATCGACGCGATGGTCACGATCGAAATTCAGGACGATGGCCCCGGCGTGCCCGCGGCGCTGGCGGGGCGGGTGTTCGAGCCGTTCTTCTCGACCAAGGAAGTAGGCGAAGGCACCGGCCTCGGGCTGTCAATCGCGATGGGCATCGCCGAAGCGCATGGCGGCACACTGACCCTCGTGCCGACGGACAAGGGCGCCTGCTTCCGCCTCGCGCTGCCGGCCGTCGATCCGAGCGATGGCCTGCCCATTGCCAGCCTCGTCAGCGCGCAGCAGCGCACTTAATCTCCCTGCCCCGGTAAGCGATTCCCTCCCGCCCTCCCGCTTGAGCTGGTAGCTCGTAGCCGGTAGCCGGTAGCGCGTGGCTGGTAGCTTTGGCTACAGGCTACTCGCTACCGGCTACCAGCTAGTTGCTGCGAGTTGTAACTTTCCCCGGCGAGTTCAGCGTGTCGCGAATCTTGTGGATGAGGGCGTCGACGGAGAAGGGCTTTTGAATGAAGTGGGCGGTGTTCTTCTTCACGCCGAGCCGCAGGATGTCGTCGTCTGAGTATCCCGACATGTAGAGCACGCACGTTTCCGGGCGCGTGGCGGTGAGCCGCTCCGAGAGCATGCGGCCGTTCAATCCCGGCATTAACACATCGGTCAGCAGCAGGTGAATGCGGCCGCGATGGCGCGCGGCAATCTCGAGCGCCTGGTCTCCTGCGGAGGCCAGCAGCACGGTGAAACCATTCTTCCTCAGCATGTTCGATACGAGCGCGCGCACGCGATCGTCGTCTTCCACGAGCAGAATCGTTTCGCTGCCGAGGACCGCACCCACCACCATCGGCGCCGGCTTGCCGAGGTCGGTCGCGCGCGGCAGATAGACGTAGAACGTCGTGCCATGGCCAGCGCGGCTGTGCACCTCGATTGCGCCGTTGTTCTGCTGGACGATGCCGTATACCGTGGCCAGCCCGAGTCCCGTCCCCTTGCCGTCCTCCTTCGTCGTGAAGAACGGCTCGAAGATCCTCGACATCGTTGCCGCGTCCATGCCCGAGCCGGTGTCGGTGATCGACATCTCGACGTAGTCGCCCGGCTGGAGGCCAGGATGCGCCGCCACGCCGATCTTGTCGAGCTCGATGTTCCTCAGCTCGATGGTGATCTTTCCGCCGCCCGGCATCGCGTCGCGCGCGTTGATCACGAGGTTCACCAGAATCTGCTCGACCTGCGTCGTATCGGCGAGCACCGGTGTGAGATCGGGCCAGACCTCGGTGGAGATTTGAATCTCCGGGCCGATCAGCCGCTGCAGCATGTTCTGCATGTTCTGCACGAGCTGATCGAGGGCAACAGCCTGCTGCGTGATGACCTGCCGGCTGCTGAACGCGAGCAGCTGGCGCGTGAGCCCCGCGGCGCGATCGGCGGCCTTGACGATCTCTTCCGCGTCGGTGCGCCGCTCGTCCCCCGGTGCGAGGTTGTGGATGAGCATCTCGGCATAGCCGTGAATGGCCATCAGCAGGTTGTTGAAGTCATGCGCGACGCCGCCGGCGAGCCGCCCGATGGCCTCCATCTTCTGCGCCTGCCGCAGCTGTTCCTCGCGCTGCTTCAGCGTGTCCTGCGACTGCTTGCGCTCGATCACGTCGCGCACCACCGCGGTAAACGCGACGCCGTCGCGGCCCTGCAGGGCGGCGAGCGAGAACTCGCAGGGGAAGCGGCAGCCGTCTTTGCGCAAGCCGGTGACTTCGATGATATGGCCGAAGGTGAGGTCGTCCGCGTTCGGATCGGGGAGCGCCGCCTTGTACGCGGTGCGATCCGATTCGACAATCAGTATGGTCATCGGCCGTCCCAGCACCTCGGCCTCCGAATATCCAAACGTCGCCTCGGCGCTGCGATTCCAGAAGGTGATGTCGCCGTGTCCGTCGGCCGAGATGATGGCGTCGCGCGCGGATTGGGTGACGGTGGCGAACCGCAGGTACGAGGCGTTGAGGCGCTCCGCCTGATCGCGCAGGCTGCGCGTCATGTCGTTGAACGCCTTCGCCATGGTCGTCGCTTCGGCGCTGCCGCGCGCCGGCACGGTGCGGGTCCAGTCGCCGCCGGCGATGTCCCGCGCCGCCGCCGCCATGTCCAGCAGCGGCTGGCTCGTGCGATGGCTGAAGAACAAGCCTCCAGCGAGCGCCAGCACGACGCCGCCGCCGCCGGCCAGGAGCAGCGCGGTTCGCAGCTCGTCGAGGAACGACTGCGTCGGCGCCCAGTCCTGCAGCAGCACCAGATGGCCCACATCGGTCGAGCGATCGCGGAAGAGCGGGAAGGTGCCCTCGATGAATTCGCGCCCGCCAATCCTTCTGACACCGGGTGAGACACCCGTGGCGCCGCCGAGACTGCCGCCCGCGAGGAGCCCCACCACGTCTTTCTGTTCGGGTGCATTCAGGCTGCTGCCCGCCAGGCGGTTGCCCGTCACGAGGTTGATGTCGGCGCGCGTGATCTGCGCGAGCTGCTGTGCGACGCGATCGTCGAGCGGATAGCCGAACGTGACCGTCCCCAGAATTTCGGCCTGCGCGAACTTCGCGGGTTCCGACGTAATGAGGAACAGCTTGCCGTCGATCGGGACGATGTCGCGGCGCGATTCGCCGGCGGCCGCACCCTTGATCGTCGCCTCGAGCGCGGCGGGCATGGCCTGCCCCTGCACCCAGCCAGGCGTCGCCAGCGGCCGCGCGTCCGGTGTCGTGACGATCGCGAATTGCGCGCTGAGGCTCTGCCGGTAGCTTTCGGCCATCTCGGTGAGCGTCGCGACGTCTTTCGCGATCACCGGATTGATCATCATCGAGCGGAAGAGCGGCAGCTCGGTGATGAGGCGGGTCTGCTGCGACGCGAACTCCGCGCGCTCGTCGACGAGGCGATAGAAAGCCGACCGCGCGCCCTCGAGGTTGTCGGCGGCGCGGGCGACCGCGCTGCGCGTCGCGACCCGGGTGGCTGTTACGAGCACCGCGGACAGCGACAGCGTGACCAGCAGGAGAATGCCGGCCGCGACGCGGGCTTCAATGCGATCGTGCCAGCGGATCTCTGTGCGAATCGAAGTCGGCATGCCCTACCGATCCATCTGCTCCCCGCGAATGACGGCGGTGAACGCCCCCATTCCCGGCCGATGGATGATACCGTCGACATACCAGCCGGTCGTCGAGACCCCTTCGTACGAGTGACCTTTCAGGAACTCACCGCGCGCCTGCAGTCCGGATGGGTGCGCCCATCGCACATCAGCGCCCGAAAACGCCTGGCGTCCGACCGCGAATCGTGGCGGCAGATACGGATTGCCGCGCGTCGACGCGTCCTCGAGCCAGTTGTTCGAGATGCCGACATATCCGTCGTAGCGAATCAGCGGCGGCCGCAGGAATCCCGAGTAGCCGTGGTCGCTGCGGCTGTCGATGCCGAACGGCATGCGGAATCGGCCGGCGCGCACGCCCGGCATGGCTCCGCGCGGTCTGAAATATCGCTCTGCGTACATCTCCATCAGGCGCACGCGCCCACTGCAAGGATACGCGGCGCCGAACACGTCGCTGCCCATCGGATCGACACCCAACAGGATGTCGCCGACCACGGGCGCGTCGCCCGCCCATCGTTCCCGAGATCGAATGTCTTCCCGTCGCGAAACGAGAAGACGTTGTGAAACACCTTGTCGTTGTTGGGAAATTCCACGGTCGTGCCGACGCGCACGGCGAGCACGTGGGGGATGAACGCGAGGTTGCGCTGGTCGAGCACCACTTTCTGCGGGGTGGAGGCCGGCGCGCCGGGCGCCGCGAGCCAAACCACCAGCGCGAAACACCGCATGGGTCATTTATCGGTCGCAACTGTGCCGGAATTCAGACCTGAGATAGACTGCCGCGCGGGTCGGGTTCGTGGGGATCGTAGGTCGCGTAGGTGGCGTGGGGAGAACCTCAGATGCGGAGATCAGCTGTTGGCTTTGTGTTGTTCCTGGTGGGCGTCGCCTTGCCCGGAGCGCAGACCGCCTACTATCCGCCCGCCGGCCAATGGGACCGCAAGACCCCGGCCGAGGTGGGGATGGACGCCGCGAAGCTGAAGGCCGCCGTGGACTTCATGCTCGCGAGTGAGACGACGTCCCCAGCCCGTGATTTTTCCGACCAGGAGATCGTCAACGGCAAGCTTCTCGCGTCGATGCCGACGGAACGGGCCGGCACGAACGCGCTCATCATCCGCCACGGCTACATCGTCGCGGAGTTTGGCGACACCCTGCGGCCGGATCCGACATACAGCGTCGCCAAGAGCATGCTTGCCACGGTCGCGGGCATCGCCATCGGTCGCGGGTTGATACGAAGCGTCGACGATCCGGTTGTGAACCTCGTCAAGGATGGCGGGTACGACACGCCGCAGAACAGCACAGTGACCTGGCGTCATCACCTTCAGCAGGAATCCGAGTGGGAAGGTGAGCTGTGGGGGAAAACCGCCGACTTCATCGGCGCGGAGGCGTTCGGCCGCGGCGAGCGCAAGCCGCGCGCGATTCGGCCGCCGGGAGCGTTCTACGAATACAACGACGTGCGCATGAATCGCTTCGCCCTGTCCCTGTTGCGCGTATTCAGGACGCCGATTCCCGATGTCTTTCGCGATGAAGTGATGACGCCGATCGGCGCGTCCGCGACATGGAAGTGGGTGCCGTATACCAACGCGTACGTCGCCGTTGACGGCAAACGGATGGCGTCGATCGCGGGCGGCACGCGATGGGGCGGCGGCATGTGGATCAGCACGTACGACATGGCCAGGTTCGGATTGCTGTGGCTGCGCAACGGCAAGTGGGGCGACCGGCAAATCGTGCCGCCTGAGTACGTCAAGATGGCGACGACACCGAGCCGGCACGGCCCCGATTATGGTTTCCTGTGGTGGCTGAACAGTAAACAGGGGCTGTGGCCTGGCTCGCCGGCCGATGCCATCCGCGCCGTCGGGCAGGGGGGCAACATCATCTTCATCTCGCCCAGTCACGATCTGCTCGTGGTCTGGCGCTGGAGCGCGCAGTCGGCCGAAGGCTTCAGGCGGGTCGTCGCGGCTATTACGAGCTAACCCAGCCCGCGCATGGATCTCGCCTACGTTTCTCTCGGTGCGCTGGTCGTCGCCATTCTCGTCAGTTGTTTCACAGAGCTGAACGTCGGCGTGCTCGCGATCGCGCTCGCGTGGGTCGTTGGCGTGTATGTGGGCGGCCTGCCGCTCAACGACGTCATCGCCGGCTTTCCAGTGTCGCTTTTCCTCACGCTGGCCGGCGTGACGCTCCTCTTCGCGCAGGCGCAACAGAATCGGACCCTCGATCGCATCGCCCATCGCGCCGTGCGTGTATGCCGCGGCAATACCGGGCTGATTCCGATCATGTTTTTCGTGCTCGGTTGCGCGCTTGCGTCGATGGGACCGGGAAACATCTCGACCGCGGCGCTGCTCGGGCCGATGGCGATGGCGGTGGCCGGCCGCGCGGCGATCCCTGCGTTTCTGATGATCATCATGGTCGGCAATGGCGCGCAGGCAGGCGCGCTGTCGCCGTTTGCGCCCACCGGCGTCATCGTCAACGGGCTGATGGTGAAAATCGGGCTGCCGGGCCACGAATGGTTTACCTACTGGACCAACCTCGCGGCCCACGCAACGGTCGCGTTCGGCGGCTACTTCGTGTTCGGCGGGCTCACACTGTTCACGTCGAGCGCCGGCGTCACGATCGAGCACAAGGCGGAAGACATCGAGTTCGATACCAGCAACCTGATCACGATGGTCGTAATTGGCGCGCTGTTGATCGGCGTGCTCTTCTTCCGGGTCAACGTCGGCATGGGCGCATTTGCCGGTGCGGTGATCCTCGCCGGGCTCCGCGCCGCGGATCATAAGGAAGCGATGAAGCGGATGCCATGGTCGGTCATCGTGATGATGAGCGGCGTGACGGTGCTGATCGCGCTGATGGAGAAGACCGGCGGGCTCGACCTCTTCACGGCCGCATTGGCGCGGATGGCGACGCCGGGCACGATCACTGGCGTCATCGCGTTCGTCACGGGATTGATTTCCGTCTACAGCAGCACGTCTGGCGTCGTGCTCCCGGCGTTTCTCCCGACGATTCCGGGCCTCATCGAACGGCTGGGCGGCGGCGACCCGCTGGCCATCGCCGCTTCGATGAACATCGGCGCGCATCTGGTCGACCTGTCCCCCCTTTCGACGACAGGCGCGCTGTGCATTGCCGCCATCGCGTCGGGCGAAAACATCCGCAGTGTCTTCAACAAGCTGCTCGTGTGGGGACTGTCGATGACGGTGGTGGGCGCGATTTTCTGCTACATCTTCTTTTAACCACGAAGAAGCCCACAAGACACGAATATCACACACGACGACGCGACGAGCGCGAAGACACGACGAAATTCCAACACGGGGGCACGGGCAGTCGTCGCCGGCGTTGGCCGCTTCGCGGCCAACTTGCGAGAACTAACGCACGCGACCGACTCGTGCGAGATCCTCGCGAATCACTGGATCGTCCGGCCTCAGCCCGAACTTGGAACCGGAACGTGGAACCCGGAACCTACTTCTGGTGAGGCAAGTACAAGGACATGATCGTGAGATTCCCCTTGATGTCGACGAACTGGTGGGGCACGCCGGATGGCACCAGCAGCCAGTCGCCTTTGCTCAGCGGCTGCCGCGTGCCGCCTTCGATCGTCTTGCCCTGAAGGTTTGTCCCATTGCGTGTCGCGTTCGGGATCGTTCCGCCGGTGACCATCACGCCCGTGCCGTCGAGCACGTGAAAGAGCTCAGCGACGGCATCGTGCGCCGAGGCGCCCTGCGCGACAGGATTGCGCTTCTCGACGTTGACGTTGTACGGCCCGAAG
>CAYHHH010000019.1:0-8583 GCA_964356125.1 uncultured Bifidobacteriaceae bacterium | reverse complement strand
CTGGTCGAGCGCCATCGCGGTGCGGTGTATCGAGCGGCGCTGGCAGCGCTCGGCAACGATGCCGACGCCGAAGACATCGCGCAGGAAGCGCTGGTGCTGGCGTTCAGGCGCATCGACCAGTTCCGTGGCGACGCGAGCGTCAGAACGTGGATGGTGTCGATTGCGTGGCGGCTGTCGCTGAGCCGGCGGCGAAGACTCTGGTGGCAGGTCACCAGAAGGGCATCATCCGACACGGAGCTGCCTGCGTTGCGCGCTGTCACTCCGTCGCAGGAAGAACGTATGCAGTCTGCGCAATTCATCAGAGACGTGCAGCAGCAGATTCGCCGGCTGCCACCGAAGCTGCGGGATGCACTGTTGCTGGTTGCAGCAGCCGATTTGACTCAGGACGAGATCGCCGCCGCGCTCGACATACCCGCCGCCACGTTTCGCGGGCGCGTCCGCGACGCACGATTGAAGTTGAAGGAACGGCTGAAGCACTAAAGCAGACAGACGATCGTATCAAGATCCGGAGCGTAAGCGACGGCAGCGCGTGGGGGTGGGGCCCCACGCGAGATTAATAAATGATGAACGAATGCGAGCTCGATCGGGCCATCGATGCGGCCGCCGGCGCGATGATGACGCGCGAGCCGAGCCGCTCGCTCGGCCGCACCGTGATGGCGCGCGTGCGCGAAGCACACGCGCCGGCGCCGCGCCGCGCGATTCATATCGTTCGGAGCGCGCGCAGCGTTGCAACGTACGCGCCGTTGCCGCTGAGCGATGTCTCACCGATCGAGCCGATTCAGACAGAACCGATCGTGTTGTCGTCGATCGAAGTACCGCAACTGGAACGCGAAACGACAGCGATCGACACACTGAGTATCGAGCCGCTCACAATCGAGCCGCTCGCGGCGTCTAATGACTAAGGAGCTTGACGCATGAAGTCTTATGTCGCGTTGTTCATCTGTTTGTTCTCGCTGTCCCTCACGGCGCAGCAGCCGCCAGCGCGGCCGAAGGCACCTCCAGCCCCAACGGCGCCAGTCGCGCCCGCTCCACCGACGCCGCCTGCGGACCCAGAACAGGGCGGGCAGCCCAACGGAGCGCGGCACCACTCTGGATTGGCGCAATTCCTTCTCGCTCCTGCTCGAGAATGGCAAGCCGATGCTGGCCTTGGAAACGATGGATGCGGTGACGAAGCGGAAGATGTCTATCGAGGTGAAGGCGACGATTCAGAAGTAGCCGGGTCTACAAGGCAAGACCCGGCCTACGTACTGCGTATTTCCCCACGCGACCTACGCGCCCCACGAACCCTACGCGACTTTAATGCGTCATGGCGTACAACAAGACGTCGATGCCGATGGCGTAGCCGTTGACCGAGAACGTGTGGAAGTAGCTCGGGTCGTCTGATTCGCGCTCGTAGGCGTCGCCGAAGTCAGTGTTGTGCGTCATCAGCACGATGACCCGCCCGTGGCGGTCCTGAATGCCGCGGACGTGCAGCTCGTCGCTGTCAATCCGTTCCGATGTGCGGCGCTCGGCTCGCCAGAGGCCCACGTTCGGAATCTGCGGCAACTTGTTCACCGGGAACAGCATCCGGAACATCGGGTGCTCGACGCTGAGATCGAAGATCGGGAACTCGGAGGGCGACAGCGCCTTGCCGATCTGATTTTCCCAGTTGCGCCAGGCGCGCTCTCCCCAGAAATCGTCGACCCAGAGAAATCCCCCCTTCAGCAGATAGGCGCGCAGGTTCTCCGCTTCGGTCTCGCTGAAGAACGAGCCGCCGGGCTCGCTCATCATCACGAACGGGCAGCGGAACAGCGACGGATCCGTGAGCCGCACGACGACGGGGTACGGGTTCCCTTCGCCATCCTGCGTGACGCGGGTCCGCGTCGTCTCCATCAAGCGGATCGAGAGGTTCTCATCCGCGCGTGGATAGTCGACGAACCAGCCGTCGCCGTCGCCGGCCATGCCGTTGCGGAACCAGACCCGGCAGAAACGGAATCCACCGTCGTAGTCGGGAAGCGCGCCGGACGGATCGGTGGCCAGCGGGGGTTTACGCGATAGCAGGCGCGGTAATCCAAATTGGGCGGCGCTTGCGGCCGTCACGATCACGCCGGCGAGAAGCAGCGCAATGGCGCGCATGTACTATAGTGATTGTTTCATGGAATTCATCCGCCATCCGAGGGCACGACGGTATGTCATACGCGTCAGGCCCGATGGAACCGTCCGTGTCACCGTCCCGCGATGGGGATCCCGCCGCCACGCCGAATTATTTGCCGAGCAGCAGCGCCCCTGGATTGAGCGACAGCGCGCGCAGGTGCAGGAAAGCAGCGAGCGGCGCCTCGCCTACACCCCTGAGGCCATTAAGGAGCTGCGCCGGCCGGCCGCGCGCGAGCTGCCCGCACAACTGCTGCGCCTGGCCGGGCACTTCGGTCTGCACGTGTCGCGCGTCAGCGTACGGAACCAGCGATCGCGTTGGGGATCGTGCTCGCCCTCCGGTCACATCTGCCTCAACTGGCGTCTCGTACTGATGCCCGACGCCGTGCGCGAGTACGTGCTGATCCACGAGCTGATGCATCTGAGGCGGCTCGATCATTCACGCCATTTCTGGCGTCTCGTCGCGCATGCCTGCCCCGACTACGACGCCGCGCGCCAGTGGCTGCGCGCGAACCGACATCTGCTCGACGATAGGCTGTTGTAATCTTCCAATCTGCCAATCTGCCAATCTGCCAATTCGGGATTCACTCAACCCAACCCGCGCACCACGCATCGAGGCGGGCCCGCGCGCGTACCAACGAGTATAATTAGCGGCTTAGGCCGATCATTCGCCGGAGTGGTGAAACTGGCAGACGCGCGGGACTCAAAATCCCGTGACCGCAAGGTCGTGAGGGTTCGACCCCCTCCTCCGGCACCATTCGACTCGGACGCTTCGCGTCCTCGCTCATGGCAGGCCAGCGAAGCGCAGGTCGAATGTCCTGAGCGAGCGCAGCGAGTCGAAGGACCTCCGCTTCTTCAAGAATCTGCACACTGCTTCGGGTTCTTGGATTCATCCGCGACAAATTGCGACCGATCGATCGTAAACCCGCAGGTCCTGTGTGGCGTATACATCGCTACACGTCTTTCTACGTCAGTATTCCTCCATCCGTTAGTGAAGGAGCAAGAATGAAATTGAGAACATTCGCTCGTCGAGCGGTCTCTGTATTCGTGATGGCGATTGTCGCCGGCAGTGCACATCCGGCACTGGCGCAAGGCACTGGAGGCGGAATCGGCGGCACAGTGGCCGATGCGTCAGGCGGCGTGCTGCCGGGTGTCACTGTCACGCTGACGGCGGCCGCAGGCGGCCTCGGCAGCGGTCAGACGACCGTGACGAACGAGCAGGGTGCGTATCAGTTCACGCGGCTCGTGCCGGGCACCTACATCATCAAGGCCGAGCTGGCGGGGTTCCGTCCCGCGGAGCAGCGGAACATCCAGGTGAACTCCGACCAGGTCGCGCGCGCCGACGTCACGCTCGAGATCGGCAGCCTCTCTGAAGGCGTGACGGTCAGCGGCGAAGCGCCGCTCCTCGATACGTCGACGGCGCTGAAGCAGACGGTCATCTCGCGCGACGTGCTCGAAGCGATGCCGAACCGCACCGACGTGTGGTCGATCGCGCGCGTCATTCCCGGCGTCGTCCTGAGCAAGCTGGATGTCGGCGGCACCGAGCAGTTCCTGCAGTCGAGCGCGTCCGTACGCGGCAACGCGAACGAGAACAAATTCACGATCGACGGCATGGACGTGTCAAGCATGGATGGCAACGCCTCGATCGCGACGATGTATCTCGACCCGTACGCATTTCAGGAAACCAATTTCATGATGGGCGCCGGGTCGGCCGAGATGTCCAACGGCGGTCTGACCTTCAACATGGTCACGCGGAGCGGCACCAATCAGTTTCACGGCGGCACGAAATACGACGGCACGTTCGGCGCGCTGGCCGATGCGCGGAACTTCGATTCCGATCTGCGCGCACAGCTGTTGGCAGGCGTGCCTGCGCGCGCCCTGGCAGCCAATCCCAGCATCGAACCGCATGCCGACATCCAGAAGATGTACGACGTCGGCGCATGGCTGGCCGGTCCGATCGTGAAAGACAAGCTGTGGTTCGCGGGCACGTACCACGACCAGCGTCTGGACTCCTACAAGCTGGGCAGCTACAACCCCGACGGCACGCAGGTGATCGACGACAACATCATGTGGACGGCGACGGCCAAGGCGTCGTGGCAGATTACCCGGAGCGCGCAGCTCTCGTACTTCCACAACCTGCAGTACAAGTTGATCGGCCATCGCGGCGGCGGCACGTTCGCCGACGGCCGCGCGCGCAACTACAACGACAAGTATCCGACGGTGAACCAGGTGAAGTACACCTCGCCGATCGGGACGAAGTTCGTGTTCGACATCACCTACGGCCGCTTCCGCGCCGATGATGCGTTCGGCTCGCGGCCGGAAGTGAAGCCGGGCGACATCGCCACCAATGATACGACCACGCAGATTAGCGAAGTGGCGCTGCCCACCTACAGCGCCAATGACATGCACCGGGATCAGATTCGATCGAGCGCGAGTTTCTTCTCCGGGAAGCACGACGTGAAATTCGGATACGACTATGTCAATGCGGCGCGCATTTCCCGGATCTGGTCCACCTCCGGCCTGCGCGGGAACTTCGCCAACGGCGTGGCGACGTCGGCCAATACGTACCTCGTGCAGGTGACCAACTCGGACACCACCTATGGCGCAGACATCGACGAGTTGTTCCGGTTCCGTGCAGACGAGCATGGACTGTTCATTCAGGACCGCTGGACGCCGATGCGCCGTCTGGCGGTGAACATCGGTGCGCGATACGAAACGAGCTCGAGTTTTCAGCCGGCCACCTGTCGCCCGGACACGCAGTTCTTCGCGGGCGCCTGTTTCGACAAGGTCACGGCGCCGTCCTTCAAGGACGTGTCGCCGCGATTCAACCTGGTGTACGACGTGATGGGCGACGGCCGGACTGCGCTCAAGTTCGCGGCCAACCGCTACAATCAGCCGGTCAACATCAGCATCATCCAGCGGCTGAATCCGGTCGCGACCGTCAGCGACCAGCGCTCCTGGACCGACAGGAACAACGACCGCATCCCGCAGCTCTCCGAGCTCGGGCCTGCCCCCGGCTACGTGTTCTCGGGCGTCAACTCGCGCTACGCCGATGACCTGCAGCGTCCGGTGTCGAACGAGTACACCGTCGAAGTGCAGCGGCAGCTCCCGCAGAACGTCGTGTTGTCGACCGGCTACACGCACAAGCAGACGAGGCGCAACATCGGCCAGGTGAACACGGCCCAGTCGCTCGAAAGCTGGGGCGCACCGGTGTCGGTACGAGAAGTCACCAGCGGCGAAATGGTGAACGTCTGGCGCCGCGGCACCAACGCGAGCGCCAACCTGTTCTACAACTCGGCCGATGAGGATACGAATTATCACGGCGCCGACATCACGCTGAACAAGCGGATGAGCGACCGGTGGTCGATGATGGGTGGCGCGTCGTGGGGTGTTGTGAGGGCACGGACTCGCGGGGGCAACCGCAACGATCCCCACGCCCTCAACTACTTCGACGAGGATGTGCTGGCAGGCGCCGATCGCCCGTGGTCGTACCGTATGTCAGGCGTCTACCAGCTGCCGTACCAGGTTTCGCTGAGCGCGGCCTGGGTGTACCAGGCTGGAGCTCCTGAAGACACCACCGTGCAGGTCACCAACCAGACGATTACGCTTCCCCAGGGCAATCAGACGGTGCGTGTGAGGGAATTCGGCGACGAGCGCTTCCCGAACGTCGTCCAGTTGGATATGAGCCTGCGCAAGGCCTTCCGGTTCGGCAACCGGACCATTGCGCCGCGCCTCGACATTTTCAATGCGACGAACGAATCGACAATCTCAGCCTGGATCACGCAGTTGGGTCCGACCTATCACCGGCCCAGCACGATCCAGCGCGCGCGGCTGATCAAGGTGGGGTTGAACGTCGAGTTCTAGAGGAGCTGACCTGAAGGTCAGCACTACGACTGTCGTAGTGCCGACCTTCAGGTCGGCCTAGCGCGGCGACACATTCGGGCGATGCGCTCTGAACAAGGCGCGGTGCGAGCGAATCATTGAGGCAATCGCGGCGGGCAGGCTCAACGCGAGGATCGAGAGCGCGATCACCCACTCGGGATTCAACTCCACCGCGCGCCGGAAGCGCGCGACCGCTTCAGGATAGTCGCCGATCGCGCGTGAAATCAGGCCCACATTCACATGCGCTTCTGCCATCTGCGGATCGATGCGCGCGGCCTCGCCGAACGACGCCAGTGCCGGCTGCGACCGGCCGAGCTGCAGGAGCGCCGTTCCCAGATTATTGTGCGCGATCGCGTAGTCCGGTCGAAGCGCGAGCGCGCGCTGATACTGCGCGACCGCCGCTTCGCGGCGCTCCGCGCCCGCGGGAGCGGTGCCGTAATTGAAATATGCGGCCGCCGACCCCGGCTTCAATCGTAAGGCGGCCTCGAAATGCGGAACGGCATCGCCGGGACGGTTCAGCTCCATGTAAAGCACGGCCACGTCGTCGCGCAGCGCCGGGCGATCCGGGTGGCGGCGGATCAGCGACTCCAGGCCGATGGCATCGGTGGCCATCCACTTCGCATGGAACGTCCGATCGAGGAGCTGCCGCTCGGCCGGCGTCCTGGTCGCGACCTGCAGCCACAAGTCGCCCATTTCCTCCCGCGACTGCTGTCCCCATGGCACGCGCACCGGCGGAACGGCCGGATTCCGTGGATTCGCCCCGGAGTTGTCGTAGCGGTAGCGCAGGCTGACGGTCGTGCCCTTCGGCAGCGGCAGGGGAGTCTGATAGCGATAGACGTGCTGCCACCGGAGATCCCAGTCCGCAATCGAGATGAGGGTTCGACTGCTGCCGTCGGGCAGCGTCGCCGGATCGTCAGTGAAGTACAGGCCGATCGACGGTTGAATCAACTCTGGTTTTCCGCTGGGCACGAGATGCAGCTGCACGACGAGAACGCTTCGCGGCGCGAGCGTCCACGCAAGGCCGGCGGGCAGAAGAGGCGCCGCCTGTCCCGGCGTCCATCCGAGGAAATGCCCATCGGGATAGACCGCCGATCGGACGATGATGCCGTCGTAGCCGGGCGCCGTGTCCTGCTCGTCCAGCGCGCGCGATGCCGAAGTGGCGTCGATGCGGATATTCGCGTGATGGATCCGCGGGTTGCTCGCGCGGAACTCGATGCCGCGCACGTAGCGCTGGCGGTCGACGGGCAGGGGCAGCACGAATACGCGCGACACGTCCGCACCTTCTGCTGGAAGGACGAACGGCGCCGGCATCGTGACGATGAGGTCGGGCTGGCCGAGCTGCCAGCCGCCGGTCCTTGCGGGTGAGGGGGGCAGGTCGCGTCGGTCGCCATCGCGCACGCCGTCCGCGACCCATCGTTCAAGTGTCGCAATCTCTGCGTGGGTGAGCGGATCCAAACCGATGAACTCGTGCCCTGCCGGATCCACTTTCCACGGCGGCATGATGCGATTTCTCGCGACGATCGCCATTTGTGTCGCGTGCGTGCGCGCCTCAGCGTACGTCACCAAACTGAAGGGGGCAGACCCGCCGGGATGATGGCACTGGGTGCACTTCGTGAAGACGACTGGTGCGACATCCCTGGAGAAGGTCACCTGCCCGAACGCTGATGCGGGGAACAGTGCAAGAACGAGCAGAAGTTGGGTTAGCTGCTTGTAAATCAAAGTGTTACAGCCGAACATACCGTGCGTGTGCAGTCGCATGCAGGGGCGAAGATACAGCAAAAACATGCGTTTTTTTGCCGCAATTCGTTGCTCATTGGGCGTTTTCCGCAGTATACTGGTTGGACATTCTTGAGCCATTTCAGGCCTTCATCACACACCGCATGACGGGGGAATCACTGTGACATTCGAGGTCGGAGACAAGGTCATTTACCCCAACCAGGGGCTCGGCGTCGTCACGCGTATCGAAGAAAAAACCATCCTCGGTACGACCTGCGGCTTCTATCATCTTCGCATCGTGGCCAATGAAACGACCGTGCTCGTGCCGCTCGACAACGTCGACGGCGTCGGGCTGCGGCGGGCCATTGGCGATGAGGAAGTCGAACGGCTCTTCAACGCGCTCGGCAACGGAAAGATCGACAACCACCAGAACTGGAAGGGTCGATTCAAAGACAACTCGGACAAGATGCGGACGGGCTCGATCTACGACGTGGCGGATGTGCTGAAAAGCCTCACGCTGCTGAGCCGTTCGAAAAGCTTGTCGTTCCGCGAGAAGCGGATGCTCGATCGGGCGAAGTTCCTGATCGTGTCCGAGATTTCCGAAGTGATGCGCGAGACGGCCGAATCGATTGAGGGTCGCGTTGAAAAGGCGCTCGAGCGCAGTTTCGCCACGCGCACCCGGGCCATCGCGCGCGCCAAAGCCGCGAAGGCCACCCCCGCGCCGCGCGCCGTCGCCACGCGCCGGACCGCACGGGCCAGCTAGTAGCTTGTAGCCGGTAGCAAGAAAAGGGCAAGGGGTAAAGGGCGAGGGGCAACCTTACCCCTTACCCCTTACCCCTTACCCCTTACCCCTTA
>CAYHHH010000018.1:45603-51669 GCA_964356125.1 uncultured Bifidobacteriaceae bacterium | reverse complement strand
GGTTCAACGGAGCTGCTGCACGTGAGCGGCACCGCCACGCTGAACAAATCGACGATTGCCGGAATGGCCATCGACACCGGGCAGGCAACCGGCTCGTTTGCCGATCAGGTGGTCAACATCACAGAGCTGGCGCTGACAGGCCCGGACGTGACGGCGAGCGCGGCCGGCACCCTCGCGCTCGGTGACACAGGAGAATCGAAGCTCGCCTACGACGTCGCGGTCACGAACCTCGAGCCGCTGGCGAAACGATTCGACCGGCCGCTCGCTGGCTCGGCGCACGTGGTTGGCGAGGCGTCCGGTCCGGCCGCGAATCTGACCATCGTCGGCAAGCTGGGTGCGAACCGGCTGCGATACGACACGACGGTGGATGCGTTGTCGGCGAGCAGCACCTACAACGTCCAGCTGCCGAACTTCGATATTGAGCAGGCGCGCATCCAGGCCGACACCGCGGCGACCTTCGTCACCGTGGCCGGACGGAATCTTCCTCGCGTGACCGCGAAGGCGGTCTATGAAAAGAACCAGCTGGAATTCGAGGCGACGGCCGAAGAAGATCGCCGGTCGCTCGGGCTGGCCGGCAACGTGGTATTTCACCCGGAGCACGACGAGCTGCACATGCGCGCGCTGAATCTGACGGTGGGCAAGACGCAGTGGTCCCTGCCGCAGGGGCAGGAGGCCACGGCGAAGTACTCGAAGGATTCCGTGACGCTGGAGAATTTCGTGCTGCAGAGGGGCGTGCAGCGGGTGACCGCCGGCGGCACCATCGCGGTCGGCAGCGCATCGGCCAACGCGCCGAACAACCTGAACGTGCGCATGGACAACGTGCAGGTGCAGGATATCAACGAGCTGCTGCTCGGCAACCGCTCGCTCGCGGGCGTGCTCAACGCCAACGCCGGAATTCTGGGCACGCGAAACGATCCGGTGGTGCAATTCGATTTTGCCGTGACAGGCGGCACGGTCGAAGGGGTGAAGTTCAACGCGCTGAGCGGGAAGGCCAGCTACTCGGGCCGCGCGGTGGACGTGGACGCGCGACTGGAGCAGACGACCGCGGCGGTGCTGACCGCGGTCGGAACCGTCCCGGTTCCCAACGGTCCGGGCAGCACGACGCGAACCGAAGAGTTCGATCTCGCGGTGAAAAGCACCCCTATCGACATCGCGCTGTTCCAGCCGGCGACCACGCAACTGACGAAGCTGGCAGGGCAGTTCAGCGCCGACGTGCGCGTCAGCGGAACGCTCGAGTCGCCGCGATTCAACGGCCTCGCCGAAACGACGAACGGCGGCTTCAGCGTGGTCGCGACCGGAGTGACCTACACGAACGCCATCGCGCGGCTGTCGTTCGAGGGCGATCGGGTGCTCGTGGATCGGTTCGAGCTGAGTGACGACGGCCTCGACAAGCTCGTCGCCATCGGCGAGCTGGGGATCGAGCGGCACAGCATCGGACAGATGAACCTGCAGATCTCGAGCGATCAGTTCAAGGTGCTCGACAACCAGTTCGGCGACATGCAGATCGACAGCGACGTGCGCGTCACCGGCGAGGTGGCCAAACCGATCGTCACGGGCGAAATCACGACGCGGCCGGCGCGCCTGGAAGTCGATCAGATTCTCGAGCAGCTGTCGCGCAGCGCGTATTCGACGGAAGCGATGGTGTCGACAATTTCGGAAGGGGCGAGGGGCGAGGGGCAAGGGGCAGATGCCCCTTACCCCTTACCCCTTACCCCTACTGACAACCTGCAGGTGGGCATCTACGACACGGCGACCATCGACGTGCGGCTGCGGCTGCCGGACGATCTCCTGCTGCGCGGGCGCGACATGCACGCGAGCTTCTCGCGCGTCGGGCTCGGCGACATGAACATCACAGTGGGCGGAGAGCTGCGGATTCGCAAGGCGCCGGCGGGGGAGCCAGACCTGGTCGGCACCGTGACGGTCGTGCGCGGCTTCTACGATTTTCAGGGGCGTCGATTCGAAGTGCTGCGCGACAGCCAGATCAGGTTCCAGGGCACGCGGCCGATCGATCCCGCCTTGCAGGTCAATGCGCAGCGCCTGATTTCCGGCGTGACCGCCATCGTGAACATCCGCGGCACCGCGCGGCAGCCGCAGGTGCGGCTGTCGAGTCAGCCGCCGCTCGACGAAGCCGATGTGCTGTCGTTGATCGTGTTCAATCAGCCGATCAATCAGCTCGGCGAAGGGGAGCGGTTGAATCTCGCCGAGCGCGCCGGCGGTCTCGCCGCCGGATATCTCGCGACCCCGCTGGCCAACTCGATCGCGCGCGCGCTCGATCTCGACATTTTCGAAATTCGCGCGTCGGGCGGTGCAACCGGCCAGCCGTCGATCGCGGTCGGCCAGCAATTCGGCTCGCGGTTATTCGTGTCGTTCCGCCAGGAGTTCGGATCGGACGACTACAGTCAGCTCTCGCTCGAGTACCGCATCAACGAGCTGCTGCGCCTCGTCAGCACGGTCACGCAGGGCTCGCAACGTTCCCACCGTACGCAGCGCATCGACACGACCGGCCTGGATCTCATCTACACGCTGAGTTACTAGCCCGTAGCTCGTAGCCGGTAGCCTGTAGCTACCGCCAGCTCCTACCAGCTACCGGCTACCAGCTACCAGCTAGAGTGTCCAGTTCCCTGTTTGCTTTCCTGACGAGTGACTAGGTTTCTGGTCAATTTGCTCTCCAAACCGCCGTATTTCGTCGCGGCGCCGGGGTTTACAGCCTGGCAAAGACGGCCCGTCCCTTGCTATAGATGCGGCGGGAGCATAGTCATGGTTATCGATAACGTTTTTGGGCTCAACAACACGCGGCGCGAAGAGGCCGCCACGCCAAATCTGTTCGTGAGAATTTTCTCCGCCCTTGCGCGCCAGTTCGCCCGCATGTGGTGCGGCCTGCATGGTCATCTGATCATGCTGCACTACGAGCCGAACAAGCTGTCGCTGCAGTGCTCGTACTGCGGATATGAGACCGAAGGATGGGAAGTCGGCAGGCCGATGACGGCGCGCCGGCAGGCGAACAATCCGCAGGCGCGACCCGACCGGCGCCGCATGCTGCGGCCGCTGCCCACAAACGCGCGACTGGCGTCCTGAGAGGGCTTATGGAAGATTTGACCTGGACGAACACCTGGCTGGCGATCCTCACGGTCATCAGCCTTATTCAATTTCTCATCGTGTGCGCGGCGGGTTTTTTCGCGTACCGCATGTACCAGAAGGCGATGACGACGATCGAGACCGTTGAGCGCGTGCACATCGCGCCGCTGCGCGCGCGGGTCGACGGCATCCTCGACCAGGTGCAGGTGATGACCGAGAAGGTGAAGCACGTGCAGGAATCGGTTGCCGACGCGCTCAGGCACGTCGCCGGTACCGGCAGCGCGGTCGCCGGCGCCGTCAAATCGAAATCCTGGCCCATCATCAGGATTTTTCAGGGACTGAAGTCGGTGGCGAACAGCATCAGGGGTAACGGCCGCCACGAGCACGACCGTCCCTACGGCACTATGTAACGTATTACTGCACCTGGCTTTCACGACTTCAAGGAATATCAGCCATTTTCGGTCGGTACGAGCGTTGCAGTAAAGTGCTCGACCGGATTCCTTTCCGGATTCCTCAGACTCGCTCCCCGTTTGATGTGCGGAGCAACCACAAGCTCGGGAGGCGCCCTCAAAGGCGCCTCCTCTCGCCATTGAAAGAGTTAGCATGAAGGGTACTGAATCCAGACTGATGTCCGGCCGAAGCAAAGCGAACGTCCAACCTGCAGACCGGAGAAAAGAAGCCGCGATCCGCCCATCGGTGGACGTCGATGGCTTTTCCGACGATTACCTCAGCGTCGTGGCACACGATCTGCGCGGGTCTCTCAACAGCATCATCGGCTGGGCGGAGCTCATCAAGCGGCAGGCGCTGAACGAGGCCGGCAACGTCCGCGCCGGTGAGACGATCATCCGCCAGGCCAAGCAGCAGCTTGTGCTGGTGAACGAAGTGGTCGACACGTGGCGGCTGCTCTCGGGAAATCTCCGGCTGCAGCTGGCGCCGGTCGACGCGAAAGAGCTGGTCAACGCCGCCGCGTCCGCCGCGAAGGAGGCCACCGCCGGCAAAGCGATCGAATTCGATTTTCAGCTCGGAGCGCTGCCCGCTCCGCTGCTGGCTGACGGCGCGCGTCTTCGTCAGGCGCTCATCGGCCTGTTCACCAGCGCGATTTATTTCGCTCCGGACAAAGGCACCGTGGAAGTGTGCCTGCGCCCGACAGACAACGGCATGGCGGAGCTGACGGTGCATGACGCCGGCGTCGGCGTCGATCCCGACGCACTGCCCTATCTCTTCAGTCGCCAGCGTCCCAAGGATCCCGGCAAACATTCGCCGCGCGCGAAGTACGGGCGGGGGCTCGGGCTGATTCGCGACATCATCGACCTGCATGGCGGAACCATCAAGGCGGAGACCGACGGTGACACCGGCGTGACGTTTCGCGTCATCCTGCCGCTGCAGGCGGCGCCGAGCGCGGTGCACGCCGACAAAATGCGCGAGGTCAAGGAGAGCGGACGCACGGAGCTGCGCTCGCGTCTCGCCAACACGCGCGTGCTGATCGTCGACGACGATCCGGACGCGCGGGAAGTCGTCGCCGCCATCCTGCGGCACTATGGCGCGTCGGTCATCGTGGCCACGTCGGTGTCGACGGCGCTCGTCGCGCTGCGCCGCGAGCAGGTCGACGTGCTCGTCGCAGATCTCGGAATGCCAATCGAGGACGGGTACGACCTGATTCGCCATGTGCGAAGCTCGGACATCGAGAAGATCGCGCGCCTGCCTGCCGCGGCCCTCACTGCGTATACGACGGAAGAAGATCGCGACCGGGTGCTGGCCGCCGGCTTCCAGTTCCATCTCGCCAAGCCGGTCGACCCGGCGGTGCTGGTCGCGACGGTCGAACGGCTGAGGGGCGAAACGCTGTCCGTGCATTAGTCACATGTTGTCGTATACTCGCGAGCCGCAGGTCCATGCACCAAAGAGGCGTAGGGACCGTAGCGGTTCATGGCGAAAAAAACGACGAAGACCAAAGAGCGGCGCGCCGTGAAGCGGGCCGCGCCCGCTGCCAAGATCCCCGCCAAGGCCCGCGAGAAAGCGGCGGCGCGGCGGACCGACGAGGCGCAGGCGACGGGCGATTCGGTGCGCGGCCAATACGTGTACTGCGTCATCCAGTCGGCCGATTCCCTGAAATTCGGCGCGGCCGGCATCGGCGACAACGGCACCGAAATCCACACGGTACACTATCGCGATCTCGCGGCGGTGGTGTCGGACGTGCCGCTCGGCGTAATCGATTCGACGCGGGAGAACGTGCTCGCCCACGAGCGCGTGAATGAAATCGTGATGCGCGATCACACCGTCATTCCCCTGTCGTTCGGCACGATCTTCAAGACCCGGGACGACATCGTGCAGCTTCTCCGGTCGGCCTACGACGCGTTCGGAGACGTGCTGTCGAAGATGCGCGACAAGATGGAGTTCGGCCTCAAAGTGCTCTGGGACCGCGATTCGATCGTCAAGGACATCGAGGACGAGGACGAAGGCATCCACCGGCTCAAGAACGAGATTGCCCTGCAGAAAGGGTCCACGTATTTCGCGCGCATGCAGTACGGCAGAGCCATCGACGCGGCCCTGCAGTCGCGCTCCGAGCGCTACGGCAGCGAGATACTCGACCGCCTCAGGGACGTTGCCGTGGCGTCGCGCATCAACAAGCCCATCGGCGATAAAATGATCATGAACGCGGCGTTCCTGGTCGCGCGCGACCAGGAGGCGGCCTTCGACATGCGCGTCAAGTCAATTGCGGCCGAGCACGACAAGCTGACGTTCAAGTACACGGGGCCGTGGCCGCCGTATAACTTCGTGAACATCCGGTTGAAGCTGGAACGCGTCTGATGTTTCCGCTCGACAGCCTCCTCATACTGTCTCGTTCAATCGCCAAAGGCGCCTTCAACGCGCGGTGGTCCCTCCAGTATCCCCGGTGCCGGAGTCCCTGGCTTCTCCCGATCGACCGCGATATCAAGCGCCGCGACGCGTGGAAGAAGCAGGCCGCCGTATCATTTCGTCAGCAAGTAATGGCTC
>CAYHHH010000018.1:38942-45503 GCA_964356125.1 uncultured Bifidobacteriaceae bacterium | reverse complement strand
CGCGACGCGTGGAAGAAGCAGGCCGCCGTATCATTTCGTCAGCAAGTAATGGCTCCCTGCTTTGTCGGTATCGATCGTGCACACCTCCGTGCATGACCGAATACGCAAACACTCCCGACAACCCGAACTCCGACCCGCGCGACCGCGAGCCGGCCGATGAAGCTCCCGCAACGCCAACGGACGAACCGAGGCCGGTGCCGGTTCAGGATCCGCCTGTCACCGGACCGAAGTCGCCGTACACAGTGACCAAAGAAGACATCCGCGCCTGAGGGCCTGTATTCGTTTTGTACGCTGATTCTGCACGGCGACAGGCCTGCCTAGCCGTAGCGATGTGCGCAGCGAGCGCGAAGGATGGCATATCCCGTGCTTTCTAAACGCCAGGAACTCTTTTCGGAGGATGCGTATGCTCTGGACAATTTTTCTCGTGTTGGTTGTGATGTGGATGCTCGGTGTCGTCAGCTCCTACACGCTTGGCGGCTTTATCCACGTGCTGCTCGTTCTCGCGATCGTGGCGCTGCTGGTGCAGCTCATCCAAGGCAGACGGGTCGTCTAAGCCGCCTAAAAGGAGACTGGTGTGGATCAACAAACGCAGTTGTCGAAAGTACTTGCAGGCGCGGCCATCGGTGCCGGCTTCGCCTTTCTGTTCCTGACGGCCAAGGGGCACCGGTTCCTGGAAGGGGCCGAGCCGTGGCTCGATGACGTGATTCGAGACCTGCAGCGCCTGCGCAGCGCGGCGAGTAAGGCTCGCGAAGCCGTGGACGAGGGACGCCGGTCGTTCAACGCGGTGTCAGAAGCCATGCCCTTCGGGCACGCGAAGGAGAGGGACTGGACGAGCGAGCCACATCACTAAAAGCCTGTAACTGGAGATCTTGAGATCTAAAGATCTTTAGATCTCTGGTTATCAGCAGGGGGACTGATGCTCAAGGGTGCTGCGATATTTCTGCTCGTCGGGCTCGTTGCCGCGTTACTCGGGTTCACGACCATCGCCGGCGCGTCGTTCGCGATCGCGAAGGCGCTCGCGGGCATCTTCCTGGTCCTGTTCCTCATGCTGCTCGTGCTCGCCCTCTTCGCGACGCGCATTGCGTAAATCCGAAGGCAAAGCCAGACTTTGAACAGGAGTTCAAGAGATCAAGAGAAATTCTTTGAAAAGAATTCTCCTGATCTCCTGATCTCCTGTGAAAAGATTCTAGAACTTGAACGATCGTGACGGGGATGGCACATAACTTGAAGTGATCAGGCTGAGATCAATTTGTCATTCTAAGGAGGAGCCGGCAATGTACGAACCACATTACGAGGAAGAATCAGGCGGCGGCGGTTTTCTGATCGGGCTGCTGTGCGGCACGGCACTCGGTGCCGCAATCGGTTTGATGTTCGCGCCGAAGGCTGGCTCCGAGTTCCGCCAGCGGTTGTACGACCAGACGGGGGACATCCGCCGGAAGGCGTACGAGACCTACGACCAGGCCACCGAGCAGGTGAATACGGTCGCCACGAAGGCGCGTCAGGCTGTTGAGCGCGGCAAGGAAGCGTTCGATACGGCCCGGCAGTCGGCTGCGGACCAGACCACCGGCGGCAACGGCACCGCGTAGCTCACTGACGCAGTCAGGGGTAAGGCACAAGGGGTAAGGGGCAAATTCTTCGCCCCTTACCCCGTACCCCTTACCCCTTACCCCTTTATTTCCGTCCATTCCCGTACGGCATAACCCGTGCAATTTGGCCCTCGACACCTGAATCAATACTTAGCAACGTATTGATTAACTACAAAATGTAGTCGTTTTATACAATATAGGTTGGAGAGTGACCAAAATGGCGACCCGAGTTCTCATCATCGACGACGACCGGGATACCGCTGATTTCCTGAAAATGCTCGTCGAGCCTCGCGGAGACCTGGCCAGGACGGCGTCAGATGCTGCGCAGGCTCGGGAGATTCTCCGCTCCTGGCGTCCCGAAGTGGTCCTCATGGACCTCATGTTGCCGGATGCCGACGGAATCGACCTGCTGCGCGATTTCAAAGAGGCCAGCCCCGAGACGCAGGTCATCATGGTGACCGGCTACGGCAGCGTGCCGAAAGCGGTCGAGGCGATGAAGGCCGGCGCATTCAGCTTCATTGAGAAGCCGGTCGATGCCGACGTGCTCCTCGTCATGCTCGACAAGGCCACCGAGAAGCTTCAGCTCTCCGCCGAAAACAAGCGGCTCAAAGAAGAGCTGCGCGATCACACGAGCTTCGCGAACATCGTCGCGCGCAGCGACAAGATGCGGCAGCTCTTCCATCTGATCAAATCCGTGGCGCCGACCGACGCCAGCGTGCTGATTCACGGCGAGAACGGCACGGGCAAAGAGCTCGTGGCGAGCGCTATTCACGAGCACAGTAAGCGGAAGAGAGGCCCGTTCATCAAGATCAACTGCGCGGCGCTCCCAAGCGAGTTGATCGAATCCGAGCTGTTCGGGCACAAGCGCGGTGCGTTCACCGGCGCGGTGTCCGACAAGACCGGCCTGATGGAGCTGGCCGATGGTGGCTCCCTGCTGCTGGACGAGATCGGCGAGATGCCGGCCAGCCTGCAGGTCAAGCTCCTTCGCGTGCTGCAGGACCGCGAGTTCCGCCCGGTGGGTGGCAGCCGCGTGATTCAGCCGAACTTCCGGCTGATCTGCGCGACCAACATCAACCTTGATACGGCGCTTGGCGAGGGAAAGCTGCGCGAAGACCTGTACTTCCGCATCAATACCGTGACGCTGGCCATTCCGCCGCTGCGCGAGCGCACGGAAGACATCCTGCTGCTCGCAGAGCACTTCCTCGATCGCTTCTCCGGACAGCATCAGCGCAACATCCGGTCGATCACGCCCGAGGTGGCGAAGGCGCTGCTGCGGTATCGCTGGCCGGGCAACGTCCGTGAGCTCGAGCACGTCATCGAGCGCGCGGTCATCGTCACCGAAGGCACCGACATCACGCTCGAGGATCTTCCACCGTCGATCCGCGACGCCGAACGGCTGCCGAATCAGACCGGCTTCGTCATTCCTCCGCATCACACGCTCGAGGAAATCGAGAAGCTCGCGATTCTGCAGACGCTCGAGCGCACGCGCGGCAACAAGCGCAAGGCCGCGAGCATCCTCGGCGTCTATCGCCCGACGCTCTACAACAAGCTGAAGAAGTACAACCTGATGGAGACGCAGGAGCGCGCACCGCGGGTGCCGGCGCCGGCAGCGCCTGCACCTGACGCGGGTGCCGCGATGGGGGCGCCGCCGGTCGCGCCGGCGCCGCCCGCGTTCAAGCCGCCGGTGCCAGAGGCGTAGTGCTTCAAGCAGGCGGCTCAAGTCTTATTGACGTTCTCTGTCGAGTGCTCGACAAAGGCATCGTCATCGATGCCTGGGTGCGCGTCTCGCTCGTCGGTATCGACCTCATCACCGAGAACCAGGCGCTCCGCGCTGAGCTCAGCGCGTAATGATAGATGGCGATGGCTCGTGACACCGTGGGGGTCGCGGCGCGGGCGACAGTGCCAGCCGAAGCAAAGCTGGCGCTGCTCGAAGACCTGCAGCGCCGCACAGAACCTGCCGCGGCGGCGCAAATCGCGGCCGAATGGCTGCTCGCGCACTTCGGGGCTGAACGCACCATCTTCGCCGCGCCCGATCACGCGCGCGGCACGCTGGCGGGCATAGCCGGCGCCGGCATCCCGTCCCGGCAGCTGAAAAAGCTGGCCGTGCCGCTCGACGACGCCAACCATCCCCTCGTCAGCGCACTGACCAGCGGCTCCATCATTTCGTTTCACCACCCGCGTGACGCGCGCGTGACCGTCGTCGGCGACGTGCCCTTCACGTGCGTCAAGGTCGGTGGTGCCGACGATACGCCCGCGCTCGGGCTGCTGCTCATCAGCCCCGCCACCGACATGCCGGCGTCTATCATCCGTTGGGTGGCCAACGCGCTCGGCCGATCCCTCGCGCACGCCGGCGCCCCGGCGGCCGATCTCGGCGACGAGGATCCGCGCGTGCGCCGCGAGCACGCGCTGCTGTTCAGCATCATCAACGCGGCGACCGATCCGATTCTGTTCACGAACATGGAAGGGCAGCTCATCATCGCGAACGCGCGCGCGGAGATGCTGTTCACCGCGCCCGATGACGTCAGCGAGGGTCGGCGGCGCGCCGTCCAGCTGAACAACATGTTCTTCTCGGCGGCGCTCTCGCGCACCGCCCTCGGCGAGGGCGAGGCGGGCCGCCGCGAGTTGCTGCTGGTCGATCCGACGGAAGGATCCGACCTCCTCTTCGAGCTGCTCAGCACGGTCGTCAGCGATCCGCGGAAAGGCACCGGCGTGGTGTCGATTCTGCGGAACATCACCGACCTGCGCATGGCCACGAGGCAGATCGACGAGAACTACGCCAGGCTGCGCGCCGCCGAAGCGGAAGTGCGCGCAGAGCGCGATCGGTTGAACCTGCTCATCGACTCGGTCGCCGACCCGATTATCGTGACGGATCAGCAAGGCGAAATCTCGCTGATGAACAATCCGGCGGAGCGCCTGTTTACCGTCGTGCGGGGCTCCGGCGAGGACGCGCAGCGCATCGTGCGCGCCAACGACGCGCATTTCACGTCGTTCGTCTCGGGCCTCCTGTCGACCGGCTGGGAGACGACGCGGCGCGGTGAAATTCTGCTGATCGATCCGAACACAGGAAAGCCCGTGCCGGTCGAAGCGCTCGCCGCAAAATTGCTGTCCGATATCGGCGAGCTGACGGCCATCGTCACCATCCTGCACGATCGCACCGAAGCGATCGAGCGCAACCAGTTGTACGAGCAGTTGAAGCTGGCGTCCGAAGAGCTCGAAGGAAAAGTGCGCGACGCGACGGGCGAGCTCGCGAACCAGAACGAGCTGCTGCGCCGGCAGGCGCTCGAGCTCGAGCAGGCGTCTGCGGCGAAGTCGCAGTTCCTGGCGAACGTGTCGCACGAATTGCGGACGCCGCTCAACGCGATTCTCGGATATGCCGCGATGACGCTGCAGGGGGTGTCGGGCGAGCTGAGCGCGCCGCAGCGGCGCAACCTCTCGCGCATCGACGCCAACGCGCGCCACCTCCTCACGCTGATCAACGAGATTCTCGACATCACCCGCATCGAGGCGGGCCGCATGCCGATCCAGATCGTGGCGTTCAACCTGCCGGATCTGGTCCGCGAGGTGACGACCGAGCTCGATCCGATCGTCGCGAAGTCGGGCCTGCAGGTCATCTGCAAGCTGCCGTCGGATCTGCCGACGCTGCGGACCGATCGCCAGAAGGTGAAGCAGATTCTGGTGAATCTGCTGAGCAACGCGCTCAAGTTCACGCCGAAGGGCAGCATCACCATCAAGGCGCACGCGCTCGCCAGGCAAACGCTGTCGGTGTCCGTCATCGATACCGGCATCGGCATCCCGAAAGGCGACCAGGTGAAAATCTTCGAAGACTTCCGCCAGGTGGATCAGACCCCCCGCCGCGCCTACGGTGGCACGGGTCTTGGTTTGTCGATTTGCCGGCGGCTGACGACGATGCTGAGGGGCACGCTGAAGGTGGACAGCAAATTGGGGCATGGGTCGACCTTCGTATTGACCCTGCCGGCGAACCTGAGGAAGTAAGCTCAGAGCCTTAAGCCTTATGAAGGACACGATGGCGACAAAAAACAAGAGCGAGCCGCTGGTACTGGTCGTCGACGATTTCGCTGACGCGCGCGAGATGTACGGCGAGTACTTGAGATTCTGCGGCTTCCGGGTCGCTGAGGCGCAGAACGGCGTCGAGGCGATCGATAAGGCGAAACGGTTGAAGCCCGATCTGATTCTGATGGACCTGTCGATGCCTGTCGTGGACGGATGGGAAGCCACGCGCCGTCTCAAGGCGGATGCGTCGACGAGAGGCATTCCCGTCGTTGCGCTGACCGGCCATGCGATGACCGGACATTCTGAAAGCGCAAAAAGCGCCGGCTGCGACGTCGTCATCACGAAACCGTGCCTGCCGCACGATCTAATCAACGAAATCAAAAAGGTGATCGGTGCGCCGGCCGCGAAAGACGGCAAGGCGAAACGCCCGAGCGCGTGAAAAGGACCCGCCTTCGCAAGGCTTCGGCGCGACAGGCTGGCCCGGTGCGGAAGCGCAAGCCGAAAGCGCTGGCGATGCGGTGGAATCCTGCTCGCAAAACGCTTCAACTCGACCTCGGCCCCATCGGCAAGTTGCATTAAATCCAGTCAGTTCGTTCCCCCCCAATACAGCGTTGATAGGTACGTAGGCCTGTCTCGCCATAGCTCGCGGGTTTCGCGCGAGCGACGGCGGACCGGACCGTCGGGCATGCACATTGCTCTGTGATTACCGAGATGAAACGCGGTATCGCCGTTCTCCTCGTGTTGAGTGGTTTGACCGCCCTTTCCGTCCAGGGCTTGGCGGGGGCGCCAAGGCACCCCAACGCGGCTGCCGCGTCGGGGGCCCCGCCAGCGCCTGCCGTTCCGGCGTCGCCGTCTGAATATGTCGCGGTTGAAAAATTCCTTAATGACATCGAAAGACCACCCGTGGCGTATCAGGCGCGGCGCCGGCTGGAAGCGTCCAGCTCGACACTGAAGGAATCGGCGT
>CAYHHH010000018.1:20501-38842 GCA_964356125.1 uncultured Bifidobacteriaceae bacterium | reverse complement strand
TATCAGGCGCGGCGCCGGCTGGAAGCGTCCAGCTCGACACTGAAGGAATCGGCGTGGATGGAAGCGGTGACGCAGTACGACCCGGCCGCTGGCCTGACATATTCGATCGTCGCGCACGGCGGGTCCGAGCGGATTCGCCGCCGCGTGCTCGAGGCGGTGCTCGAAAAGGAGCAGGAGAACTCGACGCGCGCCGAATGGCGCAAAGGGAACCTCTCGCGCGCGAACTACGCGTTCGACTTCGGAGGGCATGCGGGCGACGGCATGCTGAAAATGCAGTTGACGCCGCGCCGGCGCGACACGCGCCTCGTGCGTGGATCGGCGCTAGTCACAGCACAATCGGGAAACCTCGTTCGCGTGGAAGGGCGCCTGTCGAAATCGCCGTCGTTCTGGGTCCGGTGGGTGGACGTCTCACGCACTTACTCACCGATAGGCGGCGCGATGATGGCGGTTGCCATCGAATCCACCGCCGACGTGCGCATCGCCGGGATGTCGACATTTTCGATGACCTACGACTACCAGATGGTCGACGGCCACGCCGTGAACGCGGCCCCACAAGTCCTGGCCGCTCGTTAACGTCTTTCTCCCCTCTCCCCTCTTCCCTCCGCCAGAGTTATGCTAGTTCCGTGGCGGGCATCGAATTCACCCTCAACGGCAGCACCGTGCACATCGAGCATCCGCCCGCACAAATGTCGCTGCTCGATTTCATTCGCGCGCGCGGGCTCACGGGCGCCAAAGAAGGATGTGCCGAAGGGGAATGCGGTGCATGCGCGGTCGCCCTGAATGAAAGGGGCCGTTATCGCGTCGTCAACAGCTGCCTGATGTTCGTGCCGATGGCCGCGGGACGCGAGATCTACACGGTCGAAGCATTGGCCGTCGACGGCGAGCTGAGCGAGGCGCAGCGCGCGATGGCCTCGGGCGGCGGATCGCAATGCGGATACTGCACGCCCGGATTTGTCGTCAGCCTGTTCGCCGAACAGTACCGGCCCGGTCGCACGGGACCGTGCGACACGATGGCGCTCTCCGGCAATCTCTGCCGATGCACCGGTTACAGACCGATCGGCGATGCCGCGCGATCGCTCGGGCCGGCGCCAGACGACGAGTGGCGCCAGCGTTTGGACAGGCCGGCGCCGGCGATCGAGCCGTTTTCAACAGCCGGATTTTCGAGACCGGCGGCGCTCGACGCCTGTCTGACGTTGATGCGCGTACATCCGGGCGCGAAGGTGGTCGCCGGCGGGACCGATCTCGGTGTGGAGTCGAATCTCTTCGCGCGCCGCTGGTCGCATTTGATCAGCCTCGATGCGATCGACGAGCTGCGCGAGTTTTCCAATACGTCCGATCGCGTCACGATTGGCGCCGCGCTGCCGCTGAACGAGATCGGCGAGCGGTGGACGGATGCGCCCGACGCGTTTCGCGAATGGCTCGCCCTGTTTGCATCGCCGCTGATTCGCAACCGAGCGACGCTCGGAGGCAATCTCGCCACGGCATCGCCGATCGGCGACGCCGCGCCGATGCTGCTCGCGCTGAACGCGGTCGTGCACGTCGTGGCAGCGTCGGGGCGCCGATCGATCCCGCTCTCGTCATTCTTCACCGGCTACCGCAAGACGGCGATGGAGTCCGGCGAGCTGATCGCGGCAGTGGAAATCCCGAAGCCGCTTCCGACGTTCGTGCGCTTCTACAAGGTGGCGAAGCGGCGCCTCGACGACATCAGTACTGTGGCCGCGGCGATGGCGCTCGATATCGATGCGCACGGCAAGGTGGGGCGCGCCCGGTTTGCGTTCGGCGGGATGGCGGCGACGCCCATCCGATCGGCCGAAGCCGAATCGGCTGTCGTCGATCAACCGTGGAACGCCGCCGCGGTCGAACGCGTGCAGGCGGTGCTGGACAAGACCATGCACCCGATGAGCGATCGTCGCGGGTCGAAGGAGTATCGGCTCGAGGTCTCGAAGGCGCTCGTCGAGAAGTTTCAATGGGAGCACGCGCGGTGAAGATTGCCGGCACGCCGGTTCCGCACGAGAGCGCCCGCGGGCATGTCACCGGGGAAGCGCTGTACGTCGACGATCTGTGCGGGCGATACCCGCATCTTCTTCACGCATGGCCGGTGTGCGCGCCGCATGCGCACGCGCTCGTCCGCGAGCTCGACGCCTCGCGCGCGCTCGAGGAGGCGGGCGTGATGACGGTGCTGACTCAGGCAGATGTGCCGGGCGAGGGTGACAGCGGGGCGAATCGACACGACGAGCCGCTGTTTCCGGCCGAGGTCCTCTTCTATCACCAGCCCATCGCCTGGGTTCTTGGAGAAACGCTCGACGCTGCGCAACGCGGCGCCGCGCGTGTGACAGCCGAGTACGAGCCGCTGCCTGCCATCCTCACAATAGAACAGGCCATCGACGCGCGCAGTTTTCTTACAGAGGAGCTTCGGATCGCCGACGGCGACACGTCCGCGGTCGATGCGAGCCCCGTTCGTATCGACGGGCAGCTCGCGATCGGCGGCCAGGAACATTTCTATCTGGAGACGCAGGCGGCTCTTGCGTGGATAGACGAGGCGGGGTACATCGCCGTCCACTCGTCGACGCAGCATCCGTCCGAGACGCAGGAGGTCATCGCGCGCGTGCTCGGCATGCCTCGCAATCATGTGACCGTCGAGTGTCTCCGGATGGGGGGCGCGTTTGGCGGCAAAGAGATCCAGGCCAATCCGTATGCGGCGATCGCCGCGCTCGGCGCGTGGAAGACGCGGCGGCCCGTCCGCGTCAGGCTGACGCGCGAGCTCGACATGGCGATCACGGGCAAGCGTCATCCGTATCTCGCCAGATACGCGGCAGGGTTTTCGTCAGACGGCCGTTTGAACGGCCTGCGCGTCGAGCTGTTTTCCGACGGAGGCTGGAGCCTCGATCTCTCCGAGCCCATCATGTGGCGCTCGATGTTTCACATCGACAACACATACAAGCTGCCGGCGGTCGAGGTGAGAGGCCGCGTGTGCCGGACGCACAAAACCTCGCAGACGGCGTTCCGCGGCTTCGGCGGTCCACAGGGCATGATCGTGATCGAGGAGATTTTGTCGCGAGCGGCGCACGCGCTGAACCTGCCGGCTGACGTGATTCGCGAGCGCAACTTCTATCAGGACGGCGACGAGACCCATTACGGCGAGCAGGTGCGCGATGCTGCGCGCATCGAGCTCATCTGGAACGGCCTGAAGGAATCGAGCAGCTACCCTGAGCGGCGCGACGCCATCGCGCGGTTCAATGCCGGCAGCGTGCATTACAAGCGCGGGCTGGCGATCACGCCCGTGAAGTTCGGTATTTCGTTTACCGCCTCGTTCTACAACCAGGCCGGCGCGGTCGTCCTGGTGTATCGCGACGGCACCGTGCAGGTGAATCACGGCGGCACGGAGATGGGGCAGGGGCTGTTCACCAAGATCCTGCAGATCGCGGCGGACAGCCTTGGCGTGCCCGCGTCGCGCGTCCGCGTGATGTCGACCCGCACCGACAAAGTACCGAACACGTCGGCGACAGCGGCGTCTTCCGGCGCCGACTTGAACGGCGCGGCCGTACAGGACGCGTGCCTGCAGATCACGGCGCGCCTGGCTGCCGTCGCGGCGACCGTGCTCGACTGCGAACCGGCTGACGTGCAGTTCGACGACGCTCTTGCATCAGCACGCGGAAGATCGATTGAATTCAGCGCGCTCTGTGAGACCGCATATAGACAACGCGTGCCGCTGTTCGCTGATGGTTTCTATCGCACGCCCGACATTCACTTCGACTTCAAGACCTCGCGCGGCCGGCCGTTCCATTACTACGCGTACGGCGCCGCCGTGTCCGAGGTGGAAGTCGACGGCTTCACCGGCCAGTTCAGGTTGCTCCGCACCGACATCCTCCACGACGCTGGCGATGCGATCTCGCCGATCGTCGATCGAGGGCAGATTGAAGGCGGCTTCCTGCAGGGCGTCGGCTGGCTCACGCTCGAAGAGCTGTTGTGGGATGCGAAGGGACGCGTGAGCACGGGCAGCGCGTCGACCTACAAGCTGCCGTCGTGGTCTGAAGTGCCCGAGGTGTTCAACGTCGACATGCTCGAGCGCGCGACGCAGCCCGACGTCGTGATGGGCAGCAAGGCGATCGGGGAGCCCCCGCTGATGCTCGCGTTCTCTGTCCGCGAGGCGCTGCGCGATGCCATCGCGGCGTTCGGCGAAGGCGTTCCGTTCACCTTCGACAGCCCGGCCACGCCCGAGCGCGTCTTCTTCGCCGTTCGCCAGGTGCGGCGCCTGGCGCTCAACTGATGCCGCTCTTCCGCGCCGCCATTTTTCACACGCCCCAAAATCCGCTGCGGCTCGACATCAGCGATCGTCGAGCGCTCGTGTGTCATCAGGATGGCGGTCTGCTCGTCGACAAGGGGCGCGTGGTCGCGTGCGGTGACTACGCCGGTATTCGTGACGCCAATTCAGGCGCCGAGACCTTCGACTGGCGCGGCGGGTTCATTCTGCCGGGGTTTGTCGACGCGCACGTGCATTTTCCGCAGGCGCGCATCATCGGTGCGATGGGGCGAACGTTGATCGACTGGCTCGAGGCGGTCGCGCTGCCGGAAGAGGCGCGGATGGCCGATCGCGCATATGCAGCCGAGACGGCCGCGCTCTTCGTGCGCGCGCTCGCCTCGCACGGCACGACGACGGCGCTCGTATTCGGCGCGCACTTCGCGGAGGCGACGGCCGAACTGTTCGAGGCGGCGGCTGCGTCCGGATTGCGCGTGGTGTCCGGGCTGGTGCTTTCCGATCGCCTGCTCCGTCCCGATCTGCACGTCGCACCCGAGCAGGCGCACCGCGAGAGCACGATGCTGATCGAGCGGTACCACAAGCGCGGACGTTTGTTGTATGCCGTGACGCCGCGCTTCGCGTACTCGACCACCGAATCGATGCTCGAGGTGTGCCAGCAGCTGATGTTGGAACATCCGGATGTCCGGCTGCAGACGCACATCAACGAGAGCCCTGCCGAGATTGGCGCGCTGGCGCGTCTCTTTCCATGGGCTTCCGACTACCTGGCGATCTACGAGCGGTATGCGCTGAGCGGCGCGCGATCGGTGATGGCGCACAACGTTCACGCCACTCCCTCGGAGATCGACCGGCTCGCGGACGCGGGCACGGCCGTCGCGCATTGTCCCGGCAGCAACGCGGCGCTCGGCAGCGGCTGTTTCCCGCTGCGCCGGCACGTCGATGCAGGGGTCACCTGTGCTCTCGGTACTGACGTCGGCGGAGGCGTGGGATTCGGCCTGCTCAAGGAAGGGCTTCACGCGTATCTGATGCAGCGGCTGGCGCCGGATCCGCAAGTGCTCGACGCGGCGCGATTGCTGTACCTGTCGACACGCGCCGGCGCAGAAGCGCTCGGGCTCGAGAAGGACATCGGAGATTTTCAAACAGGCAAGGCCGCTGACTTCGTCTACCTGCGCCCTCCGGCCGGAAGTGTGCTCGATGCGGCTGTCCAACGGGCGGACGACCCCGAACAGGCGCTCGCGGCCCTGTTTACGCTGGCGGGCTCGGAGAGCGTTCGCGAAGTGCGCGTCCAAGGGGATATCGTGTTTCAGTCATGACATGAGCCGAGTTGAACGAGAAAGATCGCAGCGGCTTCGTTGCCGCGCTCGGATGGATCGTCGAGGAGTCGCCGTGGGTGGCCGAGCGCGCGTGGGAGAAGAAGTCATTGCGTATCGCCTGAATCGCGATGGCCGCGCGGCCGGCGGCTCGCCGGTGTGTGGCGCGACCTCGAGTGGGGCTACGTCACGCCCGGCGCCGCATTCAGCAGGTGATCTATCAGATGGGGACGAAGATGCTCGCGGACGTTCCCGCGATATCCGAGATCCGCCTCGAAGCCAACAACCGCACTTGGGATACGATTGCGGAGCACGGCGACGAGCTGGGCGTGTACACGGACGCAAGACCGCCGTACGGGTGCCTGGGGCTCACACTGAAGAGGACAGATCTTTAACAGAAGATCAAAAGATCAGAAGAAATTCTTTTGAAAGAAATCTTCTGATCTTCTGGACTTCTGTAAAAAAGCTATGGCACGGATTTCAACACACGTTCTCGACATTACCCGCGGCACGCCCGCGCAGGGCATTGCGGTCGAGCTGCACTTCGTGAAGGGCGCCGAGCGCCGGCTCATTGCCGCGGTGACGACCAACTCCGACGGCCGCACGGACCAGCCGCTCATCTCGGCCGATCAGCTCGAGACCGGCATCTACGAGGTGTCCTTTCATGCGGCGGACTACTTTCATCGGCTCGGCGTGTCGTTGACCGATCCGCCGTTCATGGGCGTCATCGTCATTCGCATCGGCGTCGCCAGCTCCGCCGGCAATTATCACGTTCCGCTGCTCGTCTCACCGTACGGCTACAGCACCTACCGCGGGTCATGACCTCCATCGAGCAGGCCCGCGAGGTGATCCGCTGGTGCCGCCAGCTGGCGAAGCTCTCCGAAGATCGCAAGGCGATCACGCGAACGTTCCTCTCGAAGCCGATGCGCGACGTGCATACAGCGCTGGCGGCGTGGATGGCGCGCGTGGGTATGACGGTTCGCGTCGATGCCGTCGGCAACATTCGCGGCGTCTACCCGCCGCGAGTGCCTGCGGCGCCCGTTGCAGCCGTACCGCGCTTTTACATCGGATCGCATCTCGATTCAGTACCCAGCGCCGGCGCCTTCGACGGCGTGCTCGGCACGGTGCTGGCCATCGCGCTCGTCGAGCTGCTCAACGAGAAACGGTTTCCGTTCGCCATCGAGGTCGTCGGATTCTCAGACGAGGAAGGGGTGCGGTTCGGCGCGCCGTTTCTCGGCAGCCGCGCGCTGGCGGGAACCTTCGACGCGGCGCTGCTCGAGCGCACCGACGAAACCGGGCGCTCGCTGCGCGACGCGATCAGGCACTTCGGCCTCGAGCCCAATAGAATCCCCGACGCGGAGGCGCCCGCGGGTGCGCTCGGTTACCTGGAATTTCACATCGAGCAAGGGCCGGTCCTCGAGAATCTCAACCTGCCCCTGGCGGTTGTCGATGTCATTTCGGGTCAAAGCCGGGCAGAATTGACGTTCGACGGTTCCGCCGCACATGCCGGGACGACCCCGATGAAGATGCGTAAGGATGCGCTGGCGTGCGCGGCCGCGTGGATTACCGAAGTCGAGCGGGAGGCACTCACGACATCCGGACTTGTGGCAACGGTGGGGAGGATTGCGGTCGAGCCAGGCGCGGGCAACGTCGTGCCCGGGCGCGCGGTTCTCTCGCTCGACGTGCGCCATCCGGTCGATCGGATGCGGAAGACGGCCGCGGAGCGGCTCTCGAGAGCGGCCGCGGAGATCGCCACGCGCCGCGGACTGAAGCTGACCTGCGAGGCGCGGCTCGACCAGCCGTCGGTTGCCATGGATCCCGCGATCGCCGCGATGCTCGATCGCGCGCTCGAGCAGTCCGGCGCGCCAGCCCATCGCATGTCGAGCGGCGCCGGCCACGATGCGATGGTGCTCGCGGAAAAGATGCCCGCCGGCATGCTGTTCCTGCGCTGCGAAGGCGGCATCAGCCATCATCCTGCCGAGAACGTGCGCGAAGACGACGTGGCGGCGGCCCTCGAGGCGGGGCGGAAATTTCTGGACGAGCTCGAACTCGCGCATCGTGAGTGACGTCATCGTCCGCGGCGGCACGCTCGTCCGCCCGGAGGGTCGCCTGAGGGCCGACATCCGAGTGTCAGAGGGGCGCATCGTCGAGATCGGTCCCGACCTGACGGGTGCGCCTCACGACATCGATGCGACCGGTCTTCACGTCTTTCCAGGCCTCATCGATGCGCACGTGCACTTCAACGAGCCCGGCCGCACCGAGTGGGAAGGCGCCGACAGCGGCAGCCGCGCGCTGGCCGCCGGAGGCGGCACGCTCTGTTTCGACATGCCGCTGAATTCGACGCCGTGCACGATTACGCCGGAGGCCGTCGACGCGAAGCGCGCGGCGCTCGAAGCGGCGTGCGTCACCGATTTTGCGCTGTGGGGCGGACTGGTACCTGGCTCCGTCGATCAGATGGCTGCGATGGCGGAGCGGGGCGTGATTGGCTTCAAGGCATTCATGTGCGACTCGGGCACGTCCGAGTTCCCATATGCCGATGACAACACGCTTCGGGATGGCATGCGCGAGGCGGCGCGCCTTGGTCTGCCAGTCGCCGTCCATGCAGAGAGCGAAGAGATTACGCGAACGCTGGCGAGCGCGGCAGGATCGACCGCGACCGATTTTCTCGCGTCGCGTCCCGTGCAGGCCGAGCTCGACGCGATCGCGCGCGCCGTCGATCTTGCGGGTGAGACCGGCGCGAAGCTGCACATCGTGCACGTCAGCACCGGCGGCGGTGTCGCGAAAGCGGCCGAAGGGCGTGCGCGCGGTGTGGACGTGTCGGTGGAGACCTGCCCGCATTACCTGTTTTTTACGGAAGACGATCTCGACACCATCGGGGTCGCTGTCAAGTGCGCGCCTCCGCTGCGTCATCCAGACGAGCACGCGATGTTGTGGGGAGAGGTGCTCGACGGCCGCGTCGATCTCATCGCTTCGGATCATTCGCCGGCGGATCCGTCGCTGAAAATCGCGGGAGACTTCCGCGCGTCGTGGGGTGGCGTGGCGGGCGTGCAGTCGACGCTGGCCGTGCTGCTCGAGCGGGGCCTCGACGGACGCCGCCTCCGGTTCGAGCACATCTCGGGGCTGACTTCGGCAAACCCGGCGGCGCGGTTCCGCATCCCCTCGAAAGGGGCGCTCCTCGTAGGGAAAGACGCCGACCTCCTGCTGCTCGACCCGTCGCGTTCGTATACGCTGGATGCCGCGAAGCTGTTCCAGCGGCATAAGATGAGCCCGTATGTCGGGTTCGAATTTACCGGTGTCGTCTTGCGCACCATACGCCGCGGGGAGACGATCTTTCTCGATGGGAAAATCGTTGCTGAGAGCAAGGGCCGGTTTGTGAGACCGGCACGACAGCCCTAAAGGGCTGTGCCACCTACGCTGGTGGCACAGGGCTTCAGCCCTGTCCGGAGACCTTATGTCCGAACGATCGTGTTGGGTGCGGAGCACCTGACCGAGCTCGGACGGTTGACGCTCTGGGAGGGCGCGCAGCCCATCATGATCGATCGCTTCGATGACTGACGCACGCTGGTTCGGCCATCCGCGCGGGCTCTCGACGCTGTTCTTCACCGAGATGTGGGAGCGCTTCAGCTACTACGGGATGCGCGCCCTTCTCGTGCTGTTCATGACCAACGCCGTCGCGACCGGCGGCATGGGCCTGGACGACGTGACGGCGACCGCGATTTACGGACTCTACACCGCGGCCGTGTATGTCGTGGCGCTGCCGGGCGGATGGATTGCCGACCGGCTGCTCGGCCTTCGCCGCGCGGTGTTCTGGGGCGGCACTGTGATTGCGGTCGGCCACTTCACGCTCGCCATTCCGCACATCATCGCGTTCTACATCGGGCTCTCGCTCATCGTCATCGGCACGGGCCTTCTGAAACCGAACATCAGCGCGATCGTCGGCGATCTGTATCCCGAGGGGGGCGCGCGGCGCGATGCGGGGTTCTCGATCTATTACATGGGCATCAACCTCGGCGGATTTCTCGGACCGCTGGTGTGCGGATACCTTGGTGAAGTGATCGACTGGCATCTCGGCTTCGGCGCTGCAGGCGTCGGCATGGTGCTCGGGCTCATCCAGTACTCGCTCGGCGGTAGACATCTCGGCACCGCGGGCGAGCGCCCGGAAACGCAGGTGCCCGCCAAGCGTGCGGCAGCCTCGCGGGCGCTGCTGCGGGCGCTCGAAGGGGTCGTCGGACTTCTGCTGATCGCCGCCGTGCTGCAGGCGATCGGCGCGATTCATCTGTCGCTTGTCGGTTTCGTCGACTGGACGGGGCTCTTCATCGTTGCTCTTGCCGGCTTCTATCTGCTGTACGTCGTGCTGTTCGGTGGATTGACGACCGTCGAGAAGAAGCGCGTGGGGGTCATCGCGGTCTGTTTCCTCGCGGCGGCGTGCTTCTGGTCTGGTTTCGAGCAGGCCGGCTCGTCGATGAATCTGTTTGCCGATCGCCTGACCGACCGCGTCATCGCCGGTTGGGAAATGCCCGGGAGCTGGCTGCAGTCGGTGAACGGCGTGTTCATCATCCTGCTCGCACCGCTGTTCAGCGCGCTGTGGATCTGGATGGGGTCGCGAAATCCCTCGATTCCCGCGAAGATGGGCTTCGGGCTCATCTTCCTTGGCGTCGGATTCGCCGTGCTCGCGTGGGGCTCGATGAATGCGACGCCGGACAATCCCGTCAGCCCGAGCTGGCTCGTCGTCACGTATTTCTTCCACACCGTCGGCGAGCTGTGCCTCAGCCCCATCGGCCTCAGCAGCATCACGCGCCTGTCGCCCGCGCGGTATGTCGGACAGATGATGGGCATCTGGTTCATGGGCGCCGCGCTCGGCAATCTCGTCGCCGGCCGAGTCGCAGGGCTGATCGAGTCGCTGCCGCTGCCTCAGTTGTTCGGATCGGTCACGATGTTCTCGGTGGGTACGGGGTTGCTGCTGCTGATTTTCACGAAGCCGTTGCGCGGCTGGATCGGCAACGCCTGATTTCATCTGACGCTGGTTGAAATTCTTTTAACAGGAGATCAGGAGATCAGGAGTTTGTTGGATCTCGAAATACCTGAGCCGCTGATTCGTAATCAGCAGGTCATCCGTTCAATCCGGATCGCCGACTCCAAAATCCTTAACAAACCAACGATTCGTGAGGCTTCGCCGCCTCACGAATCGCGCGCTGGCAGCATATTGGCAGCAGCCGAACTTCGATCGACTGCTCCAATACCTTGACCCAGCTCATTCCCACACCGTAAGCGCGACCGTGCCGCGGGAACTGGCTCGCGCCGGCATGGCTTGTCTGTGGACCAGAAAACCGGGCTGATCCGCGAACAGCGTCCGAGACGGCGCGGCCCCTCGGTCGTGTCGCGCCCCCTCTCGATAGCGACGGTGATCGCTGCGTCAGCTACTAACAACGGGAATTGAGTCTCCGCTCGCGAGCGTCACTCCTCAAGCGACTCGGCGATCATTTCGCTAAAGACGGCGACTGTGGGTCGCCAGTCGCCGTTCATCGCCGCCGTGCCGGCGTCCCCGTAGCCGCCGTCAGGGCGAGGACGCAGCCGGATCGCCGGCGGAAGGCCGTATCGCATCAGCAACGCGTTAGCCCAGATGCGCGCCGTCCGGCCGTTTCCGTTGGCGAACGGATGGATTCGAACCCACTCGGCATGCGCCCATGCGCACAGATCGATGACAGCCGCGAGGCCATCGGTGTCGAGCGCCCCTGTGCGTGGGTACCGCGCGTCCAGCGCGGCCACCGCTCTCTGTAAGGTTTGTTCGAAAGCCGCGAGCTCCGACGCGACGCGCTCAGGCGGCGCGCCTTCGTGCCCATCGACCCACACGCGCGTCGTCTCAACGCCGGGTTCGCCGCGAAAGCGCCCGACGTATTTCTTGTCCGGCACCTTGAGCCCGGCCATCGTGTCACGCTGCCACCGCCGCGCGTCCTCGACGGTTGGGACCTCTCTGCGAGCGGCGCGATCCCGGACGTCGCGAAGAACGCGAACGAGGTTCTGCCGAAGTCTTGGGCTGTCTGCGTCCCAGTCAGCCACGTATCAGCTCGCGCACCAACCGCTGGGCGGGTCCCTTTGCGCGAGTAGTCTGGCCCTCCACTGGATCCTGAGCGGCCGATTCGGCTTCGGCGTCGGCGAACTTGGAGATCGCCGATTCGAAGTCCGCGTCCGCCTGTCGGTAGGCTTTGACGCGACGAAGCGTCTCCTCGAGTTCCGCCTCGACGGTCGCGGAGCGGGTATCGAGGTACTCGCCTACGGCTTCGTTGACGAGTCGGTTCAACGGCACTCGCCGCACCTCGCCGAGCAGCGCCAACCCTTTCTCTAGGCGAGGATCGAGACGGAAGGTCGTCGCCTTGCGCCCACCCCCTCGCTTCGCTCGGGTGGAATCGGAGCGCCGACTTGAGCGAGCGACAGCTTTGATTTTCATGGCTGTCGTAATGGTATCAAATTGCTGTTGTGACGTCAAAACGTGGCATTGACGTCACGTGCCACTCGCCGAGAGCAGACGTCGGGTATTCCCGATCACATTCGGTCGACTGGTCAAGATTGTGCACAAAAAACTGATTCGTAATCAGCAGGTCGTCGGTTTCAGGTGCGTTCATCTTTCCGTGAATGTCTTTCTCCTAATCTCCTGATCTCCTGTTCAAAGATCAGGTTCGGTCATCAGGGAAGAGCGAACGCCAGAATCGCGTCCCCGTAACCAAACTCATTCCCCCCACCCGCCGCGATCACCACGAACTGACGCCCGCCGGCTTCGTATGTCATGGGCGTCGCGCGGCCGCCGGCGGGGAGTGCGGTCTTCCACAGCTCCTTGCCGCTGTCGAGATCGAATGCCCGGAATGTGCGATCGAGGGTTGCGGCCATGAAGATGAGCCGGCCTGCGGTGATGATCGGTCCGCCGAGGTTTGGCGCATCGAGCGGTGATTCCCACATCCGCAGCCCGGTCTTGAGACTGACGGCGACGAGCGCGCCGAACGGCGGCGGTGCGCACGGCACCTGACCCGGGCCAAGCAGGAGCCGGCGCCGCATGATGTACGGCGTGCCTTCCATTACCGTGTATTCGTACCCCTGCCCGAGGCGGGTCGATTCCTGGCGGGCCGCGGCGAGATCGAATCCTTTCACCGGAATTAATTGAACCATCGCCGCAACGCGATTGACGGGCACGACCACGATGCCCGACTGGTTGTCGGCGGCGACGCCGCCCCAGTGCGCGCCGCCGATGTTCGACGGCATGGCGATCGTGCCTTCGAGGCTGGGCGGCGTGAAAATCCCTTCGTTCCGCAGTCCGGCGATCATCTGCCTGCAGGCGGCCTGGAACTCCGGGCTCATCGCGAATATCTCATCGGCGCTGAAGCTGTGCGGGCTCAGCGGCGGCGTCAGCGTCGTGAATGGCTGGGTCGGCGAGGCTTCTTCGCCGGGGACCGTGCTCGCGGGAACTGTGCGTTCTTCGATCGGGAAGATCGGCACGCCTGTCTCTCGATGCAGGACGAACAGCATGCCGGTCTTCGTCGCCTGCGCAACTGCGGGAATGGATGTCCCGTCCCGCATCACGGTGACAAGCGATGGAGGTGACGCGTTGTCATAGTCCCAGAGATCGTGATGCACCGTCTGGAAATGCCACACGACCCGGCCGGTGGACGCGCGCAGCGCCACGATTGAGTTCGCGTAGCGGTTGTCGCCGAGTCGGAGCGCGCCATAGTAGTCGGGTGCCGCGCTCGATGTGGGCACGAAGATCAGATCGCGCGCCGGATCCGCCGTGATGATCGACCACGCGTTGGCAGCGCCGGTGCGCGCGGCGCTGCCGTTTCGCCACGTTGCAAACGCCGGGTCCGTTGGATCCTGCGGTATGGGATCCCAGGTCCATCGCAGCGCGCCGGTGCGCGCATCGAATGCGCGCACCTCGCCGCTTGCCGGCGCGGGACGCGAATTGTCGGCGACAGAGGAGCCCGTCATCACCAGATCGTTCACGACGACTGGCGGCGACGTCACCTGATAGGCCGAGGGAAATGCGGGTGGTATCCGCAGTCCTCCTCTCAGACCGATCGTGCCTTCCACACCGAACACCACGCAGGGATAGCCGGACGACGCGTCGAGCGAGATCAGCCGCGCGTCGATCGTCGCGACGTAGATGCGACGGCGGCAGGGCGCGCCGGGCTTCAGCGTCGTATCCACCCATGTCGACACACCGCGGCTCGCGAAATCGCCGTATCCGCCTTTTGGATTGACCCGCGCGTCATAGCGCCAGATCTCGCGGCCGGTCGCCGGCTCGAGCGCCATCACTTTTCCGAGCGGCGTGCTGATGTACATCACGTTGTCTACGACGATCGGCGTCACCTGCAGGGAAGGCTGCCGCGCGAGATCGAACGCCGGCTCGCCCGTGTGATAGGCCCACGCCACGACCAGCTTCGCCACATTGTCGCGCGCGATGCGCGCGAGCGGCGAAAAACGCGAACCGCCCGCATCGCCCCCGTACACCGGCCAGTCGCGCGGGACCGGCGTTTGGGCCGCGGCGATGGCGCAACAGAGAACGAGCAGCAGGACTGCGAAGCGGGCTTTCATCCGCAAATCCTAATCCCAAATCCCCAGTTCCCCATGGTTCTGATAGTCTCGATGCTGCCGGTCATCCCGGGGTTCATTCGCGTGGTTTGTGACCTTCGGCCTCAGTTTCGCGTTGTACATTGCAACATTTCGCCCCGCCGCGCCGTCTGATAGTGCGTACACATGACGAAGTCCGGAAAACGAGCGGTTTACGGCGGTATGGCGGTCCTTGCACTCGCCGCGGTGGGGTGGGGTGCGTCCGCCTATTTCGGCGGTCCTGCAGAGATACCTGAGTCGAGGCTCGCCACGGTCGAGCGCGGCACCATCGCGCGGTCGGTGGTGGCAACGGGAAAAATCGAGCCGATCACCAAGGTCGAAATCAAGTCGAAAGCCAACGGCATCATCAAGCTGCTGCCGGTCGAAGTGGATCAGGAAGTTGAACCGGGCACCGTGCTCGTCGAGCTCGACCGCGAGAACCTGATGGCGCGCGTGCGCGAGGCGCGGGCGACGCTGCAGGGCGCGAGGGCGGCGCTGCAGGCGGCGGAGGCGCAGCTCGACAAGAGCCGCGTCGAGGCCGAAGGCCCAGAGGTCGCATTTGCGCGGCGATCGCACGAACGCGCGAAGAGCCTGTTCGATCAGAAGTTGATTGCGATTCACCAGCTCGAGGAAGCCCGCACGCAGCTCGACCAGGCCGAGAACCGCCGCCGCGCCGCCGAGTCGCAGCTCTCCATCGCGAAAGCGCGCGTATCGGAAGCGTCGGCGAACATCGCGCAGACGCAGGCGACCGTCGAGCGCGCCGAGGAAGAGCTCGCCAACGCCACCATCCGCGCGCCCATCCGCGGGCGCATTCTCGCGCGCGACGTCGAGATTGGAAGCCCGGTCTCGTCGATTCTTAATTTGGGCGCAGCGGCGACGTCTGTCATCACGATGGGCGACATCTCGCAGGTGTTCGTCCGCGGGCGGGTTGACGAGACCGAGATCGGCAACCTGCGGCTGGGGCAGCCCGCGCGCATCCGCGTCGAGACGTTCAAGGAACGCACCTTCCAGGGCAAGGTCACGCAGATCTCGCCGATGGGTGTCGAGCGCGACAACGTGACGAACTTCGAAGTGCGCGTCTCCATCGACAACCCCGGGCACGAGCTCAAGGCCAACATGACGGCGAACGCGGAGATCGTGCTCGAGGAACGGCCGAACGTGCTGATCGTGCCCGAGGCCGCGATTAACTACGACGCCACGCGCAAGGCTTCCATCGACGTGCTCGACTCGAAGGAGCGCACAGGCCGCCGGCGCGTGCCGATCAAGGTCGGCATCAGCAACGGCACCCGCACGCAGGTGCTGGAAGGTGTGAACCAGGGCGATCGCGTCGTGTTACCTAGTTAGTCGGTAGGGTCCGCCTTCAGGCGGACCGTGGATGCATGAAAGAGGCACTCACACAATCGCTCGACAACCTTCGCACCAACAAGCTGCGAAGCTGCCTCACCATGTTCGGCATCATGTGGGGCGTCATCTCCATCGTCATCCTCTCGGCGATGGGCGAAGGGTTTCAGCGCGGCAATCAGGCGGTGCTCGAAGAGCTCGGCAAGAACATCGTCGTCATCAGGAACGGGCGCACGAGCGTGCAGGCGGGCGGCGAGCGCGCGGGCCGCGTCATCCGCCTGAACATCGGCGACGTGCACGAGCTGAGAAACAAGTCGCGGCTCATCCAGTACCTCAGCCCCGAGCTGATGCGCGGCGGCGTGTCGATCAAGAGCGCCTACAACGCCGCGTCGCTGCAGACGAGCGGTATCTGGCCCGACTTTCAGAGCATCAGGACCATCGAGGTGTCGCACGGGCGACTGATTCACGACGCCGACAACGACGAGGCACGCCGTGTCGTCGTCATCGGACGTGAAGCCGCGATTCAACTGTTCGCCGACAGGAACCCCGTCGGCGAAGCGGTCAAGTTGAACGGCCTGACGTACACCATCATCGGAAAGATTCGCCAGAAGTTTCAGGACTCCAGCTACAGCGGACGCGACGAGCTTCGGCTGTTCATCCCCTACGAGGCGATGCGGCGTGATTTTCCGATGACCGGGCCGTTCGATACCCCCGACTCCGTTTCCGTGATCATCGCCGCACCGTATCAATGGGTCGCCGACTCGCTGCGCGAGGAATTCGACCGCAACGAGCACGCCAGCGTATTCGGCGTGTTCGGCCAGACGATGGTCGAGCGGGAGATCCGGCGCGTGCTTGCGCCGATCAAGGGATTCGATCCCGATGACAGGGAAGCGCTCTCCCTCTGGAACACGGCGATCGAGTCGGTCATGTTCAGCAAGATGATGCAGAGCATGAGGAATTTCTTCCTCGGCGTCAGCTTCATCACCTTGGTGCTCGGCGGCATCGGCGTCATGAACATCATGCTGATTGCCGTCCGCGAGCGGACGCGCGAGATCGGCCTCCGCAAGGCGCTCGGCGCGACCAGCCACACGATTCATCGGCAGTTCATCGTCGAAGGTCTCGCGCTCACCCTGCTGAGCGGCGCGTTCGGCCTCATCGGCGGCTGGGCGCTGTGCGAGCTGATCAATCTGCTGCCGATGCCGGCACGGTTCTCCGGAATGATCATCACGCCGGCAACCGGCGCGATTGCCGCAGGCGCGCTGACGATCGTCGGCCTGCTCGCCGCGCTCTATCCCGCGTCTCGCGCGGCGGCGCTGCCGCCGGTCGAGTCGCTGCGGTACGAGTCATGATGGCTTCGCCCTATTGGGAGATTGGCAGATTGGAAGATTGGCAGATTACGAGATGATTGAACATGCGCCTGTATCGTGAGGTCATTTCTCAGGCGATCGGCTCGCTGCTCGCGCACCGGTTTCGCGCGGCGCTCACCATGCTCGGCATCTCCTGGGGCATCGTCACGGTCGTGCTGCTGATGGCGTACGGCACGGGATTTCAGCGCGCCATCATGTACGGGTTTCGCAACGCGTTCTCGCAGGGGACCGTGCTGATCGGCAACGGTCAGACGAGCATGCAGGCCGGAGGCGAGCGATCGGGGCGTCGCATCATGCTGAAGCAGGCCGATGTCGACGCCTTGAAGGAGCTTGGGTCGATCAAGTTCATCAGCCCCGAGTACATGCAGTCGATACCAATCGCGTACGGGCTTCGACAGACGACGGCCGGCGTGCGGGGCGTGTCGCCGGAGTACGGCATCATGCGGGCGGAGACCGCCGAGTTCGGGCGGTTCCTGAACCACGAAGACATCGAGAACCGCCGGCGCGTGGCGTTTCTGGGCTACGAGGTGGCGCGGCGGCTCTTCAGCAACATCCCGGCGGTCGGCGAGACCATACGCATCAACGGCGTCTCGTTCGAAGTCATCGGCGTCATGCCGAACAAGGCGCAAATCTCGAATTATTTCTATCCGGATAAGCTCTCGGTGTTCATTCCCTACACGGTGAACCAGCGCGAGTACGTCGACAACATCCTCTTCCAGGCGATCACGCCGGAGCTGCACAATCAGGCGATTCGTCAGGTGCGCGAGCTGCTCGCGAGCCGTCACCGGTTCAATCCTCGCGATCTGCGCGCCGTGAACGTGAGGGATACCGGAGATTCGGCCGCCATGATCACGGGCATCACGGACGGGCTGCAGTTCGTCCTCTATTTCATCGGCACGCTCACGCTGATGATCGGCGGCGTCGGCGTGATGAACATCATGCTCGTGTCGGTGACGGAGCGCACGAGGGAGATTGGCGTGCGAAAAGCGCTCGGCGCGAGGCGGCGGCACATCCTCACGCAGTTTCTGCTGGAAGCGCTGACGATCACGTTTCTCGGCGGCGTGATGGGCGTTCTGCTGTCGTACGCGCTCGTGTGGGCGATCGGCACGCGGCCGTTCCTCGCCACCCTGCTCGACGATCCGACACGGCAGACCGACATTCAGCTCGTGCTGTCGACGAGTATCCTGCTGACGTCGACCGGCATCCTGGCGTTCGCCGGCATCTTGAGTGGGTTGTGGCCGGCCGTGCGCGCGTCCCGCCTCGACCCGATCGAAGCGCTGCGCTACGAGTAGCGGTCTTTCGAGAGCTGAAAGATAGAGGTCGTTCGGTTTGCCACGTACAGTCCCGGCTCCACCTGCGATGCGTTCTGCACGCGCGATTTCGGCATGGCCTTGATGGCCCCGGCCCTGACGTCGGCCACCCGCACGTGTACGCCGATGAGCAGCAGCGACAAGAGGTCGGCGAACTGCTGCAGCA
>CAYHHH010000018.1:0-20401 GCA_964356125.1 uncultured Bifidobacteriaceae bacterium | reverse complement strand
CGCCGAGGGCCTCGCCCAGGAAGGCGAAGAAGGCCGCGAGTTGCCGTCGCAGTTTCATAAAGCGCGCATCTACAGTAACCTACCTCGTCATTCCATGGGCGCCGGAGGGCAGTTCGGTGAAGAAGATGTGCTGGCGATCGCGGCGCAAATACAACGGCTTCGCCCGTTGCCGCGCGGTCCATGGGCAATGGTCTAGACCCAAGCCTATCGCCCGTCGACCACGCGAGCGCGCACTCGGCGCGAGCGGTTCGGATCCGGTCTCGGCACAGCCGCCAGCAGCGTCTTGGAATATTCGTGCTGCGGATGCTGGTAGATGTTCTCGGCGTCGCCGATCTCCACGATCTCTCCCTTGAACATCACCGCGATGCGGTCGGAGACGTGGCGCACGACCGACAAGTCGTGCGCGATGAAGATGTACGAGAGCCCGAACTCTTTCTGGATGTCCTGCATCAGGTTCACGACCTGCGCCTGAATCGACACGTCGAGGGCGCTCACCGGCTCGTCGGCGATCACGATCTTCGGGTTGGTCGCGAGCGCGCGCGCGATGCCGATGCGCTGGCGCTGGCCGCCTGAGAACTCGTGCGGGTACCGGTGAATGTAATCGGGCGAGAGGCCGACTTTTTCCATCAGCCACTTCACGCGGTCTCGGCGCTCGGCCGGCGATTGCTTCGTGTGGATCTTCAACGGCTCTTCGACAATCTGTCCGACGCTCATCCTCGGGTTCAGCGACGAGTACGGATCCTGGAAGATCATCTGGATGTCCGTGCGGTACGGACGCATGTCTTTTCTGCTGAGCGGTGCCAGATTGACGACGCCTGAGGGCGCGTAATAGAGAATCTCGCCCGTAATCTCCACGTTGTAGCTCATCGCGCGCAGGATGTTGATGATCGCGCGACCCACGGTGGTCTTGCCGCTGCCAGACTCGCCGACCAGGCCGAGCGTCTCTCCCTGATTGAGCGCGAACGACACGCCGTTGACGGCATGCACTTCGCTCGTCTTGCGCAGCAGCAGCCCCCCGAACACGGGGAACCTGACGTGCAGATCCTTAACTTCCAGGATGGGCGGCATCGTCAGTGATCCCGTAGAGGTGGCAGCGCACGAAATGATCCGGCGCCCGCTCGACCAGCGCGGGCTCGATGCCGGGGCACGGCTCGAAGCGATCGGGGCAGCGCGTCGTGAACTTGCAGCCCTTCGGCAAGTCGAGGATGTCGGGCACCGAGCCCGGAATCGTCGTGAGCCGCTCGGCGCGCGGACCGTCGACGCGCGGCAGCGATCCGAGCAGCCCCCGCGTGTACGGGTGCATCGGGTTGTTGAAGATCTCCTTGACCGGCGCGAGCTCCTGAATCTTGCCGCCGTACATCACCGCCACGCGATCGCACATCTCGGCGACGACGGCCAGGTTGTGGGTGATGAGGAGAATCGCGGCGTCTTTCTGCCGTCCTTTCAGCTCGAGCATCAGATCGAGAATCTGCGCCTGAATCGTCACGTCCAGCGCCGTCGTCGGCTCGTCGGCGATCAGCAGGTCCGGCGTCAGCGCGAGCGCCATGGCAATCATGATGCGCTGCCGCTGGCCGCCCGAAAACTGATGCGGGTACTGCTTCATGCGCGCAGGGCCGTCAGAGATGCCGACGAGCTTCAGCATCTCGACGCTGCGATTGAACGCTTCCTGCTTCGAGATCTTCTCGTGCTGCAGGTACACCTCCATCAACTGGAAGCCGATGGTGAACACCGGATTCAGCGACGTCATCGGCTCCTGGAAGATCATGCTGATTTCGTCGCCTCGAACATCGCGAATGCCCTCATCGTCCAGTGTGAGCAGATCGCGTCCCTTGAACACGATTTCGCCGGCCACGATCCGTCCCGGCGGATTGGGAATGAGGCGCAGCACGCTCAACGCCGTCACGCTCTTTCCAGACCCGGACTCGCCGACCAGCCCGACGATCTCGCCGGGATAGATGCTGAGATCGACGCCGTCGACCGCCTTCGCCACACCGGCCTCGGTGAAGAAGTGCGTGCGCAGGCCGCGGATGTCCAGCAGCGGGCCTTGCCTCGCCGAAGCGTCGTCGCGAAGGCGGGTCATTGGAGTTGCGAGAACTCCTTCGGGTCGAAGGCCTCACGCACCGCTTCGCCAATAAAGACGACGAGCATCAGCGTGACGAACATCGCGCCGAGGGGGAACACCACGAGCCACCACTTGGTCAGGTTCTCCATACCCTGGCCTATCAACTCGCCCCAGCTCGGCGTCGGCTCCGGCAGCCCGAACCCGAGAAAGTCGAGCGCGACGAGCGAGGAAATATTCGCCACGATCACAAAGGGCGCAAACGACACGAGCGGCGTCAGCGCATTCGGCAGAATGTGCCGGAACATGATTTTCGGTTCCGACACCCCGGTCGCAATGGCCGCCCCGACGTAGTCCCTGGCCTTCTCGCGATAGAACTCGCCGCGGATGTAGTACGTAATGCTCACCCACTCGAAGGCGGCCAGAATGAACACGAGCAGCCAGAACGACGGCTGTCCGACCAGCGTTCGCCCCGGCACATACACGGGCACGACGATCGAGCTGAGAATGATGATGGTGTAGAGAAAGGGCAGCGACGCCCAGATCTCGATCACCCGCTGCCCGACGATGTCGAGCTTGCCGCCGAAATAGCCGAGCAGTCCGCCCACGACAGTGCCGACACCCTCGGAGAAGATCGCCACGAACAGCGCGAACGTCAGCGAGATGTTGAAGCCATACGCAAGCCGGACGAACACGTCGCGTCCGCGATCGTCGGTGCCGAAGAAGTGCTCGCGCGACGGGCGGTTGGGCGGCGGCTCCGTCAGCGTGAAAATCGACTCGTTGGGGCTGTACGGATACGGCGAGAGCAGCACCCAGTTGCCCTTGCCTGTGGCGGCGAGCTGCTTCTTCAGCTCGCGATAATCCGGCTCGCCGTAGGTCGTCATGCCGAACTCGGACGCGGCGTGATAGCTGAGCAGCGGAAAGTAATACGCGCCGTTGTACTTCACGACATACGCATTGCTCGTCAGCACCAGTGGGAGGAAGAATGAGAAGACGTAGGTAATCCCAATGGCCAGGAACGCGTAGTACCCGCGCTTGATGCGCTGGAATTTTCGCAGACGCTTTCGAAAGAGCGTTTCCGATCGTCGGGTGGTCATTTGAAGCGGATGCGCGGATCGACGACGGCGTAAATGATGTCCGACAGGATGTTGCCGATGAGCATCAGCAGGCTGCTGATCACCAGGATTCCGAGCGCCACCGGGTAGTCGCGCTGGAGTATGGCGTTGTACCCGAGGTAGCCCATCCCGTCGATGTTGAAGACCCGCTCAATCAGGAACGAGCCGGCGAGAATCAGGCTGAACACATGCCCCAGGCCGGTCGCGATCGGGATCAATGAGTTGCGCAGCACGTGCACGAAGATGACGCGCCGTTTGCGCAGCCCCTTGGCGAATGCCGTACGCACGTAATCCTGCGCCATGTTCTCGAGCAGCGAGTTCTTGGTCAGAATCGTCAGCGTCGCAAATCCGCCGACCATGTAGCAGAAAACCGGCAGCGCCATGTGCCAGGCCTGCTGGACGATCTTCTGTCCCGTGCTCAGATACTCCCAGTTGTCGGGCCTGAACCCGCCGAGCGGGAACACATTCCAGAAGCTGCCTCCGCCAAACAGCACGAGCAGCCCCGTGCCGAGCGCCCACCCGGGCACCGAGTAGCCAAGAAACACCAGCGCGCTCGAGACCAGGTCGAAGCGGCTGCGGTGCTTGATGGCCTTCAGCACGCCGAGCGGCACGCAGATGAAGTAGTTGAGGAGAAATCCTGTCAGGCCGAGGAAGAGCGACACCGGAAACCGGGACTTGATGACGTCCCACACCGGCTCCTGATAGATGTACGAGTTTCCGAGATCCAGGCGGACGACGTTGCCGAGCCACTCCATGTAGCGGACGTGGACGGGTTTGTCGAAACCGTAATACCGCCGGATTTCCTCGATCGCGCTCTCCGGCAACTGCATCGACATCTGCCGCCCGCCGGCCCCGCCTTCCATCGTCGCCATCTTGTAGCGCATGATCTGCCGCTCGACCGGGCCGCCCGGCACGAAGTGCATGATCACAAAGACGACGAGCGTGATGCCGAGAAACGTCGGGACGATCAACAGCAGCCGCCGGAGAAAATAACTCGTCACTGGCCGGACTGTGGCTGGCCGACGCGCTTTCCGTACTCGAGCCAGTATTTATCGTCGCTCGCCCCTTCTCCAAGATTGATCGTCGGATTTCTCATGGCCTCGTCGTACGTGCGCGATTGTTCCGGATCGAGCCACCACAGGGACGGCACATCCCGGTAATCGCCGATGCGCGTGATGATTCCCGGCGGGTACCCGAACTTATTGGCGAACACGAGACGCTCGAACGGGGCCGTCCACTCGAACACGTAGTGATGCTCGGCGTTCAAGATGCCGTCGAATTCCTGCAGCAGCTTCACGCGGTTGTCGAGGTTGAACTCCTTCTCATAGGTGCCGATGATTGCGTCCGCGCGCGTGTTCTTGAATCCAGTGATGTTGTTGGTGTTCTTCTGATCGGCAAGCGACCCGTGATAGTTCATCCTGATGACCGGAAACACTTCGCCGGTGTACGCGATGTTCGCCATTTCGAACGCGTGATCGTCGATCAGCTTGATGAGCGTTTCCCACGTGACGTACCGGACGTTCAACGTAATGCCCACCTTGCGGAGATCTTCCTGGTAGACGGTGAAGTACCGGTCGAACCCCTGCGTGCCGTACACCAGGTCGAGCGTCAGCGGCCTGCCGTTGCGGGTCAGCCGGCCAGCCGAGTCGCGGTCCTTGTATCCAGCCTCGGCCAGCAGTTGCAGCGCTTTCTGCGGGTCGTACTTGACCTTCTCGTTGTTCGGGTTTTCGTACACGCTGAACGGGAAGAGCGAGTCCATCGGCACGTACTCGTTGAAGGCGAGCTTCGCGATCATGACCTCGCGATTGAAGAGGTGACGCAGCGCCTTCCGCACCCTCAGGTCGTTGTACGGCTCGCGGCGTGTGTTCATCGCGATGCCCTGCTTGCCTTGCGGCTGGTTGTTGAAAATCTTTCTCTTCTGCTGGATACCGCGCTTGATGTTCGGATAGTTGAGCTCCTGCACCCACTGCGAGGCCCGTGTCAGCACGTACACATCCAGATCGCCGCGCTTGAACCGCTCGAACTCGAGGTTATCGTCACGCACGACAAGCTGACTGATGGACGCGAAATTGTTGGTGCCGACGTTGCGGCGGTGCCGCTCGGCCCAGTAGTCGTTCCGCTTTGTGATGCGGACCGAGTTGCCTTTGTTCACGTCCTGCTCGTTGACCATGTACGGGCCAGAGCCAGGCAACATCTTGTAGTTGTAATCGCGAATATACGCCGCGCCGTTCAGACCCTTCAGAATATGAGCGGGAAACACGAGCAATCCAGCGCCGAAGTTCAGCAGGTTCTGCCAGTTCACGTCCCTGGCCTTCACCGAGACGATGTATTTGCTCTCGGCGACCGGCGACTCGAAGTTCGAGAAGACAAGTGTTTGCGCCGGGTCCTGCAGGCTTTTGTCGGTGAGTAGTGTCCACGTCGCGATGATGTCTGCAGAGGTGACAGGTGTGCCATCCGAGAATTTCGCATTCGGATTCATGCGGAACCGGAACGTCTGCCGGTCGGCCGATACGTGCCAGTGCGTCGCGAGGGCTGGCATGTACTGGAGCGACGTCGGATGCAGCCCCAGCAGCGTCTCGTACACAAGGCTGTTGAGCCCCTGGTTCCATGCCGTGACGTTCGGTCCGTAGTACCTGAGCGTCGAAGGGAAGTCCGGCATGTTCGAGTATTTCAGCTCGCCGCCCTTGACCGCTCGCGGATCGCCAATCAGATCGAAGTCGGTGCTGGTCTCCCACCCCTCGCCCGTAAAGCCCCTGCCGCCTTGTTCGGCGGACACTGACGGATCGGCGCCGGCGTCGGCGTCGGGGAAAACCGGATAGGCATTCTTGTCGAGGGATACGTTGCCGGGAGCGGAGGACGAAGGTGGTGAGGTTGTGTTGCCAGTCGGGGGCAGGATCGATCCGCCGCCGCACGCGGCCGCCATGAGCATTGCGCCGACAACACCTATCACCGAGCCATGTAGTCGTGTCACGTCAACCCCCTAATTTTCCATTCTATTACGGGACCAGCGCTTGCAACGGGGAGGTATGACTTCGCGCCCGAGGGTTGGTGGGTGGTGGGTAGTTGGTGGTTGAGCAGGTGGTGAGTGGTGGGTGGCTGGTAGGAAGAATCCACCAACCACCCACCACCAACCGGTTTAGTTGAAGGTGTACCTGAAGCTGATCATGAAGCTGTAGACGTCGCCCAGGAACGTCGTTGTTTCGAACGTCCGCGTCAGCAGCTCGTTGTTGACCACCGCCAGTCTGTAGAGCGCCCGTCCCTGCGCGTCCACGCCCTGGTTGCTGAGCGGGCGCGTCTGAATGATGCGCTGGGCGACTCCCCAGTCGCTGTTCAGCAGGTTCCCGAAGTTCTGCACGTCGAACCGTAGCTGAAACGCGTTTCGCTTGCCGCGGATGTTCGTGAACAGGTCCTGCGTGACACTGAGGTCCATCCTGTTGACGATCGGCAGGAAGACCTTCCCGCGCTCGGCGTACTGGCCCCGGCGCTTGCTGAGGTAGTCATCCTGCTGGATGTAGGCTTCCCAGGCCGCCGCCTGCTGTTCCGCCGTGAACGTCCGGCCGCTCTGGGTGAAGGTCTGGAAGTTCATTTCCGAGGTGTTCGACGGAACGTAGATGAGGTCGTTGCCCGACGCGCCGTCGCCGTTCATGTCGGTCGCGAAGACGTAGCTGGTGTTACCGTTATTGCGTCCCTCCCAAAACACCGAAAGGGACGTCGCGCCGAAGTTGAAGTACTCCCGCGTGAGCGACGCCAGCACGAAGTACCGGTGGCCGAACGACGCACCGAACGGCGTGGAATACCCGACGCCGGGGTTGTTCGGATCGCCGGCGTGGGGATTGCCCGCCCACGAGCCGAACGCGATCGATCCGGGGTCGACGGTGTTCTTCGAGATGTTGTAGCTGTAAGCGCTCCGCAGCGCCAGGCCAAACGCCGTGGTCTTGGACAGCGTCGTCGCGATGTTGTACGAGGAGCCGACGCTCTGGTTTTTCAGCACGATCGCGGTGGAGATATTGGAATGAATGCGGTTGCTCGTCCATCGCGGCCTGGTGTCGGCGCCGACAAAAGAGGTCTGCGCCGCCGGCAGGTTGGCGTTGATGTAGTAGATGCCGTTGACGTCCTTGTTGTAGAGGTACTCGACGCCGCCGACGAAGCCCCCGGGCAGCCGGTGGTCGACCGCAATATTGCTTCGCCAGACCTGCGGGAACTTGAAATTGGGATCGGTGAGCGCCAGCTCGTAGGTCGCCGCCGGCTCGCCGGTCACGTTGGACGGCCAGTAGTGCCTCGGATCGGGATTGAAGGGGAACGCCGTCGTGTTGTCGGCCTGCAGGAAGCCGGTCAGCACGCCGGTGTTGCCGATCTGATTCGAGATCCACACATATGCCGGTCGGCCGGTGAAGATGCCCGTGCCGCCACGAATCTGAGTGCGGCCGTTGCCGGCGACGTCCAGGTTGAACCCCACCCGAGGCGACCACAGGATCTTCGGATCGGGCAGCTTCTCCGTGACGTACTGCACGGGGCTCCCGTCCTCGTCGCGGAAGCTCAGCGCGTCGGCCTTGGCGTTGGCAAATCCGGTCTTTCCGAAAGAAGGAACATCCAGCCGAATCCCTGCGATGACCGTCAGATTCCGCCTCGGACGCCATTCGTCCTGCACGTAGGCGCCGCCGTACAACACTTCCAGCGGCTGTATGGGCTTTTCCAGGCCGGGAATGTTCATGTAGCGCACCTGAAAGCGGCGCAGCGTGATCGGCGACACCGTTCTGTTCGGGTTGGCCGCCAGGTGGTTGACGTCGGTGTAGAAGTCGGCGAGCGTGTTGTAGACGTACGCGCTCTGCGAGCCGGGAAAAAACACGTTCTCCGACTCGTACCGCTCCAGACTTCCGCCGAACGTCAGCGAATGCTTGTCGCCGTACCTGGTGAAGTTGTCCTGCAGCTGGAATGTTTTGTATCGCAGCTCGTTGTTCGGCGTGAACGGCTCGAACCCGGCCGAAATGTAAGACAGGTTGTTTTCGAAGATGTCGATCAGGGGAAACAGGTCTCCCCTCGACTGTCGACTTTCATCCTGGTAGGTGTAGCCCACGATGAGGCTGTTCGACTTGTTGTTGCCCAGGATCGAACTCCACTCGCCGATGCCCGACCGGATGTTCTCGAGCAGCTGATAGTTCGAGTTCTGGTAGTTGAGGAAGTTCAAGCTGCCCGCGCCGCGCCCAAGACCAAGCGAACTCGAGCCGGACATGCCGACGTCGGTCACCGAGTCGAGGTGGTTGTAACGGAAGCTCACCTTGTTGGCGTTGTTGAGGTTGGCGTCGCCTCTGACGAGGAACCGCTTCACCGGTGTCTCGTCGTCGTAGTCCTGAAACGGCCCAGGGTCGTAGCCGAACCGCTGTTGCAGGATGCCGCTGATGTTGGTCAGGTCCGACGCCAGCACTCGTGTGATGCTGCCTCCAACGGGCTCGCCGCCGCTATTCGATCTGAAGGTGGTGAGCGGTCTGGTGTCGGATTCGTCCTCGTAGTTGCCGAATGCGAAAATCCGGTTGCGCACGATCGGCCCGGCGAGCGAGCCACCCGTGTTTCGGAAGTTGAACGTGCCCGGATTGAAAGTCAGGCCCTTGGCTTTGGTACCGACGTAGTCTTCGTTGCGGAACCGATGATAGAAGGAGCCGTGCAGGCTATTGGTGCCGCTGCGGGTGACGGTGTTGACGCCGGCGCCAACGAAGTTGCCCTGCCGGACGTCGTAGGGCGCCACACTGACCTGCACCTGCTCGATCGCTTCGAGCGAAATCGGCGCGACGCCGGTGCGTTCGCCCGGCGAGCCCGCAAGGCCGAACGAGTTGTTGAAAGACGAACCGTCCACCGTGATGTTGTTGAGCCGGTTGTCTTGACCGGCAAAAGATCCGCCGTTGGCCTGCGGCGTCAGCCGGGTGATCGACTCGAGGCGGCCCGATATCGTGGGCAGCGTCGCCAGCTCGTCGCGCATCACCGCAGTGGCCGCGCCTGTTCGGCTTGAGGCGAACACAGGATCGCTCTGTCCTGTGACTTGCACTTCTTCGGCCACGGTGATCGCCTCGACGCTGACGTCCACGTCGGTAGTCACGCCGAGGTTGACGCTGATGTTCTCGACGGTCTTCGGCGCGAATGCTCCGCCGGCTCCGCCCACGTACACGACCTGAATCGTGTACGGGCCGCCGACGCGCATGTTCGGCATCGAATAACGGCCGTCGGCGCGCGTCGTCGCTTCGTAGCTCGTGCCCGACGGCTCGTGTATGGCAATGACACTGGCCCCCGCGACCGGCTGTTGCTGCGCTCCGGTGACGACGCCGCCGATGCCGCCCGTCGTCACGCCCTGCGCGGCGAGGCCGGCGGGCAACGATGCGGCGCAGAACGAAAAGACCGCGAACGCGAAAACCAGGAACCTGCGGCTTGATTTCATGATGTGCTCTCCAGAAGAAGAAGGGCGCGAGTACAGAAAAATACTACGTCCGGGCGGCAACGGGCGTGTAACGGAAATTGCAACGAAGGATGAATTGCGTTGACGCTCAAAAAGCGTAACCGGAATGAAGGTAATACGGACAAAACCCTAACGGTAAGAATGCCGTTGCCGCCCGGACGTAGATAGTATTCTGACCCGCTTTGGGCGTCAGCGCAACCTGCGGATTTTTGGATCTTTCTTAGGCTGAAGTGGCCTGATCTGTCAGCGTTTCGCTGTCAGCGTGCCGATCCAAATTATCGGCGAGCAGCGCCAGCACTTCCCGCGTGGCCTTCAGCTTCGCCGGCGACATGTGAGACAGCGTACGGGAGACGGCAGCCTCGATGGCGCCGACAGCCATGTGGCTCAAGCGGCGGCCCTTCGTTGTCAGCTGAATGTGGAGGCGCCGGCGGTCGCGCATGTCCGGCTGCAGCTGCAGGAGCCCGCGCTGGCTCATCTGTTGCAGCACGCCGGTCAGCGTGCTCGGATCGAGGTGCAGCACCTTCGCGAGGTCGCCCGCCGAGATGCCGGGAAACTCGTTGACGACCTGGATGATGAGCCGCTGGCGTCCGGTGACGCCGTACTTCGACTTCATGTAACGCGACGTCGTCGCCAGGCCGTGGTTGATCGCCCAGAGCACGCGCAGAAAATCGAGTGCCTGACCGAGCGGGCGCGTTTCGTAGGGTCCCGCTGGGTCCGCGGGGGCGACGGATTCGTCGACAGGTTTCATTACCGATCTATAACGACGCCGCATACTCTGTTGCTTACCTACAATGGGAACTGCAACGTTTCTCTAGGGCGCAAGCCGGAGAATCGTCCAGTGCTTTCCCTTCCGCCGATACAGGACGCGGTCGTGCAGGCGGTGCGGGCGACCCTGCCAGAACTCGATACAATTTGGTACAATTCGAAAGCCTCCCCAGAACGGCGGACACGGAATTCTGCCATCGCCGAAACGCGCCTGGGCGCGCGTGAATTCCTCTTCGAGAAACGATCGTCCCGGAATCGGCGCGCTCTGCGGGGACACCCACGCGCCGAGGCGGCTCTCGCGCGGGCGCGTTTGGAAATAGTGCTCCGACTCGCGGCGCGTCAATTTGCGCACGCGTCCCTCGACGCGCAGCTGCCGCTCGATCCTGGGCCAGTGAAACACGATCGCCGCGTACGGATTGCCGGCGAGGTCGGCCCCTTTGGGGCTGTTGTAGTTCGTGTAGAAGACGAAGCCGCCTCGGCTGACGCCGCGATTCAACACGACGCGCACAGACGGGCGTCCGCTGCGCGTCGCCGTCGCGAGCGCCACCGCTTCGGCCAGCGGTTCACCCGCCTTCCGGGCGTCGCGAAACCATTGCGTGAATAGTGAGAACGGATCGCTTGGACAGCGCTGAAGCGCTGTGCCACCGTTACGGTGGCCCAGGGCTTTAGCCCTGGCTGGAGGTTTGGGTCGCATTGGCCTGCAATTCTGCCATATGCGAGAATTGTCCTCTTAAATATGTCGAGCCCCAGCGCCGAACGCCGCCCTGAAGCGCCGCCGCGCGATTTCATTCGCGACATCGTCGCCGAGGACGTGGAGTCGGGCAGGCACGGCGGCGAGATCGTCACGCGGTTTCCGCCGGAGCCGAACGGCCGCCTGCACATCGGGCACGCCAAGGCGATCTGCATCGACTTCGGCGTCGCGCAGGAATTCGGCGGGCGCTGCAATCTCCGATTCGACGATACGAACCCGGTCAAGGAATCGCAGGAATACGTCGACGAGATCGAGCGCGACATCCGGTGGCTGGGGTTCGATTGGGGCCAGCACCTCTATCACGCGTCCGACTACTTCGAGCAGCTCTACCAATGGGCCGAGCAGCTCGTGCGCGACGGCAAGGCGTACGTCGACAGCCTGACCGCCGACGAGATGCGCGAGTATCGCGGCACGCTCACCGAGCCCGGCCGCGACAGCCCGTACCGCACACGCCCCGTCGCGGAGAATCTCGATCTGTTCCGCCGCATGCGCGCCGGCGAGTTCGAGGACGGCGCGCACGTGCTGCGCGCCAGGATCGACATGGCATCGGGCAACATCAACATGCGCGATCCGGTCATGTATCGGATTCGCAAGACGCCGCATCAGCGCACGGGCGAGACGTGGGTCATCTATCCGATGTACGACTGGGCGCACGGACAGTCGGACTACATCGAGGGGGTCACCTACTCGCTCTGCTCGCTCGAGTACGAGGACCATCGGCCGCTCTACGACTGGTACCTGGACGCGCTCGGCCTTCGCCCGCCGCGCCCCCGCCAGATCGAGTTCGCGCGCCTGAACCTGAACTACACGGTGATGAGCAAGCGGATGCTGCTCGAGCTCGTCGAGGGGGGGCACGTCGGCGGCTGGGACGATCCGCGCATGCCGACGATTTCCGGGCTGCGGAAGCGCGGCTACACGCCCGAGTCGATCCGGAACTTCTGCGAGCGCATCGGCGTGGCGAAGCGCAACAACGTGGTCGACATCGCGAACCTCGAGCACGCGATTCGCGAAGATCTCAACGTGCGCGCGCCGCGCGTGATGGCGGTGCTGAATCCGGTGAAGGTCGTCATCGAGAACTACCCGGAAGGCGCGTCTGAAGAAGTCGACGTCATCAACAATCCTGAAGATCCGTCGGCAGGCACGCGCAAGGTGCCGTTCAGCCGCGAGCTCTACATCGAGCGCGGCGACTTCATGGAGAATCCGCCGAAGAAGTTCTTCCGCCTGTCGCCGGGCAACGAGGTCCGCCTGCGCTGCGCGTATTTCATCACGTGCACGGGCGTCGTCAAGGATCCGGCGACCGGTGAGATCGCCGAGCTGCGCGCGACCTACGATCCGGCGACGCGCGGCGGCGATTCACCGGACGGCCGCAAGGTGAAGGCGACGCTGCACTGGGTCTCGGCGGCGCACGCGCTCGACGCCGAGGTGCGGATTTACGATCGCCTGTTCACGCACGAAGATCCAGCCGCCACCGGCAACTTTCTCGAGCACCTGAACCCGCATTCGCTCGACGTGCAGCGGCGCGCGAAAGTCGAGCCGTCGCTCGCGACCGCATCTGCCGGCTCGCGCTTCCAGTTCGAGCGCCTCGGCTACTTCTGCGTCGACGCCGCCTCCACGCCCACCGCGCTCGTCTTCAACCGGACCGTGTCGCTGCGGGATACCTGGGCGAAGATCTCGCAGAAGCCAAGCTCGTAGCTTGTAGCTGGTGGCCTGTAGCCTGTGGCTTGTAGCAAAAGCTTTTGCTACCGGCTACCAGCTACCAGCTGTATTTGGCATATAGTTCTACTTTCCTATGAAGCATTTGCAGGACGATGACGTGCGGTTCGAGCCGGCGGATCCGAAGAATTTTGTCGGGTCGGCGCGGGTGAAGAAGCTGCCGATGGTGGAGGACGGCACCCAGTCCGTCATCGTCTATCTGGTCGAGTTCGAGCCGGGCGGGCGCACCAACTGGCATCGCCACAGCGCGCCGCAGCTGCTGCTCGTGAAGGAAGGCCGGGGCCTGGTTCAGAAATGGGGCGAGCCCGTGCGCGCCCTGGCCGCGGGCGATGCCGTCTGCATCGACCCCAACGAAAAACATTGGCATGGCGCCGCTCCGGAGACGAGAATGACGCACTTCGCCGTCAACCTCACTCTGACCACCGAGTGGCTCGAGCCCGTTTCGGACGACCAATACCGTGCATCCTGAGCTCACAGAGGCCATCGAATTTCACGAAGCGATCGTCGCCGAGGCCGGCAAGGCGCTCGTCGGATACGAAAAGGAAAAAGCGCTCGCCAACATCGTGCTGATGTCGGAGATTCCGACGACGTACGACAAGGACGAGCAGCGCCAGGTTAATGCGGGCAACCTGCTGCTGAAGGGGGTGCCCGGCATCGGCAAGACGTTCTTCGGCGTCATCATCGCCGCGATCAGCGACGCGAAGTTCGCGCGCATCCAGGGGCGCGCAGACCTGCAGCCCACAGAAGTCGTCGGGTTCCAGATGATCAACCCCGCCACGGGCGCGTTCATCACCGAGTTCGGCCCGCTCGCGTCGGCGGAAGTCATCCTCCTCGACGAGATCAACCGCATCCCGTTGAAATCGCAGAGCGCGTTCCTCGAAGGGCTGCAGGATCGCAAGATCACCGTCGGCAAGACCACCTACAATCTGCCGACCTTCAGCTTTGCGATCGCGACGATGAACCCGGTGGAGCTCGGGCAGGGCACGTTCCCGCTGTCTGAAGCGGCCACCGATCGGTTCGCCATCATGGTGAACATCGGATACCTGCCGCCGGACGAGGAACAGAAGCTCGTCAATTTCGATTTCAAGCAGGTGCATCTCAACTCGCTCATGTCGAAGGAGCGCATCGTCCATCTCCGGGGGGTGATCACGCGCGAAGTGTTCCTGCACGAGAAGCTCGGGAAGTACATCCGCCGCCTCGTCGGCGCGACACGCCCCTACAACGACGAAACCGACTGGCACCATCGGTCGCCGTCGGAGATGGTGGAGCAGCACGTCGACCTCGGCGCGTCGCCCCGCGCGACGATCTGCTGGGGCCGCCTCGTCAAAGTGTGGGCGTTGCTCGTGCGCAAGCGCGCGGAAGTGTTTCCGGAAGATGTGCAGGATCTGGCGAAGTACGTGCTCGGCCACCGCATCTGGCTGGGTCCGCACGCCACGAGCCACGGCATCACCGCCGAGCAGGTCATCGAAGACATCATTGCGAAGGTGCCCATCCCGTGAACGTTCAACCGGCGGAGCTTGTTAATTTCGCCGATGTCACTGAGATTGAACTGCGCGTATTGCGGCGGATGAAGGAGTACACGCTCGGCGATCACGGCAGCGTGTTCCACGGCACCGGCGTCGACTTCGTCGGGCTCCGCGACTGGCAGTCCGGCGATCGGATGTCGGCGATCGACTGGCCGCAGTCGACGCTCACGAACTTCACACCGATGGTGGTGCGCGACTACGAGCAGCCGGGCACCGCCCCGATCGTCGTCGTGGCCGATCAGTCGCCGTCGACCCGGTGTGGCGCCGCGGGCGTGCCGATCGCCGCCGGCATCGCGCGCGCGATGGCGACCATCGGGCTGTCGGCCGTGTACTTCCAGGATATGTTCGGGATCATCACGTTCGACACAGGGTTCGCCAGCATGTCGGCGCTGCGCCCGCGCGTCGGGCGCGGCCACGTCATTCACTGTCTCGACGCGTATCAGGGGCGCGTCGGCATGGAAGACGTGAAAGCGGGGCACCGCCTCTCGACGACCATCGGCGGCCACCTGCGGCGAACCGCCCTCGTGCCGGTCATTTCAGATTTTCTGTTCGAGGACGCGTCCGAGCGGATCAAGGAAATGGCCGAGCTCAACTCGGTGCACGACCTGTTTCTCGTCATGATCGACAGCGCGTTCGCCTTCGAGCTGCCCGACGTCTCGGCGGGATGGGTCAACGCGTTCGACGTCGAGTCGGGTGAGTCGCGGCTGATGTCGCGGCGCGAGATGCGCGGGCTCGGCGCCCGCGTGCGCGCATGGCAGGACGGGCTCGAACGCGATGCGCACGAGCGCGGGCTCGACGTGCTGCGGATCGACGTGGACCAGGAAAAAAGTCTGCCCGCCCTCCTCGAATTCGTCATGGTACGGAGGCTTCGCAAAGGATGAACACGTCAGGGATTAGGGACTTGGGATTAGGGATTAGGACTGCCACGGCTATCACGCTGCTGCTCGGCGTGTTTGCACCCGCCTCGCTCGGTGCGCAGAACCCTGCGGACCCGACGATGCGCCCGCGCCCCGTCCCCACGCCACCCACGCGCCCCACGACCCCTACGAACCCCGCTGAAGTGGTCGCGCCGCCGATCGAGTGCTGGTGGAAGACCGATCGCAGCGCCGTCCGCGTCGGTGAACATTTCACGCTGACGCTGACCTGCGCCGTGCTCGACACCGAGCGGGTGAAGGTGGTCGTCGACGAGTCGGGCCTCGCGCCGTCGGCGCTCCATCTCGTTCCGTTCGACATCGTCGGCGGGGAGCGGTTTCGCGACATCCGCAACGCGCCGCGGCGGTTCTTTCAGTATCAATATGTGATGCGTGTGCTCGGCGAAGAGTTCTTCGGCAGGGAAGTGACGCTGCCCAGACTGCAGATCAGCTATCGGGTGCAGAACTCGCTGCAGGGAGGCGCGGCGCTGCAGGGGCGCGAGGCGCAGTATTCGCTGGAGCCGGTCCCCATTCGCGTGCTGTCGCTCGTGCCGGCCGGCGCGGCCGATATCCGCGACACGCCGGTCGATACGTTCGGCGACGTCGATCGGCGCCTGTTCCGCTCTAATCTGTTGTTGATTCTCGCCGGCGTGGCGTTCGTGCTGGCAGGACTGATGGCGGTGATGCTGGTTGCGCGCGCGGCCGTCAAGCGGCGTGCGGCGACGGCATCGCGGCAGCGGACGCTGTCGGCAGGTGCTGTGCTGCGCGCGGCGTCCCGCGAGCTCGGAGCCGTGCAGTCCGACAGCCAGAGCGGAGGATGGAATAACGATCTCGCGGGGCGCGCGGCAGCGGCGCTGCGGCTTGCCGGCGCGGTCGCACTCTCGCGTCCCGTCAGTCATACAGAGGTCGATCGCGCGACGCCGCCGACCGAAGGACAGGTCGCGGCCGCACCCGGGTTCGGGCTCGGCATGCTGCGCGGCAAGAAGGTGGTGCTCTCCGCGTCAGTGACCCCCGACTCGACGCCGCTGAACGGCCACGCCGCGCCGGCTGCGGAACTGTGGCGAGCGCTCAGCCATCCGCTCGGGCTGTTCACGGCCGTTCGGTATAGCAGGGACGGCGGCATCGACGGTACGGCGCTCGATGCGGCGCTGTCCGAGGGGCGGGATGTCGTCCGCCGCTTGCGTCTGACTCAATGGCGGCGCTTCGGGCGATCGACGCGGCACGCCGACACCGCCACCGCACGACAGACATGGGCACGCTGAACGCGCTCATCGAGTTGGTTCTGCGCACGCTCAACGAGTGGCGCTCGTCGGGCATCGGCGATCTCGTGTTCAACGCGCGCAACGCCGCGCTGCTGGCGTCGGCCATGCTGGCGGTCATCGCCGCAACGGTGCTGGTGTGGCGATCGCTCCGTGGAAGGCTGCCGGGCCGCACGGCGATCGCCCTGCCGGCGGTGCTGCCGCGCATTCGGCGCTCGCCGTTGTCCTTCGTGCGGCACACGCCGTTCCTGCTGTTTCTCGCCGGCCTGCCGTTCTTCTGCCTCGCGCTTGCGGATCCGCATTCGTCGCTGTCGGCGCGGCAGACCTCGTATCCCGGCCGGCGCATCGCGGTCATCATGGATGCGTCGCTCAGCATGCTGTCGCCATTCAGCGGCCAGCAGTTGAAGACGCAGAGCGATACGGCGTTCTCGAACACGATGGCGGCTGCCGAATATTTCATCCGCGTGCGGATGAAGGGCAAGTACCGGGATCTCATCGCGCTCGAGCAGTTCGGCAACGAGGCGTACGTCATCACGCCGTTCACCACCGACTACGAGAACCTGCTCCTGAGCCTGAAGATGATCAGCGACGTCAACGAATGGCAGCGCTTCCCCGATCAGGGCACGATCATCATGAAGGCGATAGACGAGGGGGTCGACCTGTTCAATGCGTTCGACTTTCTCGATTCGACGGGCAACATCATGGTGATCTTCAGCGACGGGCAGGACAACAACGTGCAGATCGGCAGCATGTCGCTCGAGCAGGTGCTGAAGAAGGCGATCGACAACAAGGTGCCGGTCTACATGATCCGCACGGCGTACGCCCGCGGCCTCTTCGACGTAGTGCCCGATCAGGTGTGGAAGAAGGCGATCGACGCGACGGGAGGGAAGTTCTACCCGGCGGCGAGCCAGGAAACCATCATGCAGGCGATCAAGGAAATCGACGCGGCGGCGACCGGCCGGGTCGACGTGCGCGAGTACGAAGTGAAGCAGCCCAAGTACATGACATTCGCGCTGGCAGCCGTCGTGCTGTGGACGATCGCGCTTGCGCTGCAGATGACTCTGAGAATGTTTAGAACGTTCCCATAAGACAGGACTAAAGTCCTGTGCCACCGGTGCAAGCACTCCAGGGCCTACTGGTGGCACAGGGCTTCAGCCCTGTCCGGAGTATCTATGAAACGATCTGCTGGGATTATCGCCGCCGTCGTGCTCCTCCTGCTCATCGGTGGCGCCGCGCTCATGGCCGGACGGTTCGAGCGCCGTATGGCCATCGCGCAGGAAGACATGGCCGTGCTCGACTTCGCCGATCCGCAAGCCGATTACGCCGCGCTCGAAGCGGACATCGAGGCGCTCCCGCTCGTGTCGGAGCGGCCGCTGCGGGAAATCCGCCGCAGACGCGCGATGCTGCAGTACTGGCAGGCCGACTACGCCGATCTCGTCGAGGTGGCGCGCACCGCCGCCCAGGCGGAAGATGCGGACTCGATCGATCCCGAGATGCGCGTGCTCGCGGCGAACGCGCTGTACCGCGTGGCGCAGCGCGGACCGCAGGACCGGCCGGCGCTGCTGAAGAACCTCGACGCCGCGATCCGCGCGTACAACGAGGCGCTGCGCGCGGGCGTCTCGCGGCCCGACGTGGCGTTCAACTACGAGCTCGCCGTGCGCATGCGCGAGGAAGTGGGCGCCGGCAAGCGCAAAGCCCTGAGCAATATGAAGCCCGACGACACGGAGTCCGATCCGAACATGCACGGCGATCCCGGCGAGCCGCCGAAGGACATGAAGGTCGAGCAGTTCCAGATCAGGATTCCGATGGACCCGAAGGAAATCAAGCAGAGCCAGGAGCAGGCCGCGGGGACCGGCGCTGCGCGCCGCAAACGCGGCTAAATCCAGGGATTAGGGATTAGGGATTGGGGATTAGGTTCGAACGCCTGATTGATTTCGGATCGATCCGGTTCGGCGAGCCGCTGTACTTGTGGCTGCTCGCCGCGCCGGCGGTGCTGTTCCTGCTGTGGTGCGTGCAGGTCGTGCGCCGCCGTTCCGATGCGCGCAGATATCGCGCGGCCCGGCTGGTGCCCGTGCACGAGCGGTTCGGCGCGCTTGGCGATCTTGCTTTCTGGCTTGCGCTCATCGCCGCCTTGTCGCTGACGATTCTCGCCCTGTCGCGGCCGCAGGGGATCACCGCCATCGTACGCAGCCCCGGCGTCGACATCGTCCTGCTCATGGACGGCTCTACGTCGATGCGCGTGCGCGACATGGGCACCGACCGCTGGCAGCGCGCGATGCAGTGGGTGCGCACGCTCACGACAACGCTCAGCTGGAACGGCGACCGGATGGCGCTCGCGACCTTCGCCGACATCGCCGTGCCGCAGGTGCGGCTCACGCGCGATCCCAATACGATTCTTTTCTTTCTCGACCACCTGGACGATGCGCCGACGTTCAGGCTGGAAAACGAGACGAGCTGGAACACCAACGTCGAGGACGCGATTTACTGGGGCGTGAAGCTCGTCGAAACGGATCAGGAGATGTACGGCCCCAGCAAGAACGCCCGCACGTTCGTCGTCATCTCGGACGGCCAGGTGTGGAGCGGCAACGTGCAGCGCGCCATCGCCGCCGCCGCAGGCCGCGGCATTTCGGTCGACGTGATTGGCGTGGGCACGTCGAACGGCGGCATGATTCCGCTGCCGCGCAACGACAAAGGCGTGGTGCTGGCGGGATTCGAGCCGATTCGCTCGATGATCGATCGCACGTCGCTGCGCGAGATCGCGCGCGCCGGCAACGGCGAGTACTTTGAGCTCGGTGCCGCTGCCGACGAGCAGATCGCGGCCCGCATCATTCAGAACGCCGCGCGCCGTTCCGGCAACGAGCAGGTGGACGAGGCGCTCGACGAGCTGTACTGGTATGTGCTGGCCGCCGCAGCGGGATGCCTCGCGGTGGGCGTGCTGTTCGTGAAGCAGCGGCTGCAGCTGGGGTTCGGGTTCGCTGTGGCGCTCGCCCTGCTCGCGCTGGTGTCCAGTTTGCGATCGTAGAAATACCTTTTACAGGAGATCGGGAGTTTAAGAGAACGTCTCAACACGGAGTCACGGAGACACGGAGACGCACGGAGAAAATATGTAAATTTCTCCGTGGGCGGCGTAAGCGAGCTCCGTGGCGCGCGTTGACGTGGCGCCATAGGCGCCACCGGAACAAGCAAAAGGCACAAACATCAAGACCAGCTCGATTCAGGGTCTTGTGTTTGTGCCTTTTGCTTGTTCCGGCGATGGCCGCGTTGCGGCCATCGAGTCAACGCGCGCCCGTGTCTCCGTGTTGAAGATCAGTAAAGTTCTCCTAATCTCCTGGTCTCCTGCTCAAAATCACATATGCCGGATCATCGCATCCCCGAATTCCGAGCACTTCACTTCCTTCGCACCTTCCATCAAGCGCGCGAAGTCGTAGGTCACCGCCTTTGCCGAGATGGCGCCTTCCATCCCCTTGATGATCAGGTCCGCGGCCTCGTGCCACTTCATGTGGCGGAACATCATCTCGCCTGACAGCACGACGGAGCCGGGGTTCACTTTGTCCAGGCCCGCGTACTTCGGGGCCGTGCCGTGCGTCGCTTCGAAGATGGCGTGGCCGGTCAGCGAGTTGATGTTGCCGCCGGGCGCGATGCCGATGCCGCCGACCTGCGCCGCGAGCGCGTCAGACAGGTAGTCGCCGTTCAGGTTCGGCGTGGCGATCACGTCGAACTCGTCCGGTCTCGTCAGCACCTGCTGCAGGGTGACGTCGGCGATCGAGTCCCTGATGACGATGCCGGCGCCCGGCCTGCCGTCGGGAATGGTGCACCATGGCCCGCCGTCGATCTCCACCGCTCCGAAGAAGTCCTTCGCG
>CAYHHH010000017.1:46732-53827 GCA_964356125.1 uncultured Bifidobacteriaceae bacterium | reverse complement strand
TGCTGCTCGCGGAAGCCGAGATTCCCTACGATCGGCTCGTCGAGATGGACGACATCAACCCCGAGATGCCGCGCACCGACGTGGCCCTCGTCATCGGCGCCAACGACGTCGTCAATCCGGCCGCGCGGCTCGACAAGAACAGCCCGATCTTCGGGATGCCCATCATCGACGCCGACAAAGCCAAAGTTGTGCTCGCCATCAAGCGCTCGATGAACCCCGGCTTCGCCGGCATCGAGAACGAGCTCTACTTCGCCGACAACACGCTGATGCTCTTTGGTGATGCGAAGGGTGTCATCGGCGAAGTGGTCAAGAACTTAAGCGGGCAGGGCGGCGGCCACTGATTTCAGGCTTCGCTGATTTTTACTGATCTCAACACGGAGACACGGGCGCGCGTTGACCGATGGCCGCTACGCGGCCATCGCGAGGAAAAGCAAAAGGCGCAAACATCAAGACCAGCTGAATTCACGGGTCTTGTGTTTGCGCCTTTTACTTTTCCCGGCGGCGCCTATGGCGCCGCGTCAACGCGCGCCACGGAGCTTACTCACGCACCCCACAGAGAAGAACTGTATTCCCTGTGCTCCTCCGTGTCCCCGTGTCTTCGTGTTGAGATACCAACGTCTGCGGCAGCGGTTCAGCAGCGTACAGCCTGCGCGTGTTGCCCATTGCTGACACGATCGCGGTGAAGATCAATCCGACCGTCCCCACAATCCCACCGGCATCGAACAATTGCATCTGCATGCCGAAGATCGTGACGACGGGCTTCACAAACAGCGTGAGCGCGCCGATGGCGAGCAGGATACGCAGCTCGGTCGGGCCCCAGCCCCAGAAGGACATCTGGAACCGGCCGACGCAGTACGTCGCGAGATAGATCTCGATCGACAGCACGTAGTAGGCGACGAGGAATGCCGCCGCGACGATCGGCGTCATGGCGCCAGAGATGGCCAGCCCGCCGAGCACGAACAACGCGCCGAACGTATCGAGAATGTGGTCGACGTAGAACCCGTAGCGCGGGCGCTGATGCCCGCGCACGCGCGCGAGCGTGCCGTCGAGGCTGTCGCCGAACCAGTTGAGCGCGAGAAACAGGACGACCCCCCAGATCGCTGCTGGCACGTCGCGCGAGACGGCGAAACAGACGCCGACGAGGAACATCGACACGAGGCCGAGTGCGGTGAGGTGATCGGAATTGACCCGCGCCGGCATCCGCTGCGCGAGCCAGATCAGCACGCGGCGCTCGACGGTGGTCAGCAGTCCTGTTGAGTTGCGTTGCGCTTCGACAAATCCGTCAGGCATTCGGCCTCCCTTGCCTCTATATGCGACAACGGGAAGCCGACCGGCTCAGTCACTGAAACGCCTGTCGCGCGTCTCCGGTCCAAGCCAGATCGTCACCGCGACCGCTGCGCCTGACGCGGCGATCGCGACGGTCATGGCGGCTGGAAGCGTCCATCCGCCATCGACGAGGTGGCCGATCGCATACGACGTGAACGACCCCACGAGCGCGCCGGCGTGATAGCAGAATCCCGCGCCGGCGCCGCGCACCTCGCTCGGAAACCGCTCGGTGATGTAGGACGGGAACGCCCCCCACATGCCGTGCGCGCCGAACCCGACGAGCACCGCGCCCGTCAGCATGACGCCGATATCGGCGCTCATGAGATACAGCGGTGAGACGACGACGCCCAGAGCGGCCGCGCATGTCACGGCGCCGCGGCGTCCGAGCCGCCCCTGCGACACGCCTCCCCAAAAGGCCGATCCGATGATGCCGCCCACATTCAGCGCGATGATGAAGGGCAGCGTGTTCAAGCCGCGCTCCCGAAGAAGCGTCGCGTACCAGAAGGTCACCGAGTAATACGACACCATGAAACAGGCCGCCAGCAGCGAGCAGTGGATGGTGGTGCCAATCAGGTCCCTGTGGAAGATGCGCGCCAGCGAGACGCGCGACGTGCGCGCGGCGGCGCCGGGGGCGTTTCCCTGCGTCGCCAGCCACACGGGGCTCTCAGCGACGTTCGCGCGAATCCACAGCACGAACATCGCCGGGATCGCGCCGATCCAGAACATCGCGCGCCAGGCCTCGTCCATCTGGCCTCGCAGCACCGGATACAGGGTTTGAAACACGAGTGCCGACAGGACGTAACCCCACGCCCACGCACCCTGAAGAATGCCGGCCGCGGCGCCCCTCAGCCGGTCGGGCAGGTGCTCGAGCGCCAGCGGCATGCCGGCCGCCCATTCACCGCCCATTCCGATGCCGAAGAGCGCACGGCACGCGAACAACACGGCATAGGAAGTGGAAAATCCGCTGAGCACGGTAAAGAGCGAGAACCAGACGATGGAGAGCACGAGCGGCAGCTTGCGCCCCCATCGATCCGCGGCCGTGCCCGCGGCCGCGCCCCCGATCAGGCGGAACATCAGGGTGACCGTGCCGAGCGCTCCGGCGAGCGCGTTGTCCACGGTGAAGCTGTGCTGAATATCGGCCAGCACAAATGTGAGGATCGTGAAGTCGAATCCGTCGAGCATCCAGCCGAAAAAAGCGGCCGCAAACGCGCGCTTCTGGGGAGAGGTGAGGGTTCGGAACTCCCGGAGGAACTGAATCACTGTCTGTTAGTAATACACATGTTAGCTCGTAGGTGGTAGCCAGTAGCCGGTAGCAAGTGCGTATTTACTACGAGCTACCGGCTACACGCTACCAGCCAGGTTTGGCGAGGGTCTTGCTACCCAGAGGGTGGAATTTTGATGCATATGCACAAACGCTCTCTCGAGACCCTCACGTGTGCGTGGCTGTTGATGCTCGCGGTCGTGTCTATCGTGCCTCTGCACGCGCAAGGTGCGCCACCAGCCGCTGCTGCACAACCGGGCAATCCCCTGCTTCAACAGCAGCCCGCCGGACCGCCGCAAACAATGCTGCAGAACATCAACGAAGGGCACCGGCAGTCGCTCGGCTCGTGGGAAATCGACCTGCATCCCTTCGTCGCGCTGCCACTGGCGACGCTGCTGGGCGCGGCACTGGCGATGCGCCCTCGGAGGAAAGGCACACCGAAACGATCGGCGCCGGTCGTCCAGACGCAGATCATCCTCGCGGTGATCGGCGCGCTCGTCATGATTGTCGTGGGTACCAGCCTCGCTCGCGCATTTGGCGTCGTCGGCGCGGCGGGCTTGGTGCGCTATCGCGCCAAGATCGATGACCCGAAAGACGCCGGCGTCATGCTGACGACCCTGACGGTGGGGTTGGCTTCCGGCATTGGCGTCTACGGACTGGCGGTCTTTGCGACGGTCTTTCTGGTGGGTCTTCTCTGGGTCATCGAGTCGTTCGAACCAACGGCGAAGAAAGAATTCATCCTCGAGATCAAGTCCAAGGGGGTAGCCAAGCTGCAGCCGAAGATCGAAGCCGTGCTGCGCCGCCGCCGCGTGAAGTACGAGATTCGCGAAGCGGCGCCCGAAGAGTTGTCCTATTTCGTCCAACTGCCGATGGATGTGAAAACCGATGGCATCTCGGCCGAAGTGATAGCCATCGATCCCGATCCGGGCACGAGCGTGGAGTGGAAGACCGACAAGAAGAAGTAGGTCTGAAGGAGCGCATGGACCTGATCATTCAACCCAAGGATGGGCTGACGCCTCTCGTGTCGGCGATCAAGAAAGCCACCAAGGAAATCAACATCACGATCTTCCGCTTCGATCTGAAAGAGCTGCAGCGCGCCCTGGAAAGCGCGGTGACGCGCGGGGTCAAAGTGCACGCGCTGATCGCGCACACCTCCGGCGGCGGCGCCAAGCGCCTGCGCAAGCTCGAGCTCGAGCTGCTGGAGAAGGGCGTCACGGTATCGCGGACCGACGACGATCTGCTGCGCTATCACAACAAGATGGTGCTGATCGATCGCGACACGCTGTACGCGCTGGGATTCAATTTCATGCGGCTCGATATCGAGAAGAGCCGCAGCATGGGCGTCGCGACCAGGAACAAGACGATCGTCTCGGAGGCCATCAGGCTGTTCGATGCCGACTCGACGCGACAGCCCTACACGGCCGGCCACGACTCGCTGCTGGTGAGCCCTGAAAATGCCCGCACGGGACTCGCCAAGTTCATCAATGCCGCGAAGAAAGAGCTGCTGATCTACGAGATGAAGATTAGCGACCGCGCGATGATCAGGCTGTTGCAGGACCGCGTGAAGGCGGGCGTCGACGTGCGCATCATCGGCAAAGTCAGCAAGAAGGGCGAGGGGTTGACCGTGGAGAAGATGCCCGGGATGCGGGCGCATCTGCGGGCGATGTTGCGCGATGGGAAGGAACTGTTTCTCGGCAGCATGAGCCTTCGCGCGCTCGAGCTCGACAAGCGGCGCGAAGTGGGTGTCATCGTGAAGGAGCGTACGGCGGCCAGGCAGTTCAAGGAGCTGTTCGAAGAGGACTGGTCGAAGACGGACACCGCGAAGAAGCAAGCTGAGAGAGACAAGAAGGACGAGAAGAAAGAAGAGAAGCGCGAGGCGGCCGCAGCCGCCTCGTAACGCCCTTAATCCTGGAAGGCGCCGAAGCTCCAGAACAGGTGCGCGCCTTCGCCGCCGCCGAAGCCGACGTCCATCCGTCCCACCGTTTTCCCTTTGCGCACGAAGCTCAGGCTGAACCCTGTATTTGCCCTGAGATCGGAGAACAGCTCCGACACGCGCGGAGCAACCTGCCCCGCGTCGACGAATACGCTCGTGTGCACGTACTTGTGCACCGGGATGCGGTATTCCGCCTGCATCAGCAGGAGATCGCGATCGCGGAACCGGTAGTTGCGGAATCCTCTCAGCGACGCGCGAGTGCCGTCACTCCCGAGCAGGTCAGGGCGGAAAGACTTGAGCCCGCCGCTTCCGCCCAGCGTGTAGAGCATGTAGTAGGGCACATCAGACCCGGTACTTGTTGTCGCGAGAAAGCCGTGCAGCGTCAGACGCTGGCCAGGCCGGAACCCGGGAATGCGCTGCTGAACTTCCGTCTCCACGCGATGAAAATCGTGCGTGCCTGAGGTGTGATCGCGGACAGCCTCGACCGCAAATTGATACGCGCCGCGATAGTGTTCGGCTTCATCGAGTCTGGCCTCGTCTGCAGGGGCTGGATGCAGGAACTCGACGAAGCCGCGGTAGCGGCCGAACGTCGGCTCGGCGTCGAACCCGGGTACTGAGACCGGCGTGAAGACCTCTTCAATCGAACGGACCGACGGGCTTCTGCCGGGGCCGAGGTCGGGCATGTAGGCCGCGGCGGTGCCTCCCACTCGCACCGCCGGAGCCACGCGGAACCATCCCCGCGCGCCGAAGGTGGTTTCTCGGAGCCGGAAGGCCGACCGATCGTCGAAAGCCGTCTGAGGTCCGATGCCGAAGTAGTCGAGCCGCCCCATGTGCCGCACGGCGCCGAACGCGCCGATCTGCGAGCGCGTCGAGAGCGAACGGCGCCCGACTTCGCCTTCGAGCGACCAGTACCGCCGCACCGTCACCATGGCCTCTGCCTGCTGGTACCAGCGCGTGTCTTTGGGCGAGTCGTACCCGACACCAAATCCAAGGCCGCCGCCCGATGCGACGCCTCCAATCACGGGATGAACGGGTTTGGAGAACGAATCAATGACCCCCTGCGCCCATCCAGGAACAGGCAGATTCCCCAGGTCGCCGGGCGTACTCTCTGAGGTTTGTGTGGTTTGCGCGGCAGCCGTCAATGGCATGAGCAACGCGCAAAGAAGCAGGGCGATGGTTCTCATCTCGGTTGGTCATGCACGTGGCGTACCGTGATCTAGGCCGCTTCTCCCAGCAGCGCGAGGAACTCTTCGCGCTCGAGACTACCTTGCGCAAGAAGAGCCTCCGCCATGCCGTCAAGGACGGCGCGGCGGCGGCTCAGCGTCTCGACAGCGCTGTCGAACGCGCGTGTGAGCACCTTCTGCACTTCCGCCTCGATCCGGCCGGTCACATCTTCGCTCCACTCAGTCGGTCCTGGGTCACCCGCGCGGCGGCTCCGTCCGTCCGTTTGATATGCGACCGGACCCATGCCTGACGACATGCCGAACTCGCAGATCATGCGGCGCGCGAGGCCCGTTGCGCGCTCCAAATCATTGGCCGCGCCGGTCGAGAACTTCCCGAACGCCAGATGTTCGGCTGCGCGGCCACCCAGCAGAACCGCCAGGCGATCGAGCAGCTCGTCTTCCTGCAGGAGATTGCGATCTTCCGGAGTCTGCTGCATGTAGCCGAGCGCGGCGAGGCCGCGCGGCACAATCGAGACTTTGTGCACCGGCTCTGCGCTTGGCGCGAGCTCGGCGACGATAGCGTGCCCCGCTTCGTGAAACGCGACGATGCGCCGCTCTTTCGTATTGGTCAGGCGGTTCTTCCGCTCGAGGCCGACGACCACGCGATCGATGGCCGCGTGCAGCTCGGGCATGCCCACTTCGCTCTTCTCGCCCCGCGCCGCGAGCAGCGCGGCTTCGTTGAGCACGTTTTCGAGATCCGCGCCGACCATCCCCGGTGTGCGCCGCGCCACGTACTCGAGGTCGACGTCGCCTGCCAGCTTCACCTTGCGCGCGTGTACTTGAAGAATCGCGTGGCGTCCGGTCCCGTCGGGACGATCGACGAGCACCTGCCGGTCGAAGCGGCCGGGCCGCAGCAGGGCGTTGTCGAGGATCTCCGGCCGGTTCGTGGCCGCGAGCACGATGATGCCGTCGCGCGAGTCGAACCCGTCCATTTCGACGAGCAGTTGATTCAGCGTCTGCTCGCGCTCGTCGGCTCCGCCGCCGCCGTGCGCGCCCGAGCGGCTCTTGCCGATGGCGTCGATCTCGTCGATGAAGATGATCGCGGGCGCTTTCGACTTGGCCTGCTCGAACAGCTTTCGCACGCGCGATGCGCCAACGCCGACGAAGACCTCGATGAACTCCGAGCCGCTCGCCGAGAAGAACGGCACCCCGGCTTCGCCGGCGACCGCGCGCGCGAGGAGCGTCTTGCCCGTGCCCGGCGGCCCGACCAGCAGCGCGCCTTTGGGCACGCGCGCGCCAAGCGAGGCGAACTTCGCCGGGCTGCGCAGAAACTTCACGATCTCTTCGAGCTCTTCCTTCGCCTCGTCGACGCCCGCCACCGAATCGAAACCCGGGTGAGGCCGACCCTTTTT
>CAYHHH010000017.1:33332-46722 GCA_964356125.1 uncultured Bifidobacteriaceae bacterium | reverse complement strand
TATTGTCGCGCTTGCGAAGCCGGCCGCGCGTGAGCGCCGTCATCGACGTCACGGGGTTCATGCGCTTGTACGACATGCCGAGCACGATCACGAAGGTGACCCCTGCGAGGATGCCGAGAATCAGCGAGATATGCGATTCGTCCGACTTGATGCCCTGATAGGTGATGTTCTTCGACTCGAGCAGCGGCACGATTGCGTCATTCGGAACGGGCGTCGCCACCCACATCACGGGGGCGCCCGCCTGGCGCGCGCGTTCCGTGGGCATCGCCCGCACTTCCGTCGCCGACATGCGCACTTCACGCACGTCCCCCTTCACGATGTGCTGCTTCAGGGTGCTGTAGGGAATTTCAATGGTGTCCCGCGTGCCGCACGACGCGGCGCCGAGCGCCAGCGTCAGCACGAGGGAAGCAGGGAGTGAATGAGTCCAGGGCATTAAAGAGGTGTCCTCAGGCGGGGGGAAACCGAACCCAGCTAATAGTTTAGCAAGGAGCGATCCTGAGGACCGCACGAAAAGGCTATTGAACGGCGTTTAACGCTATTATTCGCTTTCCAGTGTCGGCCTGAACCTACGGCGCGGTTGGTTTGAATTGCGGTGATCTGCGCGCCTTCATCTTCTGCTCGATCGCCGCCGCCAGCGCGATGATGCCGTTCTCGTCATACGCGCGTCCCATGATGGTAAGCCCGAGGGGAAGCCCGTGCACGCTGCCGACGGGCACCGTGACGCTGGGAGTCCCGGCAACGGCAGCCATCCCGTAGCCGGCTCCGACGAAGTGATCCCCCAGTAGATGATCGGTGGGCCACGCCGGCGACATGCTCGGCGCGATGACGCCGTCGAGCGTGTCACGATCCAGCGCGGCCAGCAGGCCGTCTCTGCCCGCGAGCCGCCGCGCGTTGTCGCGCGCCTTGCGATACGCCACATCGGTGAGCGGGCCCTTGGCCTGCGCACGCTCGAAGAGCTCCTGTCCGAAGAACGGCATCACCGTATCGGCGTGCGCCTTATTGAACGCGATGATCGCGTCGAGTGATGCGTGCGGCGACCCGGCGGCTTTCAAATACCGGTTGAGGCCGTCCTTGAATTCGTAGAGCAGCACCTCGATCTCAGCAGCGTCCCAATCGTTATACGAAGCGATCTTGATGTCGACGATGACAGCGCCGTCCGCTTTCATGGCGTCGATCGCTTTGTTGAGCGCCGCGTCGGCGTCGGGATGAAATCCCATCGCCTGGCGCAGTACGCCGATCCGTTTGCCTTTCAGCGTCGCGCCAGGTGGCGCTCCGTATTCCCGAGGAATGTGTCCTTTCGCGCCGCTCGCGGCGGCGTCCTGATCGTCGACCGCGGCAAGCGCCGTCAACAACATCGCGGCATCGGCGACCGAACGCGCCATTGGGCCAGCGGTATCCTGCGACGCGGCAATCGGGATGATGCCGCGTCGGCTGACCACGCCCACCGTCGGCTTGATGCCGACGAGCCCGTTCACCGACGCGGGGCAGATGATGCTGCCGTCGGTCTCGGTGCCGACACCAATCGAGGCGAGGCTTGCGGCAATGGCGGCGCCGGTGCCCGCGCTCGAGCCGCACGGATTGCGATCGAGCACATAGGGGTTCTTCGTCTGTCCACCGCGCGAGCTCCAGCCGGACGACGATCGCGTCGAGCGGAAGTTCGCCCACTCGCTGAGGTTCGTCTTGCCGAGAATCACCGCGCCCGCATCGCGCAGGCGGCTAACGATGAACGCGTCCTGCTTCGGGCGATTGTCCGCGAGCGCGAGCGATCCGGCGGAGTTCACCATGCCCACGCTGTCGATGTTGTCCTTGATCAGGATGGGAATGCCGTGCAGCGGGCTCCGCACTTTGCCGGCCTTGCGCTCGGCGTCCAGCGCGTCCGCATCGGCGATGGCGGTCGGGCTGATCTCGATGACCGCGTTCAGCGTCGGCCCCCCATCGTCAATCTCGCGAATGCGATCGAGATAGGCCTGCGTCAGCGCGCGTGAGGTGAGCGTGCCTGCGGCCATGCGATCGCGCGCGTCGGACGCGCTGAGCTCGACGACGTCAACGGCGGGCGCAGCCGCTGTGCGCGCTGTGTCGGCTGGCGGCGGGGCTTCGCGGGCGCAGGCGGAGAGGAGGACAAGGAGGAGGATTGTCGGGGTGAAACGCATCGGCGCATTATGTCCGCCTTCGCGGCTGCGCCGCTACGGCGAGACAGACTTCGCGTACGAATCGCTCGGTATGGCCTGCCCAGACGAAGCTCGCTCGCGTGTCAGGCGAGCGAAGTCTGGTGCGGAAGCGGGGATTTGAACCCCGATGGGATTGCTCCCACTAGCTCCTGAGGCTAGCGCGTCTGCCAGTTCCGCCACTTCCGCAGTGGAGATCTTGCCGAGCAGGAACGACATTATAACCCGCCTTCACGCGTTGCGCTTCGGAGGCGATACACTTGGCGAATTGGATCTTTTGGAAGAAGCGCAGCTCAAATGACGAATTACTTCCCTGTGGTCATCGAACAAGAATCCAATGGCACGTTCAGCGCGTGGGTAGCGGGCTTACCGGGCGTGTATGCGGCAGCGGATACGCGCGCCTCGGCAAAGCAGGCGATTCGCGAGGCTCTGGCCGCGCATCTTCAAACATTGCGAGCGGCCCGCCTGAATGGTCGCAAGGGGGGGCGTCCTCGGTCTCTGCCCGTGCGGTCCGGCTGAAGCCGGAGACGTGTCCGCTCCTCGTTATTGCGGGGGCGTCACCACTTTCAGCGGAACGCTCGACGATTCTCCAGCGCGAAGCGTAATCTTCTGCGCACTCGGCGCGAGAGACGCGAGGTACTCGGGATCGTTCCAGAGACCGTCCTGCACGTAGTCGAGTGCCACGGCCAGATATTCGCCGGCCGGCAATCCCTCGATCTGGAACGCGCCGCGTTGATCCGGCCGCGCGGCGCGGACCCAACGCGAACGGTCAAACCACTTATCCGGCTGAGCTGCGAAAAACAGAACGGTGCCGTCCGCGCTGGCCTTGTCGTCCGCACCGGTCAGCCGGCCGTTGACGCGCGTGATGACATTCGTGACGACCACTTCAACGTCGGAGAACTGCTCGCCGCTGCTCATGTCGATCGCTTCGTCTGTCACGTCGCGATCGCCATGCAGCACGGATTTGACCGCCCATCCATTCGGCACGGTGACGTGCAGTCGCGACGCACCGAAAATATTCGTGATGGCGAATGTCCAGTCGTCACGGATCTGGCTGTTGGTAAACATGCCGCTGGTTCTCGGCTCCAGGTCCGGTTGCACAAGATTTGCGAGCAGGCTCACGCGGTTGCGCGGGACGGACAACGCCTCGCCGCTCTCGCTTCGGATGCGGCCCGACATCGACCAACCTGCGGTGGTCGTCAGGCGCAGGCCCTCGATGTCCTGACCGTCGACCGTCAGTACCTGCGTCACGATCTCCGCCGGAGCGCCAGCCGGTCGATTGCCCGCCGCAGTGGCGCGGATCTTGTACTCACCCGGTGGAACGTTCGGAATCGAAAACGTGCCGTCTGCCGCCACCGAACCTCCACCGACACTCGTGAACATTCCGCCCTCGGTGCCAACCGTCTCTTGGCTGATACCGATGTTGCCTCCCGCGAGGGGCATGCCGCGTGCGTCGGTGGCGACGCCGGAGACCTTCGCCGCGCGACCTGGAACGAGCGGAAAGTCCGTGGCGCCGGCTTCCTGACCGAGCCCGACCGTGACGCGCATAGCCTGCGCCAGGTTCGTGGTGCCGGGCAGATAGCTGGGGGCGTAGCCGAGCACTTCTGTTTTGCCGCCTTCAGTGATGGTCCACGTTTCGCGAATCGTGGCCATCACCCAATATGCGCCAGGCATCAACCCCGTAATCCGGTACTGCCCCACATCGTCGGTGCGCGTCACCTGGCTGCCTGGTACCACGCGGCGCCGCCCCTGCCAGTAATCCATTCGCATCGCAAAGACGTTGGCGCCCTCGATGGGATCGCCGAGCTCGTCGGTCACGCGGCCTGCAATCACGCTCATCTTCGGCATCGCAAAATCAATGCTGTCGAGCGTCTGACCGTTCGCGAGGTCGAGTTGTTTCCCTTGTTCGAGCGGCCGCCGCTGGCCGTATCGGAGCCGCAGATAGCCGCTGCGGTTGACGGTCAGCGAATATCGTCCGGCGGGGAGATCCTTGATTTCATACCGGCCGTCGACGTCGGTGCTCACATCACGAGCGCGACCCAGTTCCGGCGCGCTTGCGGTGACGCGCGCGCGGCGCAGCGGTCGCCCCGTATCGGCAGCGGTAATACGGCCCTTGATGACCGCCGTGCCGGTCTGGGTCTGCGGCTGCGCGTCTCGCGGCGGTGCTTGCGGGCGCGGCGCGGGCGGCCCGGGCGTCGGGGAAGGCGTCTGCGCCACGACGTTCTGAATGGACAGCGACAGCACAACGGCGAGGATACGCAGATGCATGCGAACCTCCTGGGGAATTGAAGCGGACAGTCTACACTGGGCGACGTGACGCTGCTGCTGTGGGTGCTGCTCACGCTGTTCGTCCTTCGCGTGCTCGGCCAGCTGCTGGTTGTTAGCGGCGTTGCGCCGTTCCTTCCGGCGATGGAGGAGTGGCAGTCCGGCCTGCTGCCGTATCCGCTGCTCCTGGCATCGCAGATCGCGATCGTCGCAGTGCTGGCAACGGTCTGCATCCAGTTCTCGCAAGGGAAGGGGTACTTCGTTCGGCCCCATGCGTGGCTCGCCACGCCGCTGTGGATTGTTGGGTGGATCTACGCGGTCGGCATGGTCGTGCGCTACGCGACGCTGCGCCGCGATCTGATCCCCGTCACGCTTCACATCGTCCTTGCATTGTTTCTGCTCGTCGTCGCTCGTTACCATCGACAGTCACGGTCCGCCTAAAGGCATTAGCCTAAAGGCGGACCCTACCGAAGTGCACGAACCCCACGAACCTACAGTTTCTTAAGTAACGCTTTTGCCTTCCTGAACCACGGGCGCTCGCCGCGGCGGATGTAATCGGGCATCGTCGCCTTCTTTCGCAGGATTCGATCGGTCCATTCGCGGGCCTCATCCTTGCGGCCTGCGGCCGCGAGGAAACAGGCGTAGTTGTACTGCGTCTCCGAAAGTGTCGATGTCTGCAGCACGTCAGCGAACAGCGCGTCCGCCTTCTCCGCCTGTCCGAGCTTTGCCACAGCGTGCGCGCGCAAGCCTGCGGCGCGCTGGTAGTCGTACTTCGGCTCGCTGGCAACGACCCGTTCGAGGTCGCCCGCGGCGGCCGTGACATCGTTCAGCGCGAGCGCGCACAACGCCCGCCGGTAGAACGGATCGGTCGACTCGACTTTCGCGAGTACTTTGTCGAAGCACTCGCGCGCCTTCGCGAACTGCGCGTCGTCGAGATATAGATCGCCGAGCTCTTCCCAGTTGCCGACCGATGGGTTGTCGAGGACGAGCCCCTCGAGCTGCTTGATGCGCTTGCGGCGGGGGAAGACCTGAAACGTGCCGCGCAGAAGGCCGGCGTCGGGAATGACCTCCACCACGATGTAGATCAACGCCCCGATGCCGCCGAACATGAGGATGATCCAGAGCCAGTAGGTCTCGGGCCGGCGACGCACGAAGTGCAGAATCGCCAGGGCCTGCAGGACAAGGCCGTACGAGTAATTAGCCCCGAACACTCGCGGAATATAAACCACCAACCACTAACCACCAACCACCATCGTGTAATCTGGGGGTTACTGAAGGAGTCCGCCATGGCCGAGCGCCGTCTGTTCAAATTCTTTCTGGGTCTCGTCGTCCTGTTCTTCGTCGTCGGCGTCCTTGCCATCGTTGGCGCGTGGATGGTCATGTCCAGGGGGCCGTCGGTGCCCGACCACTCGACGCTGATTCTGCGCATCGGCGGCGAGCTGGTGGAGACGCCTCCCAACGACGTCGTGGGGCAGTTGACGGGCGGCGCGCGCGCGCAAACCGTGCGCGGCTATGTGGACGCGCTGCGACGGGCCAAGGAGGATCCGCGCATCGACTCGGTGCTGATCGTTCCGACGCCGTTCCAGTCGCCGTACTGGGGCAAGGTTCAGGAGATCCGCGACGCGGTGCTCGATTTCCGCAAGTCCGGCAAGCGCATCTCGGCCTATCTCGAGTACGCCGGTGAGCGCGAGTACTACCTCGCGACGGCGGCCGAGAAAATCTACCTCGTGCCCTCGAGCAGCCTCGACGTGACCGGCATGGCCACCTACGAGGTCTTCCTGAAAGGGACGCTCGACAAGATCGGGGCGCAAGCGGACTTCGAAAAAATCGGCGACTACAAGACGGCGCCCAATCAACTGACGCAGACGACGTTCACGCCCGCGCATCGGGAGATGACCGAGTCGCTGACGCGTGACATGTACGACCAGCTCGTCCGCGCGATCGCCGAGACCCGCAAGAAAACCGTGGAGGACGTGCGCGCGTTGATCGACGAAGGCCCGTTTCTGGCCCGGGACGCCCACCGCCTGGGCCTCGTGGACGCGCTCGCGTACGAAGATCAGCTCGACGATCAGGGCGCTGTCAGCATGAACGGCACTGTGGAAGGGGAGTCGTACGGCCGCTCGCGCCGAAGCGTGCTGCCGCGGGGCGCACCGCGCATTGCGGTGGTCTATGTGAGCGGCATCATCAACTCTGGCGACAGCGGGTTCGATCCACTCAACGGCGACGTCGCGGGATCGACGCGGCTCGTCAAGGCCATCCGATCCGCGCGCGCCGACGACAACGTGCGCGCGATTGTGGTGCGCATCGACAGCCCGGGAGGATCGAGCATCGCGTCCGACGTGATCTGGCGCGAGCTCACGATCACCAAGAACGAGAAACCGTCGCGCCCGCTCGTCGCGTCGATGTCCGACCTTGCCGCGTCGGGCGGCTATTACGTCGCGGTCGCGGCGCCGTCCATTGTGGCGCAGCCCGCGACGCTGACCGGCTCGATTGGGATTTACGGCGGCAAGTTCATCACCGGCGGCACGTTCGACAAGCTCGGCGCGAATATCGAGTCGGTCATCATCGGGCGCAACGCGGGAATCGCATCGCCCGACCGGCCGTTCACCGACAGCGAGCGCGAGAAGCTGCGCGTGCAGATGCGCGATTTCTACGACGGCTTCCTCCAGAAGGTCGCCTCGTCTCGAAAGATGACCGTGGAGCAGGTGGATAAATTGGGGCAGGGGCGCGTGTGGACCGGCGCGCAGGCGCAGCAGAACGGCCTGGTCGACGCGCTCGGAGGGCTCGATCGCGCGATCGCGCTCGCGAAGGAGCGGGCGGGAATAGCGGCGGACACCGACGTCGAGATTGTCAACTACCCGGCGCGCCGGAGCCTGGCGGAGCTGTTGGTTGAGCAGTTGAGCGGGTCGGGCAACGACCGTCAGCTGGAGGGCGTGCTGTCGGTGGTGTCCGGGCTGCGCACGGCCGAGCGGCGCGCGCTCGGCGTGCTGCTGGCTCCCGCACGGTTGTTCAACCCCGGGGAGCCGTTGGCGTTGATGCCGATGGGATTCTTACGCTGAAAGGTCGCGTGGGTCGCGTAGGTATCGTAGGTCGCGTAGGGAAGAGCATTCTTCCCCACGAACCCCACGCCACCCACGAACCCTACGATCCCTATCCGATCGCCCGCTTGAGCGCTTCGGCGTCGACGTCGATCTTCATCTTCGTGCGCGCCTTCTCCATGTAGGTCTGGTAGAAGCGCGAGCGGCGCTCGCCGAGCATTTCCATGCGGAACTTGTCTTTCGCCATGGCGAAGTCGGCGGCGCTGACATCCTGCCGCGACGCGACCTTCACGATCGCCGCGCCCTGCGGTGTGGAGATAGCGTCGCTCACGGTGCCGACCGGCGATGCAAACGCCACCGCTTCGATCTCGGGGCTGCGGCCAATGTTCGGAATGACGCCATCGCGCGCGATCGGGTTGGTCGTCACTGCTTCGAGCCCGGCGGCCTTCGCGGCGGCCTGGAAATTCGCCGCCGTCTTCAACTGCGCGGCGAGCGCGTCGGCGCGCTGCTTCGCCAGCGTCACCGCGCGATCCTGAATGACATCGTCGCGTACGCGGCTGCGCACCTCGTCGAGCTTCGGCAGGTACGAGTCCTGCTTGCCTGATACGTAGAAGATGACGCGCCCTGCCGGTCCGGGTATCGGCGCGCTGACGGTGTTCTCTGCGAGATCGAACGCCGCCATCGACACGGGCGACTGCGGGCCCAGCCCCTCAATCATGCCGCCGCGGGCGAAAAAGCCCGACTCTTCCATCGTGAGACCGCGCGATGCCGTCGCCTTGTCGAGCGCCGCCGGCGTCGTGGCTGCGACAACGATTGCGTCGGCGTGCTGCGTGGCCTGCGCTTCGGCCTGCTCGCGCAGCAGCGTGGTCTCGATCTCCTTGTAGACGGCCGGATCGCTCACGGGGCGGACGATCGCCGGCTTCTTGTCGGTCACCTTGATGATGTGGTAGCCGAACTCCGTCTTGACGAGGTCGCTGACCGCGCCGGGCTCGAGCGCGAACGCGGCCGTTTCGAACGCGCCGACCATGCGGCCCCGCCCGAAGTAGTCGAGGTCGCCGCCCTGCGCGGCGTTGGTTTCGTCCTGCGAGTGCTTCTTCGCGAGCGCGGCGAAATCGCCGCCGGCTTTCACTTCCTTCAGAATCTGCTCCGCCTGCGCGCGCACCGCCGCGTCATCCTTGCCTTCGGTCGTCAGCAGGATGTGGCTGGCGCGAATCTGCTCGGGCGTCGTGTACTTGCCGAGCTGCTCGTTGTAGCTCCGTTCGACGTCGGCCTTCGACACCTGGATCTTCGCGGCAAGCTCGGCCGGATTGATCCGCACGAACTTGATCTTGCGGCGGTCCGGAATGCGGTACTGCTCCTTGTTTTTGTCGTAGTGGCCGGAAATCTCTGCGTCGCTCGGCGTGATCTGCGTCTTGAAATTGTCGGCGAGCACCGCGACGACGTCGAGCGTCACTTTCTCGTTGCGGCGCTTGTACTCGCGCTCGAGATCGGCGTCCGACACGGTCATCCATTCGGTGAGCCCGGCGCGGAGCTTGTCGAGCATCAGGCTCTCGCGCACGGACCGCTCGAAGTCGGCCGGCGTCATCGGAGGGGCCTGCTGGGACAGCAGCTGGCGATAGCGCTGCTCGCCGATGAACTGCCCGTTCTCCTGGAGGCCCGGGATGGCGATAATCTGCGCCCGCACTTCGGCGTCGCTGACCGTGATGCCGGCGCGCTCGGCCTCGGTCAGCTCCGCCCTTTCCTGAATCATCTGCTGCAGGACCTGCTGGGGGACCTGCATTTGCTGCAGTATGTCGTCGGTCAGGTTGCCGCCATAGGAGGTGCGATAGGCCTGCACCTGGGCGAGATAGCGGCGCCGGAAATCGGCCACCGAAATCGACCGGGAATCGACGGTCGCCAGCCGGTCGCCTGGTATCAGGCCCTGGCCGGTGCCCATGAACGACGGAATGTACAAGAACACAAAGGTAAGGACGACGGCCGCCAGGCTCCATTTCAGCCAGCCTTTATGGCGCCGCATCCGATCAAGCATGGTCATTGCAGGTCAAGCCCCTCAGAAAATTCCGTATGTGGCCGATAAGACAGTGAGTCGAAGCTGATAATCGTAGCATCGACTCATATACGACGGGCGCCGGGCAGTTTTAGCCGGGTTGCCCGTGGTAATATTTAACTTGTACAGAAGGACTTACGGGAGTTTGCCTTTCTCACGAAGATGCCGGGAGCACCGCGCACCAAACCAGCCGCCCCCCGCGGCGCTCAGGCAGATCTGGCTGCACGTCTTCGCCAAGCGGCGACGGGTCTATCGGACCAGCTGAATCGCCGAGACACGCTCGTTGAGTTGATCCGATCGGTCAACACCACGGTGGACCCGCGCAAAGTGGCCGAGGCCCTGCTGGCCCAGGTGCACGGGTGGTTCCCCGCGTCGTGCCTCGTGGTGGCCGTGCAGGACGGATCGCAGCGCGCGTCGCTCATCGCCGAGCGCGGATCGTGCGAGGCCTATCACGAGGGGCTCGAGCGCGTGGCCCGATGGATTACCGAGCACAATGAAGAGTTCATGAGCGCGAGCCTCGCGACCGACGAACGTCTCACCGACGGACCGGCCGCCGCCGTGGCGGGGTTTCCCTTGCGGTGCCGCGCGCGCACGATCGGCGCGTTGATCGTGCTCGACCCGACGCCCTCGTCTGAAGCGCCGAAGCTGCCGCCCGAGGTGATGTCGGCGCTGCGCACCGTGCTGGAAGGGCCGGCGCTCGCACTCGACACGACCCTGCATCTGCGGCGCGCCGATTTGCTGTCGGTCACCGACGATCTGACGAGCCTGTACAACTCGCGCTACCTGAACCAGGTGCTGCGCCGCGAATCGAAGCGCGCGTCACGTAGCGGACGACCGTTGTCGCTGCTGTTTCTCGACCTCGACGGGTTCAAGTCGGTGAACGACCGGCACGGGCATTTGTGCGGAAGCCGCGCGCTGGTCGAGGCCGCCAGCGTCCTTCGCGGGTGCGCGCGCGAGACCGACTTCCCGGTTCGCTTCGGCGGAGACGAGTTTGCATTGGTGCTGCCCGATACCGGCAGCGAGGGCGCCGTCGCGGTGGGCGAGCGCGTGTGCGAGCGCATCGCCGCGTATTCGTTCCTGAAGGCCAGCGACGGCCTCGATATTCGCTTGACGGCGTCGGTGGGCGTTGCGACGCTGCCCGACGTCGCGGCATCGGCCGAGGAATTGATCAAGGCGGCCGACACCGCCATGTATCGCGTGAAAGAGCTGGGCAAGAACGGCGTCTTTCTCGCGATCGATCCGGTTTAGATCGTGCGGGCCGACCTGAAGGTCGGCACTACGTACGACGGGATTGTGTATTCGTAGTGCCGACCTTCAGGTCGGCCAAGGAGCTACCGTGAGCCTGCGTTCGGTTTTCTCACTCTTCTCGAGCGATCTCGCGATCGACCTCGGCACGGCCAACACGTGCGTGTACGCGCGCGGCAAGGGCATCGTGGTCAACGAACCGTCGATCGTGGCGATCAACAAGTTGAACGGCCGCGTCGAGGCGGTGGGGCGCGACGCCAAGGAGATGCTCGGCCGCACGCCGGGCAACATCGTGGCGATCAAGCCGATGAAGGACGGCGTCATCGCCGACTTCGAGGTCACCGAGAAGATGCTGACCTACTTCATCAAGAAGGCGCACAACCGCAACGTGTGGGTGCGGCCGCGCATCGTCATCGGCGTGCCGTCGGAAATTACGCAGGTCGAGAAGCGCGCCGTCAAAGACAGCGCGTACCGCGCCAAGGCGAGCGAAGTGCACCTGGTGGAAGAGGCGATGGCGGCGGCGATCGGCGCGGGCATGCCGATTACCGAGCCGTCGGGCAACATGATCGTCGACATCGGCGGCGGCACGACCGACATCGCCGTCATCTCGCTCGCGGGCATCGTCTACAGCAAGGCGGTGCGTGTCGCAGGCAACGAGATGGACGAGGCGATCATTCAGTACATCCGGAAGACGTACAACCTGCTCATCGGCGAGCGCACCGCCGAGGCCATTAAGATTGAGATCGGCTCCGCGTATCCGCTCGAAGAGCGGATGACGATGGAGATTAAAGGACGCCACCTGATCGAGGGCGTGCCCAAGACCATCACGATTACCGACGAGGAAATCCGCGAGGCGCTCACCGAAACGGTCAACGTCATCGTCGACGCCGTGCGCGTCGCGCTCGAGCGCACGCCGCCGGAGCTCTCCGCTGACATCGTCGATCGCGGCATCGTGCTGACGGGGGGCGGGTCCATGCTGAAGAACCTCGACAAGCGCCTGAGAGAAGAGACCGGCCTGCCGCTGGCGATGGCCGAAGACCCGCTGTCGTCGGTCGTGCTGGGGGCCGGCAAGATGCTCTCGGATTTCAATCTGTTGCGGAAGATTTCGATCGATTAGGACCGCTTGCAGGGCATGCCCGTCACCGATTTTCGACAGCGCACGGCAGTGCTCTTCATCGCCGTGGTGCTGGGGCACATCATCCTCATCTCCGCGCAGGTCAACTCGCGCGCCGGCGTGCCGCTGCTCGAGGTGGTCACCTTCGGCGCGTTCGCGGAGGTGCAGCGCGGCGCCGCCGGGCTCACCGGCAGCATTCGCGACGCGTGGAGCGGCTACGGCAACCTCCGCGGTGTGCGCGAAGAGAACGAGCAGCTCAAACGGCAGCTCGGCGAGCTGCAGATACAGTTTCAGCAGGAGCGCGCACGCGCCGAGCGCGCGCGGCAACTGGAGCGGCTGCTCGGATTTCAGCAGGACCTGCGCGTTGAAACGATTCCGGCGAGCGTCATCGGCGCCAGCGCCAGCCTCGAATTCCGCGGCATCACGATCGACAGAGGATCGAACACGGCCGTGACGGCGAACATGGCCGTCATCGCACCGACCGGGCTCGTGGGGCGCGTGGTCACGCCGACGCAGCACGCGTCGAAAGTGCAGCTGCTGATCGACCGCAACGCGGCCGCCGGCGCGCTCGTGGAACGATCGCGCGCGCAGGGCATCGTGCTCGGCTCGGGCGAGGACATGCTGCGCATGGACTTCGTTGCCGCGACGGCCGACGTCACGGTCGGCGACACCATCGTGACGTCGGGCGTCGACGGCATTTATCCAAAGGGATTCATCATCGGAAAAGTCGAGCAGGTCGACAATGGCAACGGCATCTACAAGGCGATTCGCCTCCGCCCGTCGGTCGAGTTCAACCGGCTGGAAGAAGTGCTCGTGGTGAAGACGCCGCCGGCGCTGATCCGGCAGGGCGAGGATCGTTAGTGAGGGCGGCCGGTATCACCCTCGTCATCGTCGTGGCGCTCGCGCTGCAGACGTCGCTTGCACGGTTTCTGACGCCGGGCGGGGGCCTCGTCGACCTGGTGTTTGTCGCGGTGGTGTACATCGCGCTCAGCAGTGGTCCCACGGCAGGCATGATCGCAGGCGCGGTGGCGGGATTGTCGCAGGACGCGCTCGCCGCATCCGGTACCCTGAACGTGATGATTGGCAACGGCGCGGTCAGCACGCAGAGCATCATCGGGATCGGCAGCCTCGCCAAGACAGTTGTCGGCTTTTTTGCTGGTATTGTGGGCAGCCAGTTCATCGTGGCCCGGCCGCTGCCCAGGGCCCTCGTGTTCTTCACAGCGACGGTCGCCCATGCGATCATATTCGTGGGGCTGTATCGCGTCATCGACCGGGGCTACACCCAGGCGACAGCGGCCGCCATCCTGAGCCAGGCCGGCGCCAATGCGCTGGTCGGCGTCATGGTGTTTCAGATAGCGGATTTCCTGCCGAACTTCTACGACCGGCGGCGGTCGATGGGCGGCCGGATGCGGATCAACCGACGGCTCGACTAAGGGTAAGTGGTAAGGGGCAAGGGGTAAGGAGCAAAGATGGCGGAATTCACGGCGCCAATCGAAGATCGTCGCAGCCTCACGAT
>CAYHHH010000017.1:30190-33232 GCA_964356125.1 uncultured Bifidobacteriaceae bacterium | reverse complement strand
GAGCAAAGATGGCGGAATTCACGGCGCCAATCGAAGATCGTCGCAGCCTCACGATTCGTCTCGTCGTGCTGCAGGTGAGCTGTGCCGTCGTGTTCACGATCCTCGCCTTCAGCTTCTGGTACTTCCAGGTCGTCCAGCACGAGAAGTTCAGGGAGCTCGCCGAGAACAATCATCAGCGCACGATTGCGCTGCGCGCGCCGCGCGGCGTGATGCTCGATCGCAACGGCGCGGTGCTCGTCGAAAACCGCAGCTCCTTCACCATCTCCATCGTCCGCGAGCATACGAAGGACCTCGATCGCACGATTCGCGTGCTGTCGGACGTCGCCGGGCTCGATGAGAAATACGTGCGCGACGTTGTCAATCGCCACCGCAAGGAGCCCACCTACCGGCCCATCGTGGTCGTCGACGATGCATCGCTCGCGCAGGTCGCGGCCGTGATGGCGCGGCGCCTCGAAACGGAGCTGCCGGACGTGCAGGTCGACCAGGTGCCGACGCGGCAGTATCCGAAAGACTCCTTCGCGGCGCACCTGTTCGGGTACGTCAGCGAAGCGAGCGAAGGGCAGGTCGAGAGCGGCGACCTCCACAGCGGCGCCATCGTGGGGCAGGCCGGCGTCGAGAGGACCTACAACAAGCTGTTGATGGGCGAGGACGGCGCGAAGGTCGTGGTCGTCAACAGCATGGGGCGGGAAATCAGAACCGTCGAGGAGATCCCCGCCAACGAAGGGCGGCGCGTCCAACTGACGATCGACATCGATTTGCAGCGCGCGGCTGAAGAAGGATTCAAGGCGGGCGGGTTCAACGGCGCGGCCGTCGTGATGGACCCGAGAACCGGCGAAGTGCTCGCCTTCACGAGCCGTCCAGGCTACGACCCGAACGATTTTGCCGCCGGCGTCGAGCGCGCCACCTGGAACGGCCTTCTCACCGACCCGCTGAAGCCGCTCCAGAACCGCGCGATTCAGGGTCTCTACTCCCCAGGCTCCACGTTCAAGATCGTGGTGGAGATCGCAGCGCTCGAAGAGGGGATCATCAGGCCCGACTTCAGGGTCCACTGCAGCGGCAGCGCGGTGTTCTTTGGTCGCCCATTTCAATGCTGGAAGAAGGGCGGGCACGGCAGCGTCGATATGCGCCACGCGCTGGAACAGTCGTGCAACGTGTATCACTACACAATTGGCAACATGGTGGGCGTCGACAAGATCCACAAGTGGGCGACGCTGCTGGGCCTCGGCGAGAAGACCGGGATCGATCTGCCAAACGAGATCGAAGGGCTCGTGCCGTCGACCGAATGGAAGCGCCGGCGTTACAACGAAAAGTGGTACGCGGGCGAAACGATTTCCGTGTCGATCGGCCAGGGGCAGGTGTCCATTACTCCTGTGTCGCAGGCGGTGATGATGTCGACGGTCGCCAACGGCGGCACGCGATTCGTGCCTCATCTGTTGAAGGCGATTGACGAAGGTAACGGCTGGGAGCCCGTCACGCCTCCGCCGCCGAAATCGCAGGTGAAGCTGAAGCCGGAAACGATTGCCGCTCTCCACGACGGCCTGTTCCTCGTCGTCAATGGCGCCGGCACCGGCGGCCGCGCGCGCATCCCGGGCAGGGACGTGTCGGGCAAGACGGGCACCGCACAGGTGATTTCCCTGCAGGGCGGGAAGAAGGCGGCGGGACGCACCGAGCGGGACCTGCGCGACCATGGGTGGTTCGTCTTCTTCGCGCCGCGCGACAACCCCGAAATCGCCGGCGTGATCTTTGGCGAGCACAACGAGCACGGGGCGACGTCCGCGCCCATCGCGAAGTACATCATGGAGACGTACTTCAACAAGAAGGACGGCCAGCCGCTGCCGAAGCTGGCGATGCCCGCACCCGAGCCGAATCTCGAACCTGACGAGCCTCCAGCGCCGCAGCCTGTGCCAGCACCGGTAGCAGAGCTGGCACAGCCTCGCCGAAGCGATCTGGAAAACCTGCGCGAAGGCGGGCGGCAATAATCATGTTCGAACGACGCCTGTATCTGCACCTCGACTGGCTCCTCTTCGGCGCCATCACGTGTCTCACGCTGATCGGCGTGGCGATGATCTACAGCACCACCGGCGCCTGGCGGCTGCCGACGACGCAGATCTATGCGATCGTCCTCGGATCGATCGCGTTCGCGATCTGCCTGACCGTCGACTATCGCGCCCTGACCGATAAATCGCACTTCATCTACCTGGGGCTCCTCGCGCTGCTCGTCTACGTGCTGTTCTTCGGCACATCCGCCGGCGGCGCCCGCCGCTGGATTTCGCTGGGAGCCTTCAACCTGCAGCCCTCCGAGTTCGCCAAGGTCGGCGTGGCGCTCGTGCTCGCGAAGTTCTTCGGCGAGAACCGGCGCGGCGCACCGACGACGGGCGACCTGCTCATCGCGGGGCTTCTCGCGGGAATTCCGCTCATCCTGATCGCGCGCGAGCCCGACCTCGGGACGGCGGTCACCCTTCTTCCCATCTACCTCGGGATCGCGTACGTCGCCGGCATGCGCTTGCGCATCATCGGCGTTCTCGCGATCGTCGCCATCGTCACCGTGCCGATCGCGTGGAATTTCGCCCTCAAGCCGTACCAGAAAAGCCGCGTCGAGACGTTCCTCGATCCGTCCCAGGATCCCAAGGGCGCGGGCTATCAGCAGATCCAGGCGCAAATCACCGTCGGATCCGGCGGCTTGACCGGCAAGGGCTACCGCAAGGGCACGCAGGGACAGCTCAGGTTCCTGCCGGTCGCCCACAACGATTTCATTTTTTCCGCGCTTGCTGAAGAACAGGGTTTTGTCGGCGTGCTGTTCGTGCTCGGCCTGTATCTGATCGTGATCTGGCGCTCGATCGAGGCGGCGCGCCTGGCCAAAGATCGGCTGGGCGTCTATCTCGTGATGGGGCTGATGTCCAGCTTCACGTTCCAGGTGATTTACAACATAACGATGTCGGCCGGCCTCGCGCCGGTCAAAGGTTTGACGCTTCCGCTGTTGAGTTACGGCGGGTCGTCGATGATCGCCACGCTGGCGAGCTTCGGCCTGATCCTCAACGTGCG
>CAYHHH010000017.1:432-30090 GCA_964356125.1 uncultured Bifidobacteriaceae bacterium | reverse complement strand
GCAACGCTTTGCGAAAATTACCGCACGTCCTTCGCGCGCTCTGCTCATCGGTCTCCGCCGATCCGGAATGGAGCTTCGCGAATGCAGAAGGAAATGATCATCTCGGCCGGCGGGCACGAGACGATGGTCGCCATTCTCGAGGAGGATCTCGTCACCGAGATCTTCGTCGAGCGCGAGCGGCATCGGGGGGTCGTCGGCAACATCTACAAGGGCCGGGTTTCGAAAGTGCTGCCCGGCATGCAATGCGCCTTCATTGACATCGGATTAGAGCGCGACGGGTTCCTGTACGTCGCCGACGTCATCAACACGATCGAGGAATTCGATCGCCTCGATTCGGATGACGAGGACGACGCCGGCGGCGCCAAGGCCGGCTTGCCCGCCGTAGCGCACCGCGCGGAGGCGGGCGGCGATCGGGGCAAGGGGCGCCCCGACCGGAATGCACCGCAGCCGAAAATCGAGGAGCTCCTCAAAGAGGGGCAGGAAATCGTCGTCCAGGTCGCCAAGGAGCCGCTGGGCACCAAGGGGGCGCGGCTGACGTCGCACGCCTCGCTGGCGGGGCGGTTCCTGGTCTTCATGCCGACGGTCGATCACGTCGGCGTGTCCCGCAAGATCGAGTCACGCGACGAGCGCAACCGCCTGCGCGGCATCGTCAAGAAGTTCCGCGAGGAGCACGGTTTCGGCGGCGGCGTCATCATCCGCACCGCTGCGGGCGGCCGACCCGAGGCCGACATCCTGAGCGACCTCGACTACTTCAACGGCATCTGGAAGGAAACGCGCCACAAGTTCGAGTCGTCTCGGGCCCCGGCCGTCATCTACCGCGAGCAGAGCCTCGTGGCCAAGCTGCTGCGCGACCTGCTGACGGAGGAGTTCCTCGCCATCCGGATCGACAACCCGCAGGAACACCGGCACGTCATGGACCTGATCGCGCGCATCATGCCGAACCTGGCGTCGCGCGTGAAGCTCTACACGAAGGACTATCCGATCTTCGAGGAGTACGGCGTCCAGGCCGAGATCGACAAGGCGCTGAAGAGCAAAGTCTGGCTCAAGTCGGGGGGATCGATCGTAATCAACCAGACCGAGGCGCTCGTCGCGATCGACGTCAACACCGGCCGCTACGTCGGCAAGCGCACCGGGCGGCTCGAAGACACGATCGTGAAGACCAACCTCGAGGCGGTGAAGGAGATCGTGCGGCAGATCCGGCTGCGCGACCTGGGCGGCATCATCGTGCTCGACTTCATCGACATGGAAGAGCGCAAGAACCGCCAGAAAGTGTTTCAGGCGGTCGAGCTGGAAGTGAAGAAGGATCGCTCGCCCTCGAAGATGCTGCAGGTGTCGGACTTCGGGCTCGTCATCCTGACGCGCAAGCGCGTGAAGCAGAGCCTCGAGCGGGTGCTGACCGAGCCGTGCCCGTATTGCACCGGCACCGGCACCATCAAGTCGAGCTCGACGATCTGCTACGAGATTCTGTCGGAGGTCAGGAAGATCGGCGCCGACCTCAACGGTGGAGGCGTGGTGCTGCGCGTGAACCCCGAGATCGCGCGGGCGCTGAAGGAAGAAGAGCGCGCCGTCATGGCGGATCTGAAGCAGGCGCTCGGCAAGGACGTCGTCATCCGGCCGGATACGCACCTGCACCACGAGCAGTTCGATCTGATGTCGATGACGGACAGATACAGCCGCGCGCAATAAGAATTGGTAGATTGGAAGACTTGCAGATTGGAAGATTAATCTGCCAATCTACCAATCTACGAATCTGCCAATTCGGGTATCTATAAGCTCAGCCAGTAGTTCAGCTTCACGACGAACACGTGGTCGCCCGGTGCTCCGAACGCGGATCGAAGATCCTGCGCCGCGCTGAACAGGCCGGCGCGCTCGGTGTCCGACGTGGCCATGTTCCAGACGACGAACAGCGTGCTGCCCCTGAGGTATTCCCAGCGCAGGACGATGTTGCCGCGGAGCGATTTGCGGTTGAAGTCGGGATCGCTCTCGAGCGCCACCGGCGAGAACACGAACGAGCTCGGCTGCGCGAGCTTGCGGATGTCGAAATAGTCGCCGACGGCGACGAACGGCTGCAGGAACACCTCGAGCGTCATGTCGCGTGAGAAGGCGTACGTGCCGCGCGTCGTGATGTTCAGGACGTTGCGCTTCAGCCGGCCGTAGACGTGGTCCTCGACCCCGTCGCCGTCCGCGTCGATGTTCTCGATCCATTGCGCCGAGTCCTCGGCGCGCGAGTAGTTGCCGCTGATGTTGGCCTGCAGGCGGCCGGATGGCTGCAGCCGCAGGTTCATCCCGAAGTTCTTCCCCCGTCCGCCTGCCGCGTCGCTGTTGCCGCCGTGAAAAAATCCCACGCCCCACTTCTTGCGGGAGTCCGTGCTGATGTTGAGGTTGTAGAAATTCCGCGGCGGCTTGACGATCGGCGGTCCGCCGCGCGTGTCGAGGTCGTCGAGAAACTCGAAGTTGCGCTCGCCGCCGTAGCTGATGTGCCAGTAGTTGTTGAGCCGCATCCCGGCCCACCAGTTGACGTTCTCGAAAATCGTCAGCCCGTCGTCGGTCCACTGCTTGTTCGCGTAGACGTATGCGTCGAAGTCCCGCGAGAACTTCCACGGGTCGGGCTCGCTCACGCGAAATCCGCCGTACAGCCAGTTCTTGTTGACGCGGCCGCTCAGGAACCCGAGATCGGTGTTCCGGAAATTCTTGCCGAAGCGATCGAAGTGCCCCTCGAAGCCGATGTGCTTGCCGACGAAGTTGAGGTTGGTGGCGCCACCGAAGTCTGTTTTCTTGACGCCGTCGATGGGCACATGGGTCGCCACCCAGTGGCCGTTGAAGGTGTAGAGATTGCGATCCCAGCGGATGTTGTAATCGCCGCCGGCCGTGAAAGCGTCGAGATCCTGCTCGCGCACGACCGCCGTCGCGATCGCGCCGACGTTCGACGTGGCGCCGAGGATGTCGCGCTGCACGCGCCCCACGCTGTACATCGTCTGCGGCTCGATGAGACGCCGCTGGCGCGACACGGTGTGCGTGCCGGCGTCGCCGGTCGAGGTGGTGTCCACGAGCGCGTACTCGCGCGCGGTCAGTGCTGACAGGCCGCCAAAGGTCCAGCCGTTCGCCTTCCCGGTAATCTTCGCGGCGCCGAGGATCGTCGTTTGGTCCGGCCGGCTGACAACCTCGTCGTCGTCGCCGACCTCGAGGCGCCCCGGCGTCCTGCCGATGCGCCGCGAGTGGAACACCGGAAACCGGCCGAACGGCAGCACGAACACGCGACTGTCTTCAAGAAAGAACGGCCGCTTCTCCGGAAAGAACGTTTCGAACACCGACAGATTCAGGACGGCGGGATCGAGCTCGACCTGCCCGAAGTCCGGGTTGATCGTCGCCGACAGGGTCGCTGACGTTCCGAGGCCGATGCGCATGTCCAGGCCGCCGTCGAACCCGCTCGAGCGTCCGTCTTCGTGGTGGTGCGCGCTGCGCAACAGGCTGAACGGCATCAGCTCGATACGGCGCGGCGGCGCCAGCCGATCGGCGAATAAGAGGTGCCCGAAACGCGACACGAACCCCTGCGTGCCGCGCGGCGCGGCGTTCCACAAATCCTCCTCGCCGGTCTGTCGCACATCGCGCCTGACCTGAAAACCCCAGATGCTCCGCTCGCCGTCTGGAACGCTGAAACGGATTTGCGAAAAGGGTATGCGGAACTCCGCGTTCCACCCCGCGGCGGTCACGCTCGTCGCGACTTCCCAGATCGCCTCGAAATCGGCATCCTGGCGCGTGTCGTTGAAGAGCGAAAAATCGTGCTGCACGCCGGAGGGGTTCGCGGCAAACGCGTAGCCGGTCAGGTGGTCATGCCGCGGATCCAGCGCGATCGTGATTCTGTCGCTCGCGGGAATGCTGCCGCGGCGCCCGAGCCCCGCGCTGATCGTCGCGGGATCGGCGGCGAAGCAGCGGACGGCGACGTAGAGGTAGCGATCGTCGTAGGCGACCTGCACGACCGTCCGCTCGCGCGGCGCGGCCATGTTGTCGGGTTCCTGCTGCGTGAAGTCGTCGATCGCCGGCGCGGTGAGCCAGGTCCCCTCATCGACGAGGCCGTCAAGCCGCGGGGACTCGCCGATGATGCGGTGCGCCCTCAATTCCTTGGCCGCCGCCGTATCCTGCGCCGAGGCGTTGGTTTGTGCAGCGAATAAAAGACCGGCCATGAGAAAGCGTTCGACGAGACGCTGCAACGAATCCTCCGATTTACCGCCGGGTTACTGTCAGATTTCCGTCGAACGTCTGAATGCGCAGACTGGAGCTGCCGTCGCCGTAGGTGCCGCGCACCGAGCGTGGGCCGCGATCGTTGTCGCGAATCGGACCTTCGCTCTTCACCGGGAAATCGATGCGAATGCGGCCGCTGAAGGTGTGCGCCTCGAACTCGAATCCCGGCTGCTCGGAGAGCGACAGATTGATGTTGCCAGAGTGCGATTCTATCTCGTAGCGCCCGCCTTTCATCAAGCTCGTCTGCAGGTCGAGATCGCCGTCGAGGCTCCGGATGTGGGCGCGGTCGCCCGACCATCCGTTGATGCGGACGTCGCCGTTGATCGTGTTGACGTCGAGCGCGCGTGTGTGGAGCGTCTGCACCAGCAGGTCGCCGTTGACCGTGGAGAGCGACAGCTGTGCGTCGGCCCCTCCGTTGGTGATGGTGATGCCGCCCGAGACGGTTTTGACCGCCGCAAGCCGCGTCGTCCCCTCGAGCGCGAGGTTGCCGTTGACGCCCTGCACGCGGACCTCGCCTTTGACGTTCGTCACTCGGACATCACCCGACACGGTTCGCAGATCGACCGTCGTATCGGCCGGCACTTTCACGTTGAACTCGACATCGATACGGCGCCCGTCGCCGCGGTCGCCGTGCTCGACGCGCAGCTCGACGCGGTTGCCGGTCGCATAGGCTTCGATGAGCGCATCCGCCAGACGCCGCTTCGCCTGTTCGGCATTGGGCGCCCACGCATGCTTCAGCGCCTCGACCTCGATGCGCTCGCCGGTCACTGCCGTCACCTGCACGTTTCCGGACGTGTTCGAGAGCATCAGCGTGGCGCCTTTGCCGACCGGAAACGCGCGCGAAAACGGCTCGGTCGCTTCCACCCAGCCGTCCGGAACGCGCCGCCTGTCGCGCTCGCGCGGCTTCTCGCGCGGGTCATGAGGCGGCACTGGCGGCACCGGCGGCACGGGGAATTGCATGGCCATGACGGAGTCGGGTGCCATGGGTGCGTCGGGTGCATCGGGTGCGCTGGGGGCGTTAGGTGCGCTAGGGGCGTTGGGGGCGCTAGGTGCTTGTCCCGCCATAGCGATGGGCGAAGTCTGCGCGACGGCGGACGGGAAGGCAGGAGACAGCACAGCACCCGCAAGCACCAGCGAAGCGATGGACGTCATCATATCGGCAATTCCTCTCAGGACCTTGCGTGCATGAGCGAGACGGTTTCCTGCAGCAGCGCGACTTTCATGCGGAGCGCTTCGAGCAGGCTGGTCTGTGCGACGAACGAGGTTGGGTCGGTTTTCAGCGCGGCGCGGCTGTCGTCGATCGCGCGATCGATCGACGTGAGGCTCTGTGCGATCTCGGCCGCGACCGACGGATCCAGCGCGTCGTCTCGGCCGACAGTCAGCTGTTCGAGCGTGGTGATCGCATTTTCATAATGCTGCTCGGCGAGCTGCAGCTCGGAGGCGGCACTTCTTACAAGATCCGATGCGGAGCCGTCGCGCGCGGGCTGCCAGCTGGTGCGGTACACCCATGCGGCAGAGCCGAGCATGATCATCAGCGCGGCGGCGGCCGCAATCCTCGACCCGCCTACGCCGCTTCGCGGCTTCGGCGAGGCAAGCCCCACCCTCGGCGAGGCAAGCGAGACTTTGGCCGAAATCGCATTCCACAGTTCCGGCGAAGGGGTACGCCGGTCCAGTGTGGCCGCCGCCGCGCGGATTTCCTTCAAGTCGTTCAGCAGCTCGCGGCAGGCCGCGCAGGTTCCGCAGTGCGCGTCGATCTGCGCCTGCCGATCCGCGTCAAGCGTCCCTTCCACCGCGTCGCCGAGCCAGTCATGGCACTGTTCGCACGTCATATGCCCGCCGTCAGAAGCGCCCGCAGCTTGAGGCGGGCTTTGTGAACCTGCGATTTCGAAGTGCCCTCGCTGATGCCGAGGATGTCCGCGATCTCGTGATGCTGAAACCCTTCGACATCGTAGAGAACGAACGCCGCGCGCGCCCCCGCGGGCAGCCGCGCGATCGCCCGCTCGAGGTCGAGCCGCCAGACGCCGCCGTCGTTGACGAGCCGTGGCCCCGGCATCGCTTCTTCATCGAGCGAAGTCGTCGCGCCGCTCGCGCGCGTCTGCCGGCTCTTGAGGTGATCGAGACACCGGTTCATCGCCAGGCGATAGAGCCAGGTTCCGACCGCGGAGTCACCGCGAAATTCCGGGAGCTTTCGATAGGCCAGCAGAAAGATTTCCTGCAATAGATCCTCCGCGTCGGCCCTGGTGCCGCACATCCGCCACGCGAGGTTGAACAACCGCGTCGAATGTTGCCGATAGAGCTCCTCGAAAGCTGGCACGTCAGCTTTGGACACTCGGCAACTTTAGACGACTCGGCACATGGGAGGGTTGCCCAGGGCCTCGCGGAATTGGAAGATTCGTAGATTGTTAGATCTACAGATTGTTGCCAGATTGAAGATTGGGGGGATTAGGCAGATTAGGAGGCACGGAGGGATTAGGCGGCGGGGAGGGGCGCTTCCGCTGGCCGCGGGCGGTGCGCAGGGAAGCGGTGAAGATCGAGGCTAGCTCGTGCGCCTCTTGCTCCAAGGCGCCGACGGCCGCCTGGGTCTGCAATCCGGTCCGTCGCAGAATGCGCAGCCACAGCTCACTTTCGTCTGCTTCCTCGGCCACGATGGCGAGCTTCGCCACGAAAATGGGACGCGTGTAACCGCGGCAGGCCGCACGATAGTTCGCTGCAACCGAGGTGCCTGCGTCAATGAGTTGCCCGGCGATCTTGCGTCCGGCGATTGTGTTGGGGAGCGTCTCACAGAATTTCACGACGCCAACCGCGAAATTCTCGGTGCGGGCCTTGAGCCTTTCGGATGCTTCAGACATGCCCTTCTAAGGAGCACGTCACATGCCGAAGGCACTTCGGCATTTTTCATTCAAAAACTTTAATCCGCCAATCGACACTCTAAAATATGCCAACATTCCGTCAATCTTCTATCTCCCAATCTTCAATGCAGGATGTCTCCAGCGCCTCTGTGCAAAGTCCCGAACCCGTCCATTGCCGACGATGATCCCTTCGGCCAACAGCAAAGCGCGTTTGGCAAACAGATCCCGACCGTAGCCGCCAAGCCTGCCGCCGGCGGAGATGACGCGATGGCAGGGTATCGACGAATCGCTCGTGGTGCGCATGATGTTGCCGACCGCCCGATGGGCGCGCGGCCTTCCTGCGGCGGCCGCCACGTCGCCGTAGGTCGCGACCCGTCCGTGGGGAATGCGTCGCACTGCGCTGCGAACGCGCGCCGCGAAGTCGGACCTGCCGGAATCTCCCAATCTACGAATCTGCCCATCTCCCCATTTCAGAAGATCAGCCTCAACCCCCCGCCAGCCTGCAGACCGCCCACGGTTACGTTCACGGGCGTCGAACCCGCCGGCGTCGGCGTGAACTCCTGCTTGCCCTCCGAGTACCGCACCAGCAAACCGACGCCGACGTTCCGGGCGAACCGCCACGTCATATCCACGCCGGCGTTGTAGCCCATCACGTTTTCCCGCAGCGTTTCAGACTCGACAGCAGGGAAGGCGAGCTCGTCGAACGGGAAGACTTCCTTGTCGAGCTCGAGCGTGAGGCTTTTGACAACCAGCTGGTCGGTCGCGAAGATCGACGGGCCCGCGAAGAGCAGGAAATCAAGGCCGCCGGCGGCCTTCACGTTCCATCCGAACATGAGATGCTGGCCGATTTCGCGCCGCGTGGCATTGGGCACGTCGCCCGTGACGGTGCGCGGCTTGTTGAACTGGAGCGGATGCGGCACGCGCGCGGTCACTGTGCCGGCGCCGCTCTTGCCGTCGAATACCGACACCGCCGCACCTGCGTGCAGCCCGCGCCACAGCCGGACCGCAAGTCCGAGGTCGTACATCACCGCGGTCGGCACGGGCCGCTCGAAGGTGAACGATCCCTGCTCGAAGTACCGCTCGAAGGTCTGCTCCTGCTTCACAATCGTCGTCGACGTTTGCTGCCCCGCGTTGATCGAGATGCGAAAGCGCTCCTGCGCCGATGCGGACGTCGCACAGGCAAGGGCCACGACACCGAACACGATAGCTTTCGACTTTCGACTATGGACTTTCGACTCTCGACTGCGACGCATCAGTTCACCCCCACGGCGGTCCAGGCGAGCTCGACCTGTGCGCGCTCGTTGCTGCCGGCTCCGTAGAGGTCGGCCGCGGCCTGCAGCGTAGCGCGGCGCGCGTCGGAGAACCGCGAGCTGGGCGTCAGGAGCTGCGTGAAGGCGCGGTAGAAGATCCGCTCCATGCGCTCGATGCTGCCGAGGCCCACGCCCGGCACGTTGACGCCAGAGACGCGGTTGCGCCCGCCGGCGACCGCCAGGTAAAACGCGTGCGTCGCGATCGTCAGGTTGAAGTGCACGCCCCCATCGTCGGTGCTCGTCCCGATGAAACGGCGCAGGCTGTAGTGGTCGGGGTGCCCTTTCGCCGACGGGTTGCTGAGCGATCGCAGGTAGCCCGGCGACGCGACGTACACGTCCTCGGCGATCAGCCAGTCGGCCTGGTCTCTCTCCGAGCCGGCCGGGTAGTAATAGAACTCCATGGCCGCGCCCATGATGTCGGAGAACGCCTCGTTCAGCGCGCCCGACTCGTCCCGATAGATCAGGTTCGAGCTGAAATCTGTGACGCCGTGCGTCCACTCGTGCGCGACGACGTCGAAGCCGCCGGCGAGAAAGGTGAAGATCCGGTTGTCGCCGTCGCCGAACACGAGCAGCCCGTCGCAGCAATAGAACGCGTTGTTGATGAACGTGCCGACGACTTCCGGCGGCTGCCGGCCCGCCTCCGAGCGCGCGAGCGGGTGCACGATGCTGTCAACCTCGATGTCGTGGTCGTCCATGCCGTGCCGCCCGAATCGCTTGAAGTAGTAGTCGTACACCCATCCCTGAAACACGTGCGCATCGACCGTGGGCCCGTCGGTCCACACGTTGTCGGTGTCGGTGGCGACGTCCGAGTTGAAGAGCACCAGACTGTTCAGGAATAAATTCAACCGGCTCACGGTGCCGGGGAAGGCGAGCGTGAAGCCTTCCGCCGGGCGCAGCTTGTCGACGGCCTGATAGGTCGTCGACGTCTGGTTCGTGCTCATTTTCCTGAGCGTGCCGGTAATGCCGTTCCCCTGTCCGATGGCGCCCTGCGTGTGGATGCCGCTGATCGAGAGCAGGATCGCACCCGTGTCGGCATCGACGTATACGTCGCGAATGTCCCAGTCGCTAAGCACCCGCATGCGATAGACGAGCCGGTATCCGCTCTCGACGGGCAGGATGCCGAGCATCGTCTCGCCGTGGACATTCGCGCCTGCGCCAGCCGCGACAACGGCCAACTCGTTCGCGCGCTCGGGTGTGATCGACGCTGTGACGTCCACATCGAGGGCTTCATAGAGTCGCCCCGTGACGCTCACGTTCGCGCGGCCATCCATCTGGCGCGCGACCTCGCCGCCGAACACCGGCAGCCCCTCGTAAAACTGGCTGAGGCGCTCGAAGGCGCGGCCGGGGATCATCGTGTCGTCGCGAAGGGACGAGATGTTCAGATGGCCGCCGGTCAGCATCGCGTCGACGCGATCGAGCGCGGCGGGAAGCGTGTCGTCAGATGCGGCGAGCGCCACCGATCGGCCGTTTTCGACAGGAACCTGGCCCGTGAGCCGCGAACTACCCGCAAACAAGAGCGCGGCGACGGCCGCACAGGGAACTACTTTCTCAAAACCCGACATGAACACTCCTTGGTTTCGCGCAACTAAAGTTGCGCCCTACCGCTGGCACCTCAACATTGCCGCTGGCACCTAAACATTGTAGGGCGCAACTTCAGTTGCGCAGGACGGAATCGTCCACCATCAGATGAATGACAGCGGGTCGATTCCGTAATCGGCAGGGTTCAGCGGAGCACTGACAGACGAAGCGCGATCCTCGCGGCCGTCCTGCTCGGTCTCCCAGAGGTTGATATCGCGCGGCAGCTCGAGACGTCCGCCGTCGGCGGCGAAGAGCACGCGCACCTTCGGACGATACGGATCGGGCGCGTGCACCTGAAGGACGATCGCCACCTCACCAGTGTTCAGCCTGACGAGATTGCCGACAGGGTAAATCCCGAGCAACTGCACGAAGCGGCGGATCAGATGCTGATCGAACTGCGTGCCGTCGTTCCGCTGCAGCACCGCCAGGATTCGCTCCGACGGAAACGCCTGCTGATATTTGCGCTGCGAGCGCATCGCGTCGTACACGTCGGCGATGCCGCAGAGCATCGTCGCGAGGTTCAGGTTCGGGCGTGACACGCCGTGCGGATAGCCGGTGCCGTCGATGCGCAGATGGTGCTCGAAGGCGACGACCGGCGCGAGCGACGGGAGTTCCGGCGTGCCGCGCAGAATCTCGGCGCCGTCGACGACGTGGCGCTTTATGATGGCGAACTCTTCGTCGGTCAGCTTGTCCGGCTTGTTCAGGATTTCGGCCGGCGTCTTCACTTTGCCGATGTCGTGCATCAGCGCGGCGAGCCCGAACTCGCGCAGCAGCGGCCCGTCGATGCCCAGGCCGCGCGCCTGGCCCATCGTCAGAATCGAGACGTTCACCATGTGCGTGAACGTGTAGTTGTCGTATTCTTTCAGCGCCGTCAGCGCCATCAGCGCCGAGCGGTTCTGCACGACGGCCTGCGCAAGGCCGTCGATCATCGAATGCGCCGCCGTCGGATCCGGCTTCGAGCCCGCGCGCGCGCTTTCCCACACCGTGCTGGCCACCGACACCGCCTCCGCGTACATGCGGCGGATCGTGGACGCGTCGGTCTTCGCTTCGGGCACCTGCTCCGCGAGCGACACGCGGCCGACGCGGATATTCGACGACTCGAGCTGTGCCGCGGCTTCCTTGAGCCTGTCGCCGCTCAGCGTTTTCTCGAGCTCCGCGAACTTCCCCGCAAAGGCCTTCAGCTCTTCGACCGTCACCTGCCGCTCGATCGTGATGCGCTCGATCCCCATCGCGGCGAACCGGCGAATCAGCTCGCCCATCGACGCGCCGGCCTTCGTCATCGGCAGCTCGCCGACGATGAGCTCCCGATCGAGCATGCCGATCACGACCGACGCGTCATGCTGATGCAGCGCGCGGAGCGCTTCGGTCAACCCTTCGAGATTGCGGGCGACGATCGGATGCGTGGGCGAGTACAGCTGGATGCCGCGGAGCGATGCGCCGAAGCGGCGTATCAGTTCATCCGATAAGTGGGCGCGTGTCGCTGCGTCGATCATGATTGCACCGACCTGATAGCCGCGCGCACGCCGCGCGGACCCGAATCTGCCGCCGTCTGCAGCACACTCAGCGCCTCGGGTGTGCCGATCTGGCGCAATGCCGTCGCGACCGTGCGCCGCAGCTCCGCGGTGCGGAACGGCGCCCACCATTCGCCGGCGTACAGCGCATCCTTCAGCAGATTGACCGTGTGATCGGCCTTCAGCGCGCCAAGCGATTCGACGGCCCGCAGGTACACGGAGCGGAGCGGGCCTTTGCGATCGAGCTTGCGGACGATGTACTCGAAGAGGGGAATGGCGCGCTCGCTCCGCATGGCGACCAGCGCCGTCGTCAGCACTTCGCGCGTCTGGGTCGAGCCGCTGGCCAGCGCTTTCTGCAGCTCGGCGTACGCCTCTTCGGTGCCGATCGACAGAATCGCCCGCACCGCCTCGCGCTGCACGTGCGGCTCCGTGTCGTCGAGCAGGGTGGTCAGATCGGGCAGCGCGTCCGACCCGCCGAACTCGCGCAGCAGATGGATCGCGGTCCGCCGCACGGCGGGGTTCGCCGACCCGCGGAGCTGTTCGACGGCGTTCTTTCCGGCCGCGCCGAAGCTGAGAAGAATTTGCGTGAACCGCTGGCGCACAACGGCGCGCTTTTCGATGGCGAGCGCTTCAGCGAGACCTTTGACGATCGACGGCCCCACCATAATGCACAACTGCTGCAGCTGCTCGACAGCCGCTTCTTCGACCGATCGGAGGTGTGTGACGACGTGCGTCATCATCACGCCGTACGCGAGCCGGGTCACTGCCGCCGCCGCCGCCGGTTGTCGGTCGCCATCGCCGGCCGCTTCCTTTGAGAGGATTGACGTCAGCTGTATCGCCCCTTCGAAATCGCCGACGAGCAGGAGATCCTCGATATGGGCGACGACTGGAACGGTGACCGTCTTCCAGCGCTCCGCGTCGGCCTCAATCGTGAGCAGGTCGAGCAACAGGCGCAGATCCAGCGCGCGCACTTCCGCGGCGCCGACCGATGTCACCCACGAGCCGATGCGGTCGGGCGGATCGTCCGAGACGCGCTCCACTTCGAGCGCCTGCGTGCGCGCGCCCGACAGCTCGCGCGCGTACGACTCCGACACGAACTGTTCGTCGCTATAGGACGTCAGCATGTCGGACGCGTTCTTCCACATGTCGAGGAAGCCTTCGGCCTGTCCGAGCGGAGACTCGGCCACTTCCGCGCGGGCAATCTCGAGCAGTCCCGGGCGCCGCTCGTTGTCAGGCACGAGCGCTTGAAACGCCTGTGCCAGGCGCGTGGTTGCGCCGCCCTGTGCGATGACGCCCTTTGCGATAAAGCCGCCGAGCGTCGCGTCGGTCATGCGGCTGGCCACTTGCAGGACGAGATCGGCGGCCTTGTCTGCGCGCCCTTCCTCCGTCGACAGCAGCTCGATCAGCAGCTCGGGTGACACCGATCCGAATCCCTGCGCGATGTTCTTGAGCAGCGGTTCGATCTTGGTGGGATCGGTGCGCGACACGAGATCGATGACGCCGCGGAGCATGCGGAGCATCGCGGACGCCTTCGAGCCCATGCTCGTCTCGCCGTTCTCCTCGAGCGCGAGCACGAACTCGCTGAATCGCTCGGGATCGCCGCACATCTCCATCAATCCGCGCAGCGTCTCATCGTCGATCGGCGAATCCAGGTTCAGGCACGCGAGAATGATGTCGTTCCAGTGGGAGACCTGCCCGCCGGGCCGCTCGCGGAGAATGTCGGCGTAATCGATCTCCTGCAGCTCGAGATGCCGCTGGCCGGTGGCGGCCCACAGCCGTCCGATGCCGCCCGACGCGCGCACGTGGTCGAACGACTTCGCGAGGATGTTCAGGAACGGCAGCCATCCATCGGGGTCGGGGCTCGAGTGCAGCGTGATGAGCCCGATCATGTGATCGTGCAGCAGCGCGGCGGTTTCGCGCACGGCCTGGTCGGGCTTCGGCGAGGACGCGCCATCCATCAACAGGTTATCGGGAACGACTGCGAGCGTGACGGAGCCCTTCGAGGTAATGCGCGATGCGGCGTCGACCAGCCGGCCGAGCGACATCCTGATGGCCGGGTGCGTCGACGGGTACAACGACACCGCGCGCGCCGCGGCCTTGCACGCGCGTGCGAAGTCAGTCAGCCGGCCGGTGGCGTCCTGATCGAGCAGTGGGACTTCTTTTTCCTGCGTGCTCATCTCACAACAACGTCAGCGGATCGAGCTCCATCGAGTCCGGATCGATCGCCTCTACGACGGCGCGCGGGTACTCGCCTCGCGAGTCGCGCTCCCAGGTATTCGCCAGAAACGGCTCTTCGAGCCGTTCCCCCTTGTCGTTGAACACGATCTTCACTTGCGGCCTGAACGGATCCGTCGGGTGCTCTGCCGTGACGACGCCGACCTCTTCCGTGTTGAGCCGCACGAAGTTGCCGATGGGGAAGAGCCCCATGATGTTCACGAACCGCTTCAGCAGCTTCTGGTTGAACTGCGGGTTCCCCTGCTCGCCCATGATCGTCCGGATGCGATCGGTCGCCAGGCCCTGCCGGTACGGACGATTGCTGCGCAGGGCGTCGAACACGTCTGCGATGCTGACCACCATCGTGCACAGGTTGAGGTTGCGATGCCCGATGTTCTCGGGATAACCGCTCAAATCCTGCTTGAGATGGTGCTCGAACGCCACTATCGGCGCCAGCGCGGGCATTTCGGGCGTTTTCCGCAGGATGTGCGCCCCGTCGATGACGTGCCGCTTCATGATGTCGAACTCGTCTTTGTCGAGCTTGCCGGGCTTATTCAGCACCTCGAGCGGCGTATTCACCTTGCCGATGTCGTGCATCAGCGCCGCAAAGCCGAACTCGCGCAGCATCGGGCCCTCGAGGTTCAGCGATCGCGCCTGCGACATGGCCAGCACCGACACGTTCACCATGTGCGTGAACGTGTAGTTGTCGTACTTCTTCAGCGCCGTCAGGGCCATCAGCGAGGTGCGGTCCTGCGTGACCACCTTCGCGAGGCTCTCGATGATCTTCCGCGCTTCGCTCGGGTCCGGTTGATCGCCGGCCTTTGCCTGCTCCCAGATGTTCTCGGCGGTCTCGACGGCGGTGTTGTACACCTTCTTCGCCATCGCGATGCCGCTGTGCTCGCCGTCGTCGGATTCAATCGTGATGCGGCCGATGCTGATGCGCCTGACGCCGCGCGCGAGCAGCCGCTCGGATAGTGGCACCGGCGAGCGGCGATCGGACATGAGCTCGACGAGATGCCGCAGGTCGTCGCGGTTGGTCCCCTGCAGCAACGAGATCTTTTCGATCTGCCGCTCGTGCATGTCGCGCACGAGCCCCACGAGCTGCGCCGAAAAGCGTCCAAGCCGGAGATCGTTGACGACGATGTCGTTGCCCAGGAATCCGATCACCACGCCCGGGTTGTTCTGCAGGTTCTTCGTCGTCACCGCGACCAGCGTATCGATGCTGCGCTGCACCAGCGGGTGGGTGGGCGCGTACAGCTCTCCGGCGCGGATCGCGGCCGACAGCCGCCGCACGAGATCCTCGCGGAGCATCATCTCGCCCATTACGAGTCCACCCTCGTCTGCGCGAGCTTGGCTTTCGCGAGCTTGCGTAAGAGCCGGTCGCCTTCGCTCGCCGCCCTGGCGAGCTCCTTCCGCGATTCCTCGGTGCCGATCGATGCCAGCGCGTCAACAGCCGTGTTCTTCAGCGCGCGGTTCTTGGATCGCGCGAACCATCGCCTGCGCATCGCGACTCTGGCGATGGGGCGCACCGCCGTGTCCGTGTGCACGACCTTGAGCGCGGCCAGGGTGTCGAGCACCACCAGGTGATCTTTCCCAAGCGGCTCGCTCTCGTCCAGGATGCGCACGAGCATCGGCACCACGCGGGCGTCCCGTTCGGCGACCAGCGCCTCGATGACGATGCGCCGCTGATCGCCCGTGGCCGAGCGCAGCACCGTGTGGATGGCGCGCGCCGCCGCCGGGTCGTTGATGTTGGCCAGCGCCGAGATTGCCGCGCGTGTCAATTTCGCGTCGTTGCGGCGGAGCAGCGGCTGCAGCAGCGGCACGGCCTCGGGCGCGGCAATGCGGCCGAGCACCTCGGCCGTGTGGCCCTGCACGAACAATCGTTCGTCGTCGATGAACGGCGCGAGCCGCGACACGGCGGCCGCGCCGAATCCGACGATGATGTTCGACGCGCGCACGCGCGCGGCCGTGCGCTCTTGAATCCGCAGCGTCATGCCGAGCACGTCGATGACCGGCGCTCCGCTCAGCCGGCAAATCTCGGTGAACAGCCTGAGGTGTTCGTCGTCCAGATCGCCGAGCATCGCGACCGCCTCGTGCATGGCGGCTGACGTCGCGAGACGGGAGAGCGCCTCGCGGCAGGCGCCGGGAGACGCGAACTTGGTGTTGCTGGCCGCGTCGTTCAGCGCGCTGGCCACGTCGCGCGCCTCGGCGTAGTCGCCTGCCATCAGCAGGTCCTCGGCGAGCGCGGTCATGTCGTCGGCGATCTCGGCCGCGCGCACGGCGTCGCGCTCGAGCTTGAGCAGATCGATGATGAGCACGACCGAGAGCTTGCGCACGTTCTGCTGGCCGAGGCTGTCGGCCCATTCGGGCATCTCCTCGGGAAGGTCTTTCAGCGCGACATTGTCTCCCCGCGTCCCGGCGCCGTCGAGCTGCGCCCGGTACTGCTCTGACACGAACGGCTTGTCGTTGTAGGAAATCAGCAGCTCTTCCATCGAATTCCAGATGGCCTTGAACTGCTTCGATTGTCCGAACGTGCTCTCGGACAGCATGGTGCGCGTCATCGTCAGGACACGCTTCTTGCGCTCCGCATCGGGCGCGATGGTGTCGAAGATCTGGGCGAGGCGGCCGCTGGCCTGACCCTCGGACGACAACGCCGTCGCGAGCAGCTGCGCCACCTTGGTATCGTCGAACGCGCCGGTCAACCCGCGCACGACGTGCGTCGCGTCGGCCGGGTCGTCGTCGCTTTGGAGCATCTCCATGACCACGTGCGGGTCCAGCGTGGATGCGGCCGCCGCGAGGTTGCGCATCGTCTCGTCGCCGCGATCCGCCGCCTTGACGGACACGATTGTCGCGAGATGTCGGAACGCGGCCAGCACGGTGGCGGCCTGCGTGGTAATCATCGGCGCGCCGTCCGGCGTGCACTTCGATGACAAGACGGCGTGCGCCAGCTCGCCGATCTGCTCGGCGTCGCCGGCGATGGTCAGCAGCCGCTGCTGCGCGACCTCGTCCATGGTCTTCTGGCCGGTGACGATCGACTGCACGATCGACTTCCACACGTCGTCCTGCGTGCGGTTCGCATGCTCCTCTTTGTCTTCGAGCACGTGCACGTAGTCGATCTGTTCGAGCGCAATCGACGCATCGCCGTCCTCGCGCCAGACACCCTCGGGCCCGCCGCGGGCTCGCAGCGCCGCTCGATCGAGCACGAGCATGCGGAGCAGCTTGGACACCGCGTCCGGCGGGACTCTGCCGGAGAAAGTGAGGCGAAGCAGGTCGCGATCGTGGAGGAGCCTGGCGGCCTCGATGACCTGCGGATTGTCGGGCACCGCGAAGCTCTCGATCATCAGGTTGCCGGGGGTGACGCCGACCGAGAAGACCGCGTCGTTGGTGGCGCCCTGAATGGCCTCGGACAGCCGCTCGAACGAGGCGTGGACCGCCGGGTGATCGGGCGGGTAGAGGGTCCAGTTCCGCGTGGCCGCCACGAGCGCGCGTGCCAGGCTGGTGACACCTGTGACGAGGTCCGGAGCGAGTTTGGCAGCCTGGGGTTGAGAAGACACGATTCTTCGGTATTATCGGCCAGACACGGTCAACGGATGCGCGCTGTCGACATCATTCAAAAGAAGCGAGACGGCGGGGTCCTGACCCCGGACGAGATCCGGTTCTTCGTCACGGGAGTTACCGATTTTTCACTTCCTGACTATCAGGTCGCCGCGCTCCTCATGGCGATCCTTCTGCGGGGCATGACGCCGGAGGAGACGGCCGTTCTGACCGACGCGATGGTCACATCGGGCGTCCGGGTCGATCTGTCGGATATTCCGGGCATCAAGGTCGACAAGCACAGCACCGGCGGCGTCGGCGACAAGACCTCGATCGTCATCGCACCGCTCGTCGCGGCCTGCGGGGGGGTCGTACCGATGATGTCGGGGCGCGGCCTCGGGCACACGGGCGGGACGCTCGACAAGCTCGAGTCGATTCCCGGGTTTCGGACAAACCTGTCGATTTCGGAGATGCTGGCGTCGCTGACGGCGATCGGCTGCGCGCTGATCGGCCAGACCGCGCAGATCGCGCCCGCCGACAAGAAGCTCTACGCGCTGCGCGACGTGACCGGTACGATCGAGAGCGTACCGTTGATTTCCGCGTCGATCATGAGCAAGAAGATCGCGGAAGGGATCGGGGCGCTCGTCCTCGATGTGAAGTGCGGCAAGGGCGCCTTCATGAAGACGCCGGCCGAGGCGCGGGTGCTCGCCGAGTCGCTCGTCGCGATCGGCAAGTCCGCCGGCGTGCAGACGCAGGCGGTGATCACGGCGATGAACTGGCCCATCGGGTTCGCGGTCGGCAACGCCAACGAAGTCGTCGAGTGCATCGAGCTGCTGAAAGGCAACGGCCGCGCCGACCTGCTCGAGAACTCGCTCGAGCTCAGCGAGCGCATGCTCGTGGTCGCGCGCGTCGCGAAGGATCGCGCCGAGGCCGCGGCGATGTGCCGGCGCGCGCTCGACTCGGGGGACGCGCTCGAGCGGCTGCGGGCCATCATCGAGCGGCAGGGGGGCGATCCGCGCGTCATCGACGATTACACGCGCATGCCGCACGCCCCCGAGGAGCACGTCATGCGGGCCGGGATGGACGGCTTCGTCACGGCGCTCGATGCCGGCCTCATCGGGCGGGCGGTGGTGGTGCTCGGCGGCGGGCGCGACAAAGTCGATGACGAGATCGATCCGGCGGTCGGTATCATGATCCCTGCGACCGTCGGCGACGCCGTGCGCGCCGGCGATCCGGTGCTCCGCGTGCAGTACCGATCTGAAGAACGGCTGGAGGATGCCCTGCCGCTGCTGATGGACGCCGTGCGCGTCGGCGAATCCGCACCACCGCGGATGCCGCTGGTGATCGACGAGGTCTTATGAAAGCTTTAGCCCTGTCTTCAGTGGTCCTTCTCTCCTCCTGCAGTCCGCAGACCTACGCCGTGAGCGATCCCTCGAAGACCGAGGCGGGGATCGTGTTCGATATCGGCGGCAAGGACGATCGGTCCTTCAACGCCGCGGCGTGGAACGGGATGAAATGCGCCGAGACGGGCACGCTGCCGACCGGCGAGGACTGCGGAAAGCCTGCGCTCGGCATCGTCGTGCGCGACGTCGAGCCGGGCACGCCGGTCAGCATCGAGCCCGCGATGCGCGCGTTCGCCGAGCGGAAGTACGACCTCATCATCGGCGTCGGGTTCACGCAGGCGCCGATTCTGCAATCCGTCGCGAAGGATTACCCGGGCATTCAGTTCGCGATCATCGACGGCGTGATCGACCTGCCCAACGTCGCCTCATTGGTGTTCAAGGAGCACGAAGGGTCGTACCTCGTCGGTATCCTCGCGGCGATGACGAGCAAGACCGGAACGATCGGCTTTCTCGGCGGCATGGACATCAGCCTCATTCATCGCTTCGCGAAGGGGTACGAACAGGGCGCGAAATCGGTGAACCCGAACATCCGAGTCCTCGAAAACTACGTCGGCGTCACCGACTCCGCGTGGAACAACCCTGGCCGCGGCAAGGAGCTGGCGCTCGCGCAAATCGCGAAGGGCGCCGACGTGATCTTTCCGGCTGCCGGCAACTCGGGGCTGGGCGCGTTCGACGCGGTCGAGGAGAAAGGCAAAGACGCGAGCGGACGAGCCACGCATTTCGTCATCGGTGTCGACGCGAACCAGAACATGGTGAAGCCGGGATTCGTGCTGACGAGCATGGTGAAGCGTGTGGACAATGCGGTGTATGAGATCGTCAGGGAAGTCACCGAGAAGCGCTTCAAGGGGGGCCTCCATGTGTTCGGCCTCGAGAGCGACGGCGTCGGATACGTTGTCGACGAGTACAACAGGAGTCTGTTGTCGCCGGAAGCTATCGCCGCCGCCGAAGAGGCGAAGCGCAAGATTATTGCGGGCGACATCACAGTGGTCGATGCGATGTTCCAGTAATGCTTCAGCTTAGAGACATCACCAAGCGCTTCGGCGGCGTCCTCGCCAACGACCACATCAACATCACGGTCGAGCCCGGCACCATCCACGCCATCGTCGGCGAGAACGGCGCGGGCAAGTCGACGGCGATGCGCGTGGCGTACGGCTTCTACACGGCGGACAGCGGCGAGATTCTCATCAACGGCCAGCCGCGCCGCATTCAGCGACCGCTCGACGCGATCGCGCTGGGCATCGGCATGGTGCACCAGCACTTCATGCTCGTCGACACGATGACGGTGGCCGAGAACATCGTGCTCGGCGCCGAGTCTCTCGCCGGGTCTGCAAAGCAAGACCCGGCCTACGTACCTCTCGCCGGGTCTGCAAAGCAAGACCCGGCCTACGCGGGTGCGGTACGTAGGGCGGGTCCTGCTCTTTGGACCCGCCGATTTTCGCTCGACATTGATGAGGCGGCGGCGCGCATTCGTGTGCTGTCGGAGACGTTCAAGCTGTCGGTCGATCCGCACGCGCTCGTCGACACGCTGTCGGTCGGACAGCAGCAGCGCGTCGAGCTGCTGAAGGCGCTCTATCGAAACGCGCAGCTGCTGATTCTCGACGAGCCGACCGCCGTGCTCACGCCGCAGGAGGTCGAAGAGTTCTTCGTCATCCTGCGCGGCATGCGCGAGCAGGGGAAGACGATCGTCATCATCACGCACAAGCTGGGCGAGGTGCTCGCCATCTCAGACGAAGTGACGGTGATGCGGGATGGGAAGGTCGTCGGCCGCGTGAAGACGAAAGAGACGAGCGCGGCCGAGCTCGCCCGGCTGATGGTCGGACGAGACGTGTTGCTGCGCGTCGAAAAGCCCACGGCCACGCCTGGAGCCGTCATGCTGAGCGTCCGCAATCTCGCCGTCGGCGCCGGCTCGACCCGCAGTCTGAAGGGCGTGACGTTCGACGTGCGCGCCGGCGAGATCGTCGGCATCGCGGGAGTCGAAGGCAACGGCCAGCGCGAGCTCATCGAAGCCATCGCGGGCCTGGTCGACCCGGCGCTCGTCTCCGGCGAGATGACGCTCGATGGCAGCTCGCTCATGGGGCTGGATGCGCGCACACGGCGCGAGCGCGGCATCGCCCACATTCCCGAAGATCGGCACCGGCGCGGCCTGCTGCTCGACTTCGCCCTCGACGAGAACGCCATCCTCGGCGCGCACTATCGCCCTCCCGTCACCTCGGGCGTGATGGTGGACGACCGCGAGGTGAAGCGGCGCACGGCCGACATCATCCAGCGCTTCGACGTGCGCCCTCCGAATCCGGCGCTGCCGGCGCGGGCGCTGTCGGGCGGCAACCAGCAGAAGCTGATCATCGGACGCGAGTTCGAGCTGAAGCCGCGGCTGCTGCTCGTCGCGCAGCCGACGCGCGGCGTCGACATCGGCGCGATCGAGTTCATCCACCGCAAGCTGGTCGCGCTGCGCGACGCCGGCTGTGCCGTGCTGCTCGTGTCGGCCGAGCTCGAAGAAGTGATGTCGCTTTCAGACCGGCTGCTCGTCATTCACGACGGCCGCATCGCCGGCGAGGTCGATCCGGCGTCCGCCAAACCGTCCGACGTCGGCATCCTGATGATGGGTGGATGAAGGCGCTGCTCTTTCCGTTCATCGCCGTGGTCGCTGCGTTCCTCGTGGGCGGGGTGTTCATCCTTGCCATCGGCGACAACCCGATCGAGACCTACCGGCTGCTCATCGGCAGCGCGCTCTGGTGGCCCGACGGCATCGGTTACACCCTCTTTCTCGCGACGCCGCTCATCTTCACCGGCCTTGCCGTCTCCGTCGCGTTCCGCGCCGGCCTGCTGAACATCGGCGCGGAAGGGCAGCTCTACATCGCGGCGTTCGCGACAGCATGGGTCGGCATAACGCTCGGATCGCTGCCCGCGCTGGTGCTCGTGCCGCTCTGCTTCGCGGCCGCGATGGCGGCGGGCGCGACATGGGGCGCGATTCCCGGCCTGCTGAAGGCGCGCTTCGGATCGCACGAAGTGATCAACACGATCATGATGAACTTCATCGCGGTCGCGCTCGCGAGCTACTTCACGCAGTATCACTATCGGACGCCCGGCGATCCGATCATGCAGACCGCGGAGATTTCCGCGAACGCGTTCATTCCGAGACTTGGGGAATTCATTCCCGGCCTCCCGCTGCGCATTCCGCTGAACGTGTCGTTTCTCCTGGCGCTGGCGGCGAGCGCGCTCGTGTACGTGTTCCTGTGGAAGACGAAATGGGGCTACGAACTGCGCGCGACCGGCAGCAACCCGTCGGCGGCGGAGTATGGCGGCATCTCGGTACGCCGCCAGATTGTGCTCGCGATGGCCATCTCGGGCGGGTTGGCGGGCATGGTCGGCATCAACGAGGTGCTCGGCTATCGCCATCGCTACTACGACGGCTTCTCCGACAGCTATGGCTTCACCGGCATTGCCGTCGCGCTGCTCGGGCGCAATCATCCGGCAGGGGTCATCTTCGCGGCGCTGTTATTTGCGGTACTCACGCGCGGCGGTGTTCCCGTCGACGCCTTCACCGAACACGTCACCAAGGACATCGTCCAGATTCTGCAGGCGACGATCATTCTGTTCGTCGCCGCCGAGGCGTTTTTTCGTGAACCCATTGAAAGATGGCTGACATCTTCACGATCGCGTTGATCTTCTCCACGATCCGCCTGTCGACGCCGCTCGTTCTCGCGGCGATCGGCGGGATGTTCTCCGAGCGCTCGGGCGTCATCAACATCGCGCTCGAGGGAATGATGCTCGCGGGCGCGTTCACCGCGGCCGCCATCACCTATGCGAGCGGCAGCCCATGGGTCGGTCTCGTCGCCGGAATGGGCGCCGGTGTGCTGATTGCGTTGATTCACGCGGTCGCCTGTATTCGGTACCGCGCGGATCAGGTGGTGGTCGGCACCGCGATCAACATCCTGATGATCGGGCTGCCGGGATTCCTGAGCGGCGCGTTCTTTCTGTCATCGGGATCCACGCCTCAGATTCCGATCGAGAACCTGCTTCCGCGCGCGCCGATTGTGATGGCGTTCGCGTGCGTGCCGCTCGCGTGGTACGTGCTCTATCGGACGCCGTTCGGCCTTCGTCTTCGCGCCGTCGGCGAAAATCCTGGCGCCGCGGACGCGGCCGGGCTCGACGTGGCGAAGATCAGATACAGCGGCGTGCTGCTGTCGGGCGCGCTTGCCGCGCTCGGCGGCGCGTACCTCTCCATCGGGCAGTCGTCGCTGTTTACGCGCAATATGACGTCTGGGCGCGGCTTCATCGCGCTGGCGGCGCTCATCTTCGGCAAATGGCGCCCCGTGCAGACGCTCGTGGCGTGCCTCTTTTTCGGGCTGACGGAAGCGATTACCATCCAGATGCAGGGCGTCGTTAAATTGCCATCGGGAGAAGACATTCCAGTACAGTTCATCCAGATGGTGCCCTACGTGCTGACGATGGTCGTGCTGGCCGGCTTCATCGGCCAGTCCCGCCCGCCGCGCGCGCTCGGCCAGCCCTACGAGAAAGAACGGTGAGCGCGACGTCGTATTACGCGCAGGTGCAGAGCGCTGCGGCGCTGATTCGATCGAAGTCGGGGCCCGTTCCCACCACGGCTGTCGTGCTGGGATCGGGGCTCGGCGGTTTCGCGTCGACCCTCGAGACTGCCACGGCGATGACCTACAGCGAGATCCCATACTGGCCGGCCTCGAACGTCGTCGGCCACGAGGGGCGGCTCGTCATCGGCGGGGCCGCCGGGACGCCGATCATCGCGCTCTCGGGCCGCGCGCATTTCTACGAGGGGCACGATCTGCGAACGGTGACGTTTGCGACGCGCGTCCTCGGCGCGCTCGGCGTGAAGGCGGTCATTCTGACGAACGCGGCCGGCGGCATCAACGCGGATTTCACGCCCGGCGATTTGATGGTGATCGACGATCACATCAACCTGCTCGGCAGCAGCCCGCTGGTGGGGCCGAACGACGAGCGATTTGGCGTTCGGTTTCCTGACCTGACGAATGTATATTCACCGCGGCTGCGCCGGCTTGCCGATGAGACGGCGGCCGCGCAGGGATTGACGCTGCGTCACGGCGTGTACGTCGCGTGCCACGGGCCCTCGTACGAGACGCCTGCCGAGGTGCGGTATCTCCGCACGATCGGCGCCGATGCGGTTGGCATGTCGACCGTGCCCGAAGCGATCGTGGCCCGTCACATGGGCATCGACGTGCTGGGCATCTCGTGCATTACGAATTGTGCCGCCGGCGTGCTGCCGCAGCCGCTCGGGTCCCATGCGCGGCTGCCGCGCATGGGAGCCCGGCTGAACCATGGCGAGGTCATCGAGACGGCGAGGCGGGTCAGGGATACCTTCATCGCGCTGTTGAAGGGCGTCATTGCTCGAATTTGAGGAGTGGAGTGGCTGATCAATCTGTTGTTTCAGTAGTCGCGCTGGAAGTGAGCGATGGCAAGGAGCGCGAGTTTCTCGCGCTGACGGGACAACTGCAGGCGCTGGTACGCAGCAAGGGCTACGGCACCAACCAGCTCCTTCAGGACGGATCGCATCCGCGCCGCTATTACGACATCCGTATCTGGCGCAACGCCGACGCCGCCTCGAGCGCGGAAGTCGATAACGAGATCAGGGACCTTCGCCGCGACATGGCGAGACATCTGAAGTCGACGCCGCTGGTCGACGTCGCGTGGGCCGTCGAAGTGGGGCTCACGGCCGCGGGACCCTGGCAGGAACGCCGGCACGTGACGGATCGGCGGGCGAACGGCGACCGGCGCGCCGAGCGCGTGTCGTTCAGTGGACCGGAAAAACGTGTCGCCGGGCGGCGCGCCGGCCCTCGCCGGGTGATCGAGCCGCTGCCGATCACCTTCGGCGACAGCGTTCCGGGAACATCCGACGGCCAGGACAAGTCCCTGCAGCCGAATATCGTGCACGCCGCGCGCATCGCGCGCGACCGCGCGATGGCGGCATTCTCCGATTTCAAGGTCGGCGCCGCGCTCGAAACCGCCGACGGCCGCATCATCACCGGCTGCAACATCGAGAACTCCACCTACGGCCTCACGATGTGCGCCGAGCGCGTCGCGATTTTCAAGGCGCTCTCGGAAGGGTATCGCTCCTTCAAGCGCATTGCGATCGTCTCGGACACGTCGCAGACCACCTCCCCCTGCGGCGCGTGCCGCCAGATGCTGTGGGAGTTCGCCGGCGACATCGAAGTGATCCTCGCCGACCTGAAGGAGATCAAGACGACGCACCAGCTGAAGGATCTGCTGCCGCATCCGTTTGATGCGCGCTTCATAGAGTGACGCGCGCGCGTATCTAGAGATCTATAGATCTAGGGATCTTTAGATCTTTAGTTACAGAGGTATCATCAACCCACATGCTGCCGACTATTGAATGGAACGACGAAGGTGTCGTCATGATCGATCAGCGCAAGCTGCCGGGCGTTGAGATCTATGTGACGTGCAAGAGCGCCAAGGACGTGGCGAAGGCCATCAAGACCATGGTGATTCGCGGAGCGCCCGCGATCGGCGTCGCGGCGGGGATGGGGTTGGCGCTCGGCGTGCGGCAAAGTACGGCGACCGGGACGACGAAGCTCGCCGGCGAGTTCTACAGGCTGTGCGAGATGATGGCGGACACCCGCCCGACCGCGGTGAATCTCTTCTGGGCGATCGATCGCATGAAGCGCGTCTTCGCCGAAGCGGCTTCGTCAGGACAGTCGGTCGATCAGATCAAAGACACGCTCGCCGCCGAGGCGCGCCTGATTCACGACGAAGACCTCGCCAGCTGCAAGGCGATGGGGGAATTCGGCGCGACGGTGGTGCCAGACGGGGCGCGCGTGCTGACGCACTGCAACGCCGGAGCGCTGGCCACCGCTGGATACGGCACGGCGCTTGGCGTCATTCGTGGTGCCGTCGGGCAGGGCAAGAAGGTGGCGGTGATTGCCGACGAGACGCGTCCCTTTCTGCAAGGGGCGAGGCTGACGGCGTGGGAGCTGATGCGCGACGGCATCGACACCACGGTCATCACCGACAACATGTCCGGAGCGCTGATGCGTGGCGGCCAGATCGATCTCGTCGTGGTCGGCGCCGATCGCATCGCGGCCAACGGCGACGTCGCGAACAAGATCGGCACCTACACGGTCGCGGTGCTCGCGAAGGAACACGGCATCCCGTTCTACGTGGCGGCGCCCATCTCGACGATCGATCTCGCGACGGCCGACGGCAGCGGCATTCCGATCGAGGAGCGGAGCGCAAAAGAAGTCACGCACGTGGGCCCCTCGCGAATGACGCCCGTGGATGTGAAGGTGCGAAATCCCGCCTTCGACGTGACACCGCACAAGTACGTGACGGGCATCATCACCGAGCGCGGCATCGCCAGGCCGCCATACGCCGAGTCGCTGCCGATCCTCGTCAATAATGGATAAAGGGGTCGGGAGGGGTTTTCCACGCCACTCTCCGGAAAACCCCTCCCGACCCCTTTTATGCTGATGCTGGGTATCGAGACGTCGTGCGACGAGACGTCCGCGGCCGTCGTCTCGGAGACGAACGGCGCGTGGACGATCGGGTCGAACATCGTGGCCTCGCAGGCGGCCATCCATACCGAGTGGGGCGGCGTCGTGCCCGAGCTCGCCTCGCGTCAGCACATTCGCGACATCTGCGGCGTCGTTCGCGCGGCGCTGGACACGGCGAAGACAGATCTCACGGATCTCGACGCGATTGCGGTGACGCAGGGCCCCGGCCTTGTCGGGTCGCTGCTCGTGGGCGTCTCGTTCGCGAAGTCGCTCGCGCTCTCGCTGAACCGGCCGCTCGTCGCGGTGCACCATCTTGCCGGCCACATCGAATCGTTGTTCCTGCAGCACGGCGATCTGCCGCTGCCGCTCGTCGCGCTGGTCGTCTCCGGCGGGCACACGAGTCTGTACGTCGTGAACGAGCCCGGCTCCTACGTGCGCGTTGGCAAGACCCGAGACGATGCGGCGGGGGAGGCGTACGATAAGGTCGCCAAGCTGCTCGGGCTCGGATACCCGGGCGGACCGATTATCGACACGCGTGCGCGCGACGGAAATGACCAGGCGATCGCGCTGCCGGCGGCGCGCATGACGCACGCCGATCGCAACGATCCCACCCTGACGGGCGACCTGGATTTCAGCTTCAGCGGATTGAAGACCGCCGTCCTGCGCCACGTGCGTCAGCGCACCGGGCACGGCGGACCGCTGACCGATGCGGAGATCGACGACATCGGCGCCAGCTTCCAGCGGGTGGCCGTCAACGCGCTGCTCGACCGCACGTTCGAGGCCGCGGATCGCTACGGCGCGCAGAGCGTCGGAATTGCGGGTGGCGTGTCGGCGAACTCGCGGCTGCGAAAGGATTTTGCCGATCGCGCGGCGCGACTGGGCTTTCCCGCGTACGTGCCGGCCATCTCGCTCTCGACCGACAACGCCGCGATGATCGCCGCCGCCGGCCTCAGAAATTTTCACGCCGGCAAACGAGCCTCGCTCGACCTGAACGCCGATCCAAGTCTCGCGCTGTAGGGATTAGGGACTGGGGACTCGGGATTAGCTCTGCGACGGGTATCACGCGTGTTCGCGCGTTCAGACCCAATCCCTAATCCCCAATCCCTAATCCCCAATCACTTTTATGAGCACCTTCTTGTTGCGGCTTCCATCGAATTCCCCATAGAAGATCTGCTCCCACGGGCCGAAGTCGAGCTTTCCCTTCGTGATGGCGACCACCACTTCGCGTCCCATGATCTGGCGCTTCAGGTGGGCGTCCGCGTTGTCCTCCCCGGTGCGGTTGTGGTGATAGTGATCCGGATCGGGATTGAACGGCGCGAGATCCTCGAGCCACTTGCCGAAGTCGTGGTGCAGGCCGCGCTCGTCGTCGTTGATGAACACCGAGGCGGTGATGTGCATCGTGTTCACCAGCACCAGGCCTTCCTGGACGCCGCTGGCGCGCACCGCCTCGTCCACGTCGGGTGTGATGTTGCGAAACGCCATTTTCGAAGGAATGTTCAGCGTCAAATACTTTGTAAGTGCTTTCATGCACGTAAAATACCTCAAACAGTTTATGACCGATCCCTTTGAGCTGGTCCGCAGATGGTTCCAGGCGTTCAACGCGGGGGACATCGACAGCCTCGGCGCGATGTATCACGAAGATGCGACGAACGATTTCGGCGCCGTCGTTCGGCAGGGGCGCGAGGCCGTGTGCGGGGAGATCGCCGGCCTGATTGCGCGCTCGGCGCAGCGCCACGTGCGGATGATCGCGCGCGTCGAGACCGGCGCGATGTACGCCGAATGGCGCGGGCGCGAGAAGGACCCCGAGAGCGGCGATATCGCGACGAGCGCCGGCTACGACGAGTTCTGGATCGAGAACGGCCACATCCGGCGCCAGCGCGGCGTGCTGCATCCGCTGAGCTTCCAGGTTGAAGAAGACGTCGTGCCGGTGAACGCGACACGCCCGTCGCGGCAGTACCCCGGCCAGCCGATTGTCGGCGTCGGCGCGGTCATCATGCAGGATGGGAAGGTCGTGCTCGTGAAGCGGCGCTTCGAGCCGCTGGCGGGGCAGTGGAGCCTGCCTGGCGGCCGCCTGGAGCTCGGCGAGACGCTCGAGGGTGGGCTCGCCAGGGAAATGCTCGAGGAGACCGGGCTGGAAATCGAGGTTGGTCCCGTCGTCGACGTGTTCGATCGCATCCTGCTCGATCCCGAGCGCAAGGTACGCTATCACTACGTGCTCATCGATTACCTGTGCCGCCCGATTGCGGGTACGCTGGCGCACGGATCCGATGTCGCGGCGGCCGAGCTCGTCGATCCTGACGACCTCGCGCGGTTCCGGCTCACACCGAAAGCCTCGTCTGTCATCGAAAAGGCTATCGCCATCGCGAGGACGCATCAATGGGACACACGAGAGCGCTGATTACGGGCGGATCGGTCGGCATCGGCGCGGCGCTGGCCGACGTCTTCGCCGCGCACGGGCACGATCTCATTCTGGTGTCGCGCAACCGCGAGAAGCTCGAGGCGCGCGGCCGCGCCATCCAGACGCAGTTCGGCGTCGATGTGGTGTGCCTTCCGGAAGATCTCACCGATCCGCAGGGCGCGCGCCGGCTGCACGAGACGGTCACCGGCCTCGGCCTCGACGTGCACTATCTCGTCAACAACGCGGGAGTCGGGCTGTACGGAAAGTTTGCGACGACCGATCTCGATGCCGAGTTGAAGATGATTCAGCTGAACGTGACGTCGGTTGTTGATGTCACGAAGCGGTTTCTGCCGTCGATGATCGCGCGCCGAAGCGGGCGCATCCTGAACGTGGCATCGATTGCGGCGTTCCTGCCAGGGCCGTGGATGTCGGTCTACTTCGCGACGAAGGCGTTTCTTCTGTCGTGGTCCCAGGCCATCGATTACGAGCTGAAGGCGAGCGGCATCACGGTGACGACACTGTGTCCGGGGCCGACGGAATCGGAATTCAAGGTGCGGGCGGGGTCGCAGCGCTCGCGCTTGTTCGACGCGTACGTGATGGACGCGCCGCGCGTGGCGCGCGTCGGCTACGAGGGCATGATGAAAGGCAAAGCCGTCGCGATTCCTGGGTTGCGCAACAAGCTGATTCCGGTCGCGGCGCGCCTGGCGCCACGGCCGTTCATCACCAGGATGTCGCACCGGGCCGCACGGCCCACAGAGGAATAGCCGACCAGCCTTGGAGCATCGATGTTTGAGTTGACTCGCGAAAACGCATGGAACATCCTCACCGAGCACACCAAGGGCGAGAGCCTGCGCAAGCACGCGCTCGCCGTCGAGGCCGCGGTCCGTGGATACGCGCGGCGGTTCGGCGAAGACGAAGAAGCGTGGGGCGCCGTCGCGCTGCTGCACGACTTCGACTACGAGCTCTATCCAGAATTGAAGGACCATCCGTTTCGGGGCGCCGAGATTCTGCGCAGCCGCGGATGCCCTGAGCTCGTCGTCCGCGCAATCCTGTCGCACGGGGAGCACACGAACACGCCGCGCGAATCGACACTCGAGCACACGCTCTTCGCCTGCGATGAGAT
>CAYHHH010000017.1:0-422 GCA_964356125.1 uncultured Bifidobacteriaceae bacterium | reverse complement strand
GCCGCGCTCGTGCGGCCGTCGAAGAGCGTGCAGGATCTCGAGGCGCCCTCGGTCGTCAAGCGGATGAAGGACAAGGCGTTCGCCAAAGGCGTGAGCCGCGACGACCTCCGCAAGGGCGCCGAAGAGCTCGGCCTGACGATCGAGGAGCACATCACCAACGTGATCGGGTTCATGCGGGAGCGCCGCGATGTGCTGGGGCTCTGAGGACAGGGCTAAAGCCCTGTGCCACCGCAGCCTAATCCCAAATCCCCAATCCCTAATCCCAGGGGAACAGGTCTTTCGCCCTGTTCGTATAGACAGGTAATGTCAGAGTCCGTTGCGGTCCTCGAGCGTGTGGGCGTGCGGTACGGCACCCAGTGGGCGCTGTCCGACGTCTCGGCCTCGTTCCCCGCGGGGGCGGTCGGCCTGCTCGGGCCGAACGG
>CAYHHH010000016.1:49810-54444 GCA_964356125.1 uncultured Bifidobacteriaceae bacterium | reverse complement strand
AGTACATGCACACGCCGCAAGGCGTGTTCGAGATGAAGTACTTCTTCCACAGCGGTATCAGCAGCTCCTACGGCGAAAGCGTCTCATCGGTCACGATCAAGCAGCGCATCCGCAAGATCATCGAGGCCGAAGACCCGCGCAAGCCGCTGAGCGACTCGAAGATCGTCAGCATCCTGCAGCACGAAGGGCTCGTGCTGGCGCGGCGCACGATCGCCAAGTATCGCGAGGAGCTGAAGATTTCCACTTCCAACCAGCGCAAGGTGCTGTACTGATTGAGTCCATGCGTTTATTGCTGACCGGCCGACAGGTAGACATCACTCCCACACTCAGACGACTCGTCGAAGCAAGACTGGCAAAGCTCGAGCGGCGATTCGGCGAGTCGCTCATGTCTGCGCAGGTCGTGCTGTCGCGCGAGAAAAAACGTTTCGTGGCGGAACTGGTCGTGCACGCGCGACAGAATCACATGCTGGCCGGCGTCGGCACGACGCAGACGTGGAGCACCGCGCTGACCGCGGCGGTCAATAAAGTGCTGCAGCAGGCGGAGACGGTGAAAGGGAAGCGGCAGGAGCGCAAGCGGGCCGCCGCGTCCGTGCGCACGCTGCCGCCCGCCGCAGTGCGCGCCCCACGGTCGCGTAAGCGCGCATGAGCACCGCCAAGCGAGCGGCCCCCGCGAGAAAGTAATGGTCACGGTCGGCAAACTCCTTCTGCAGATCGCCGGGCTCGACGACATCGACGAATCGGAGATCGACGAGTTGCCTGACCCGGGAGAAGCACAGTGAAGGCGCGCTCCACTGTGGCTCGGGCGGCGGCTCACCAGCCCCGATTCATCGTGCTGACCGGGCTGTCGGGTTCGGGCAAATCGCAGGCGATCCGCGCGCTCGAAGACCTCGGCTATTTCTGCGTCGACAACATCCCGACGACGCTCATTCCGACGCTTGCGGAGCTCGTGCGCCGCGAAGGCATCGCGCGTGTGGCCATCGTGGTGGACATCCGCGAGAAGAACTTTCTGGCTGAATTCCCAAAAGCGTACCGGAAGCTGCGCAGCATGAAAGGGCTCAATCCGGCCCTGATCTTCCTCGAAGCGACGCACGCAACGCTCGTGCGCCGCTTCAGCGAGACGCGAAGGCCGCATCCGCTGGCGCCTGATTCCTCCGCGTCGGAGGGCATCAAGACGGAGCGGCGTCGGATGAACACCATCCGCACGATCGCGGACCACATTATCGACACGTCGGATCTTACGGTGCACCAGCTGCGCCAGGCCTTCAAGACGTTTGCGTTTTCGTCGGGAGACGGAAAAGGGCAGAGCGGCAGGCTGGCGATCACGCTGGTGAGTTTTGGCTTCAAGCACGGCATTCCCATGGACGCAGATCTCGTGTTCGACGTACGTTTTCTGCCGAATCCCCATTTCGTGCCGCGGCTGCGCCCGAAAACCGGCCGAGATCGTGCAGTCGTACAGTTTATGGAGGACAGCCGCGCGACGGGAGAACTGCTGTCGCGGTTGAACGACCTTCTGAAGTTTCTGATTCCGCAGTACGTCGCCGAAGGCAAGAGCTATCTGACGATCGGCATCGGCTGTACGGGCGGACGGCATCGATCGGTGATGATTGCCGAGGCGCTGCGCAAAACGCTCGGAGGGGTTCCGGGCTCGCGCGTGCGCGTGCACCATCGGGACATAACGCATGAATAGAACCTGAAAGGGGCAAAGGGCGAAGGGTAAGGGGCAATTACCCTTTACCCCTTTCCCCTTACCCCTTTCAGAGAGGTACACATGATTGGTGTGATTGTCGTAACCCATGGGCAGCTTGCCAACGAGCTTGTGAGCGCGGCGGAAGCCATTGTAGGAGCGCTGCCGCAGTTCGTGGCGGTGTCGATCGGCTGGCACGACGATCCGACAGTCGCGCGCGAGGCGATCTCCGGCGCGATCGCGCGTTTGCAGGGCGCGGACGGCGTGCTGATCCTGACGGACATGTTCGGCGGTACGCCGTCGAATCTCGGCCTGACGTTTCTCCAGGCCAACCGTGTCGAGATCATCACCGGCGTCAACCTGCCGATGCTCATCAAGCTCGCGCATGTGCAAAGCTCGTCCGACCTGCTGGGCGTCGCACGCGAGATGCGCGAAGTCGGCCGGAACGCCATCTGGGTCGCATCGGATTTATTGCACGCCGAAGTCAAGACGGGGGCGTAGGGCGCGTGGGGTTCGTGGGTCGCGTGGGGACCGCTAGGTGCGAGAGGTGCGTTAGGTGCGAGAGGTGCATGCTGTCGCGATCTGTCACGGTTGCAAATAAATTGGGGCTGCATGCGCGGGCGGCGGCGCGGTTCGTCCATCTCGCGTCGCGGTTTCAGTCGCATGTGAAAGTCTCGCGCGGCACGCAGACGATGGATGGGAACAGCATCATGGGGATCCTTCTGCTGGCGGCAGCCACCGGCACCGTGCTGCGCGTGTCGACCGACGGCGAAGACGAGCAGGCGGCGCTCGATGCGCTGTGCGGATTCATCGAGACCGGATTCGGCGAGGACACGTGCAGCGCCTGAGCGGTATCGGCGTATCGGGCGGTGTGGGAGCCGGGCGTGCGGTGGTCCTGATTCAGCGCGCGCAGGTCCTGCGGTTTTCCATCGCGGCCTCACGCATCGACGCCGAGATTGCGAGGCTCGAAGATGCGCGGCGGCGGTCGGTGGAGCAGCTCGACCGCATTCAACTGCGTCTCCCTGGCCGCGATCTCGGCACCTTGTTCGAGGCGCAGCGGCTCATGGTGGACGATCCGATGCTGCTGCCGCGCGCGGCCTCGATCATCGCCGAGCAGCGCGTCAACGCCGAATGGGCGCTGCAGCAGGTCTTCGATCATCTCGGCGCGATCTTTGACGGCGTCGAGGACGCCTACTTGCGCGAGCGCAAGGGGGACCTCGCGGACGTGGTCGGCCGCCTGCGCATGAATCTCACGCCCGGCGGGTCGGGATTCCGCGACGTGCTCGGCGAGTGCGAAGCGCCGTGCATCCTTGTTGCCGATGAGCTGCCGCCGTCGATTGCCGCGCAGCTCGACTGGACCAAGTTTCAGGCCTTCATCACCGACGCGGGCAGCCGCACGTACCACACGGCAATCCTTGCGCGCTCGCTGCATGTGCCCGCCGTCGTGGGGCTGCACGATGCGAGCGCTCGCATCCTGCCCGGCACCCTGATCGTCGTCGACGGCGACGAGGGCACGGTTGCGATCGATCCGCCGGCTGAGCTGGTCCGGCTCTCCGCCGCCGCTCGCGTGATGCAGGCGAGCTCTGGCGCGACCCGCCGCGGCGGAGGCGGGAAGCCGTATACGCGCGTCGCGTTGAAAACGACGGACGGCGTTGACATGCGCGTCGAGGCTAACGTCGATTTGCTCGGTGACGCAACGTTCGCCATGTCGCAAGGCGCCGAAGGGATCGGTCTCTTTCGGTCGGAGCTGCTGCTGGCCGGCCGTCCCGCGGACGAGCTGACTGAAGACATGCAGTACGACATGTACCGCCAGCTGATCGAGGACGTGCGGCCGGCGCCTGTCACCGTGCGCACGTTCGACATCGACGAGGATCAGCTCGCCAGCGGCGAGCACCGTCGCGACACGCTGTGGGCGAGCGCATACGAGGTGCCGCGCAGCCGCCTCGGCCTGCGCTCGATCCGGCTCACGCTGAAGCGCCGCGAGCTGCTGCGCGCGCAGTTGCGCGCGTTGGTGCGCGCCGCGGCGCATGGCGACCTGCGTGTGATGTTCCCGTTCGTCTCGGGCATCGAGGAATTGCGCGAGGCGCGAAGCGTGCTGGCCGAGGCGCGCCAGGAGATTCAGGCGCGTGGACTGTCATCCGGCGCGCTCCAGGTCGGCGTGATGATCGAAGTGCCGTCCGCCGCGTTCACGGCCGACCTGCTCGCGGCCGAGTCCGACTTTCTGACCATCGGCACCAACGATCTCATTCAGTGCTGCCTGGCGGTCGATCGCACGGACGAGCGCGTGTCGCATCTGTACGAGCCGCTGCACCCGGCCATTCTTCGCCTGATCCGGCACATCCGCCGCGCGGCCGCGAAGCAAAAAGTGCCGTTGTCTGTGTGCGGCGAAATGGCGTCGGACCCCGCGGTGCTCGCGCTGCTGGTCGGCATGGGGCTGGTGCAATTCAGCATGACGCCGGCGGCGATCCCCGTCGCGCGCCAGGTGATTCAGGAAATGGATGCGCGCGAGCTGCGCCTGGTGGCCGCCCGCGCGCTCACACTCGAAACCGCGCCGGAGATTGAGCAGTTCCTCACCGACGCGCTGACGAAGCGGAGGATGCTTGAGCGTCACTAAAGTCGACAAACCCTGGGGCCACGAGCTGCACTGGGCCAAAACCGAGCGTTACGTGGGGAAGGTGCTGCACGTGAAGGCCGGGCACGCGCTCAGCCTGCAGTACCACAACGTCAAGGACGAGACGATCTTTCTGTGGAAAGGGAAGATGCTCTTCGAGATCGGCACGATCGACGCGCTCGAAACGCGCGAGATGCTCCCCGGCGAGAGCATTCACATCACCCCGCACACGGTACACCGCATGACCGCCATCGAAGACTGCGACATCTTCGAAGTCTCGACGCCGGAGCTGGATGATGTCGTGCGGCTTGAAGATCGGTACGGCCGCACGACGTGAAT
>CAYHHH010000016.1:31335-49710 GCA_964356125.1 uncultured Bifidobacteriaceae bacterium | reverse complement strand
TAGAAAGGAATGTCGTCGTCAGTAAGCTCCACCGACCCGCCCGGCTCGGCGTGGCCGAACTCGTCCGCTGCCGCGGCCGGCGTCGAGCGTCCGCCGCCTTCGCCGCGACCGGCGCTGTCGCCGCGGCCGGCGCCGTCACCGCGGCCTCCGCCGCTCAGCAGCACGACGCGATCGCCGCGCACTTCTGTGGTGTACTTGTCGTTGCCGTCCTTGTCCTTCCATTTCCGCGTCTGCAGTTTTCCCTCGACGTAGATCTGTTTACCCTTCGTCAGGTAGTCCTGCAGCGATTCGGCCGTCTTGCCCCACAGAATCACGCGATGCCACTGCGTGTCTTCCTTCTTCTGGCCTTCGCGATCCTTGAAGACCTCGGTGGTCGCGAGATTCAACGTCGAGACGGCCGCGCCGCCCGGCGTGTAGCGCAGCTCAGCGTCGCGCCCGAGGTTGCCGACGAGAATGACTTTGTTCACGCTTCCCATATGCTGCTTCGCTCCCGTTCACCGTCTATCGTGTTGTCGTTTACCGTGTCGCCGGACGATCCAACCCTTCGAGCCGTTGCTTGGCCAGGACCGCCTGCTGTGAATCCGGAAATTGTTTAAGGACGGCTTCGTACGACTCTCGCGCGCGGGCGGTCTCGCCGAGGCGATAGAACGCCATCCCGCGCTTGTAATAGGCCATCGGCACGGACGCCGAGCCTGGGTAGTCGGCGATCACGCGATCGTAGGCGGCGACGGCGTCCATGTCTTTCTTTTCCCACGCCAGCGCTTCGCCGATGTAGAGCTGCGCTTCGTGCGCGCGCGTGCCCTTGGGAAATGAACGGAGGTACTGTCCGAATCCGTCTATTGCCAGCGAGTAATTGCCGACGCTGTAGTCCGCGTAGGACCCATCGAACAGGCGCTGCGAATTCACGCCGCCTGGCGGGCCTGGCGGCGTCGCGGCCGTGTTCTGCGGCGGCGTCGCCCCCCCTGGCGTGGCGCCAAGTGCCGCATCCGCATCGCTCACGGGCGGCGGCTGAAACGCCCCCGGTTGCGGCATCGCGTCGCGGAGCGACTCGAGCTCCTGCGCGATGGTGCCGAGCCGCACGTTCGTCTCGTCGACCTTTTCTCGAACGATGCGAAGATCGCCCGACATCGTGTCCCTCTGCACCTTGCCGTCCGCGAACGCCTTGCGCTCGAGCGAGGTTTGATCCTCGATGCGCGAATTGACGGCCTTCAGCGCCTCGCCCAGATCCGTCATCAGCGCCTGCAGCTGCTGCGTCTGCTCCTGCAGCATGCGCAGGTCCGCCATGATCTGCTGATGCTCACGATCGGCGGCCGCGGGAGCCGCGGGCGTGAGCACCACGTACGCGAGCGCGAACGCAGCGGCAGCACGTGTCGTCGTGATTGAAATGGTCATGGGATCTGTCTCCCTTTATTTCGCCGTAATCACAAAGTGCGCGCGGCGGTTGCGGCCCCACGCGCTTTCCTGGTGCGCCGGATCGAACGGAAACTCGCTGCCGTAGCTGACGGTACGCAGCCGCCCCGCATCGACGCCGAGCGACACCAGATACGTGCGCGCCGCGACCGCGCGACGCTCGCCAAGAGCCAGATTGTACTCCGCCGTTCCGCGCTCGTCGCAGTGTCCTTCGATCGTAATCACCCATGTCGGGTACTTCTTGAGGATCCCGGCGTTCGCCTGCAGTATCCCGCGCCCGGGGTCGTTGACGTCGGAGCTGTCGAGGTCGAAGAAAATCGGCTGCAGCGGCGAATCGCGGTTCAAATCGTCCAGCGATCGGCCCGACACGTCGTCGCTCGGCAGCGGCGGGGGCGGCATCGGCTCGCGCATCGGCGCCGGCGGATCGGGCGGCCGCGTGGCCGTGCCCGACGGCGGAGGAGCGGGCGGCGTCGGCCGCGCCACGGGCGGCTGCGCCTTCTTGCACCCCGCGGCGCCCATCAGCAGCACAAGGCAGATGCAGAGCAGTGATTTCAGTCTCATAAGTGTTGTTGCCTCATGTTCAATTCGACCAGTGAGGGTACGTGTTGTTGCCGGCGCGCGTGATCTGCCGCAGGCCCCTGCCGTCGCGCGCGACCGTAAAGATGTGCATCTTACCGAGCCGGGTCGACATGAAGGCAATGTGCCTGCCGTTGGGGGAGAACGCCGGGCTTTCGTTGGTGCCGACGCCATCCGTGATCGTGCGCGTCTGGCCGGTGGCGACATCAAAAATCCTGATGTCGTAGCCGGGGCCGGATTGCCCCGCATAGGCGATCTCGTTGAAGGGCGCTGGAGACCACGTCGCCTTGTCGGCCCACGATTCGCCGAAGGTGATGCGCCGGACGTTGAGTCCCTCGGAATCCATCACCCAGACCTGCGCCGAGCCCGATCGGTCGGAGGTGAAGGCGATCTGGGTCCCGGTCGGCGACCATGTCGGCGTCGATTCGGCCGCCGAATTATTCGTCAGGCGCCGCACGCCTGAGCCGTTCCGGTTCATCACGTAAATCTCCGAATTGCCGTCGCGCTGCGACATGAAGGCAATGCGGCTGCCGTCGGGCGAGAACACCGAGAAGTAGGCCCCCGTTTTCTCGTCAGTCAGCGTCTCACGCGTCCCCTGGTAGACGTTCGACACCATGATCTGCGGCTGGATGCGCGCGTACGCCGTATAGGCGATGCTGCGTCCATCGGGGGACCACGACGGCGCGACGTTCAGCCGTCGATTTGTCGTCACGCGCACCGAATTGGCGCCGTCGTAGTCGACGACGTACACCTCTTTGCCGTTGCGCGGCTCGACGGTGTCGATGATGCGCTCGTTGTCGCGGTCGGACACGAACGTCAGCTTCGTGCGGGCGACGCCGCGAAGGTTCGCCTGTGTCTGATGGATCTCGTCCGAGATCGTGTGCGATACCGCGCGCGGATTTCTGAGCGTCACGTTGTCGTAGATGCGCCCCACCGCCACGGCGCGCGCGCGGACGTTGAACAGACGCATCTCGACCTGCAGCACGTTGCCCGTGCGCCTGACCGATCCCTTGATGACGCCGTCGGCGCCAAGCTCGCGCCAGCGGTCGAACGCGATCGTGTCGGTCGTCTGCGTCTGCTCGATCGTGCGATAGGTGTCGCGCGGAATCATGTCGAACTCGCGCTCGAACGCCAGGTCGGCCCACAACACTTCGGAGATCAGCTTTGCGGCGTCAACCGTCTCCTTGTCGGGCGTCAGCGCGATGAAATCGGGGACGGCATAGTGCGGAGGCACCCCCGGTTCACCCCGAATCGTCGTCCTGATGACGGCCTCGCCCGTGGGAGCCGGCGGCTCTTGCGATGCAGGCGGCGCCTGCGCCGTCAGAATGGCCATCGCGCTGAGACCGGCCGCCACGACGCAGAAATTTCGAACCGTGTTCTTCATGGTGGCCCTTATCTGATGTACACAAACTCGAGCTCGATCGGTAACCGCTGACTCGAATAGGCTGCGGGCAGCGGCGCGAGGGTGCGGGTGTTGATGAGCGCGCGCTGCGCCGCCAGATCCAGGACAGGCCTTCCACTCGACGTTCCGACCTCGATATCCGTAATCTGCCCGTTTCGCTGGATCGTGTATCTCATGACCACCGTGCCCGCGGCACTCTGATTCTCGTTCCAGTTCCTTTTGATCCGCTCGACCATGTCAGAGATATATTCCATGCAGCAGAAGCCATCTGGGACTTTGACGCCGCCTTGGCCTCCCATGCCGCCGCTCGACAGCCCGAATCCCTGGCCCTTCGCCCCCGTCTCGACCTTTGCGGTGCCGGCTTGTGTTTCGAATCCCTTACCAACCGCGGTGCCCTTCGGATCTTGAGACGCCGCGGTGAGCTTTGGCGGCGTGCGCGGCTTCTGCTTTGGATCCGGCAACACCATCTTGGGCGGCGTTGCCGCCAGAGAGGGCTGTATCGGTTTTGCGATCTGCGGATCGGTCGACGGCTGCGCGGCCTGAATGGGCCGCCCGCCGATCATCTGCATCCCTCCGGTGCTCGGACCGGGAGACCCGCCGAGGCTGACGTTCATGATGACTCTCGGCGGATGCGCGGCGCGCGGCATGACGCTCGGGACCGTCAGCATGACGGCAATCGCCGCGGCATGCGCGGCGAGCGAAATCGCGGCGGTCTTTTTCAGCCCGCCGGGCTCGCGCTTTCGGCTCTGCAGAATGTCGCTGACGACCGCTTCCATATCTCTCACCGAACCGCGTCGGGTGCATCATTGGCGACGATGCCGATCGACACGACGCCGCCGCCTTTCAGCACATCGAACACGTGAACGAAATCCTGCGCGGTGACACCGGCGTCCATTCGGAGAAACACCTCCTTGGTCTGCCGCGACACCAGCGCCTGCCTCGCGCGTTCGCCGAGCACGTCGATCGGCACGCGCTCTTCCTTGCCGAGCGGCCCGATCGCCACATGCTTGTCCTTCCGATATGTCAGCGGCAAGGTCACATACACGGGCTCTGCGCTGATCGGCTGACCTCTCCGTGCGACAGGAAGATTGATTTCCAGCCCCCGTTGCATCATCGGTGCCGTCACCATGAAGATGATCAGCAGCACGAGCATCACGTCAACGAGCGGCACGACGTTGATCTCGGCCAGCGAGGTCGACGTCCGGCGCCCGCGCCGCGAATGGCCGCCTTTCTCGTGGTCGAAGGATTGAACTTTCGGCATTACGTGAAGTTCCGCTCGACGATGTTCAGAAATTCGAGGGAGAAGTCGTCCATCTCGGATGCCAGTCCCTTCACGCGCTGCGTCAGCAGGTTGTAGAAGTACACCGCCGGTATCGCCGCCGCCAGGCCGGCCGCGGTCGCAATCAATGCATCAGCGATGCCGGGCGCCACCACGTCGAGGCTCGTCGAGCCCTGCGCGCCGATGCCCTGAAAGGCAGAGATGATGCCGAGGACGGTGCCAAAGAGTCCGATGAACGGCGTCACCGCGGCGGTTGTGGCGAGAAACGTGATGTGTTTCTCCAGCTTGTTCGTTTCCACGTTCGACGCCCGCATCAGCGCGCGGTCGACCGACACCAGCGATTTCAGCACGGGCCGCGACGCCGGCGCGACAGGCACGGTGGCAGTCTGTGCGCTGCCCGCGGCCTGGCGAAGTTGCAGATTCAGCTCTGCGTAGCCGGAGAGAAAAATTCCCACGAGGGGACTGTCGTTCAACGATTGGCAGACGGCCTGCACTTCGGAGAACTTCGTGCTGCGGCGGAAGATCTCGAGAAAACGCGAGCTCTGCGCCTGAATCCGGTTGAACGTCCAGAGCTTGTAGAGAATGATTCCCCACGACACGATCGAGAAGATCACCAGGATCGCGAGAACGAACTGAGAAATGAGCGACGACTCTTTGATGAGGTCGAGGAAGCCACCACTGAGCGCATTGGGTGGAGCAGTGGCGCCTTCGACCTGCGCGGCAAGCAGCAGGTGTCCGAGCGTGCGCAAACAAGCCTCCGGGCAATAATGCGCCGCTGGGACAGCGCGGAGAGGTCAGAGTACCACGCGTCCAAACGGCTGTCAAACATATGGTAGCATTGGAGTTCTCCGTTTAGCGATGCTTCGCTTCCTTCGCATTGAGCACCTGGCCGTCATCGATGCGGTCCAGGTTGAATTCGAGCCGGGCCTGAACGTCCTCACCGGGGAAACCGGTGCGGGCAAATCGATGCTCGTCGAGGCGGTCGGCCTGCTCATGGGCGGCCGCGCGTCCGCGGATCTCATCCGCACGGGCGAGAAGATGGCCAGCGTGCAGGCCGAATTCGATGATTTGATCGTCCGGCGAGATATCAACGCGCAGGGGCGAAGCCGCGCGTTCGTCAACGACACCCTGGTCACGGCCGCGTCGCTCGGCGAGCAGGCGTCGCCGCTGGTCGAGCTGCATGGACAGCACGAGCACCAGACGCTGCTCGATCCGCACAGCCATCTGTTGATGCTCGATGAGTTCGCCGGCCTCGCGCCGGCGCGCGAGCAGGTCGCCGCCGCCTATCGCGAATGGCAACGCCTGCAGTCGGAATTCGACGCGTTCCAGATGGACGAGCGCGAAAAGGCGGCGCGGCTCGACCTGCTGAAATTTCAGGTCGGCGAGCTCGAGAAGGCCCGCCTGCGCCCCGGCGAGGACCAGGAGCTCGACACGACCCGGCGCGTGTTGAGCAGCGCCGACAAGCTGCAGCGGCTGTCAGGCGACGCGTACGCGGCGCTCTACGACAGCGACGAAGCCGCGCTTGCGCGTCTCGGAACGGTCTGGAAGCGGATCGCCGAGCTGGCCGAAGTAGACCCCACGTTTCTGCCGCATCTCGAAGCGCGCGATGCCATCAAGTCGCAGCTCGAAGATCTCGCACAGATGCTGCGCGCATACGGCGAGACCATCGACGCATCGCCCGCCCGGCTGCAGGAAGTGGAAGACCGGCTTGCGCTGCTCGAGCGCCTGAAACGCAAGCACGGCCCGGCGCTCGCCGACGTCATCGCGAAGCGCGACGCGTTGTCTCGGCAGCTCGAGGCCCTGGAGAACGCGGACGAGCGGCGAGCGGGCCTCGAATCAGAGACGCGAGCGGCCAGGGACGAATTTCTGGGGCGTGCGCGCGCCCTGTCGCGCACACGCCGTGACGCGGCAACGCAGTTCGGCGGCCGCATTCAGGCGCTCCTCGGCGAGCTCGCGATGGGGCGCACCCGCTTTGACGTGCGATTCGAGCCCGAGCCAGCCGAGGCGGCGTGGAGCGAGACCGGGATCGATGTCGCGGAGTGTTACCTCTCGGCCAACGTCGGGGAAGACCTCCGTCCGCTCGCGCGGATTGCGAGCGGCGGCGAGCTGTCGCGCGTGATGCTCGCCATCCGGACGCTGGCGGCCGCAGGAGCTCCTGGAAAGACGCTCATCTTCGACGAAATCGACGCCGGCATCGGCGGGCGTGTGGCCGACGTGGTGGGGAAGAAGCTGCGGGCTATCGGCGACTCGTTCCAGGTGCTCTGCATCACCCATCTTCCGCAGATTGCGGCGGCCGGCCACGTGCACTTTCATATCTCGAAGCGCGTGACGAACGGACGCACGCAAACCGAAGTCGTCCGGCTGGACGAAGCAGGCCGGGTTGAGGAGCTGGCGCGTATGATTGGGGGAGCGGCGCCCACGGACGCCGCGCGCGCGGCCGCGCGGGAACTACTAGGCGAAAGCGAACAAAAAACAAAAGCGAAGGCCGGCAAGGCGAAAGCGAAAACGTGAAGTACTTCATCGAAACGTACGGCTGCCAGATGAACGTTCACGACTCCGAGCGCATGGCGGGGCTGCTGGAGCAGGCTGGTTATGAGGCGACGGCAGAGCCGCGCGACGCCGACGTCGTCGTCATCAACACGTGCAGCGTCCGCGAGGGGGCCGAACACAAGCTCTACACGCGCCTCGGCGAAGTGCGCCAGGCCAGCCGGGAGTCGGGGCGCACGCCGGTCGTCGCCGTCGCCGGCTGTGTCGCGCAGCAGGAAGCCGGCGCGATGCTCAAGCGCTCGAACCTCATCGACGTCATCATCGGCACCCAGAGCCTGAAGCAGTTGCCGGCCCTGGTCGGCCACGCGCTAGCCGATGCGGATGCCGCGCCGCGCATCGACGTCAACACGTACGAAGATGTGTCGTTTCCACTCGGCATCGCGCGGCGTCACGATCCGGTAAAGGCGTACGTGACGATCATCGAAGGGTGCAACGAGTTCTGCTCGTTCTGCGTGGTGCCCTATACCCGGGGCGCCGAGCGGATGCGCCCGAAGCGCGACATCCTCGACGAAGTGCGTCACGCGGCGGGCGAGGGGCATCGCGAGGTGCAGCTCCTCGGGCAGATCGTCAACCACTATCAGGCGCCTGATGACCCCTCATGCGATTTCGCGGCGCTGCTCGAGGCGGTGCACGAGGTGCCGGGCGTCGAGCGGATCCGCTTTGCGAGCCCGCACCCGCGGCACGTCCCGGCGCGTCTCATCGAAGCCGTGCGCGACCTGCCGAAGGTCTGCAAGCATTTCCACCTGCCGGTGCAGTCCGGATCGACGCGCGTGCTGGCCGCCATGCGGCGCCGGTACACGCGCGAGAGCTATCTCGATCTGGTCGCCACGCTCCGGGACATGGTGCCTGGCATCGTGCTCACGACCGACATGATCGTGGGATTTCCTGGGGAGACCGACGCCGATTTCGACGAGACCCTGAGCCTGACGCGAGCCGTGCGGTACGAAACCATGTACTCGTTCAAGTACTCCCCGCGGCCGCATACGCTGGCGCAGAAGCGGCATCCCGAAGATGTCAGCGACGCCGACAAGACGCGGCGCATCGTGGCGCTGCAGGCGCTTCAGCGCGACATCCAGGTCGAGATGCACGACGCCGAAATCGGCTCGATCGTGGAGGTGCTGGTGGATTCGGTGAGCCGGCGCCGCGATTGGGAGCTCTCCGGCCGCACGTCCGGCAACACGGTTGTGAACTTTCCAGGCCCGCGCGAGTGGTTGGGGCGAACGGTGCCGGTGCGCATCACGCGAGCCGGCGCGTACAGCCTCGCGGGAGCCGCACTTCAGCTTGACACTGCCTGTGTCGAGGCCTAGCGTTACAGACAGGGCGCCATGCAAATCGAAATGACGATCAAGGGGCTGATGGTCGATCCGGTCACCAACATGCCCATCATCCTGTTGCGCGATTCTGAAGGGCAGAAGGTGCTGCCGATCTGGGTCGGGATTTACGAGGCCAACGCGATCGCGCTGCAAATCGAGAACGTGAGCACCCCCCGCCCGATGACCCACGATCTCCTGAAGAACGTCATCGCCGATCTAAAGGGCACGGTCCGCAAGATCGTCGTGTCCGACCTCAAGGACAACACGTTCTTTGCGCTCATCTACCTCGAAGTGAACGGCGAGACGGTCGCGATCGATGCGCGCCCGAGCGATGCGATCGCGCTGGCGCTGCGGGCGCGCGCGCCGATCTTCGTCGAGGAATCGGTGATCGACAACGCGAAGCCCTTCGATCCTGCAGGCGAGAAGCCCGACACCGACCGGCTTCAGAAATGGCTCGAGAACCTGGACCCGGACGAGCTGGGGAAGTACAAGATGTAGGGGATCCTTGCTTTCGTCATCTCCCGTCCCTAGAATGACATCGCCACTGTGATTGTTGCCATTGCCAATCAGAAGGGTGGAGTGGGGAAGACCACGACCGCCATCAACCTCGCCGCCGGTTTGGCGCTGCGGGGGAAGCCGACGCTGCTCATCGATCTCGATCCCCAGGCCAACAGCACGATGTCGTTTCTCGACATGGGAACCATCCAGCGCAGCGTCTACGACGCCATCGCGGAGCCGTCCGTGACGATGGCCGATATCATCATGCCGTCGCCCGTCCCGAACCTGTCGGTGGCGCCTTCGCGGATCGCGCTCGCCAAACTCGAGGCGAAGCTCATCGGCGAAATCGACGCGCACTTCCGCCTGAAGGACAAGCTCGAGCCGATTCGCAAGCAGTACCCGAACATCGTCATCGACTGTCCTCCGACGCTCGGGCTGTTGACGGTGAACGCCCTGGTGGCGGCCACGCACCTGCTGATTCCGATTCAGTCGTCGTATTTCGCGCTCGAGGGGACCGACGACCTCCTGGAGACCATCGAGAAGGTGCGGCAGCGGCCGAACCCGTCGCTGCAGATTCTCGGGGTCGTCATCACGATGCACGACAAGCGGACGTCGCTCGCGAAGGACATCCGCATGCAAATCAAGAAGGTGTTTGGTGGGAAAGTCTTCAAGACGGTCATCACGAAGAGCGTCCGCCTCGAAGAAAGCCCGGCCTACAAAGAGTCGATCTTCACCTACGCGCCCGACTCGACGGGCGCGAGCGAGTACTACAGTCTCTGCGAGGAGGTCATTGACCGTGCCTAGGCGAGGGCTCCCCGAAACCGTCCGCATGCGCCACGACGAGCACTACGTAGAGGCCCTGGCGGCCTCTGCAGGCGCGCCGATTGGCCGGCAGATTCCGATCGACCGCATCGACCCGAACCCCAACCAGCCTCGACAGGTCATGGGCGATCTTTCAGAGTTGATGGCCTCAGTCGCCGAGAAGGGGGTCATCGAGCCTCTCATCGTCCGATCGCGCGGCGACCGGTTTCAGATTATTGCGGGGGAGCGCCGCTATCAGGCCGCCGTCCAGGTTGGGCTGCGCGAGCTTCCGGTCGTCATCCGTGATGTCGATGATGCGGAGGTCATCGAGCTGGCGCTGGTCGAGAATATTCAGCGCAAGGACTTGACAGCGTTCGAAGAGGCTGAGGCGCTGCACCAGTTGGCGCACAAGAGCGCGTATACCCACGAAGCGCTCGCGAGGAAGCTCGGGAAGTCCCGCACGTCGATTACCGAGTCGCTCGCCCTGAACGCGATGCCCGAGGAGATCAAGAACCTTTGTCGGCTGGCCGACATTGCCTCTAAGTCATTGCTGCTTCAGATAGTTAGGCAGCCGACACCACAGAAAATGACCGCGCTGGTCGAGAAGATCGCCAGTCAAGGCGGCGCGACGCGCGCGGAGGTCCGCCAGGATCTCGCGAAGCCGAAGCCGGGTCGGCCGAAGGCGTACGTCTTCAACTACAGGCCCGAAAGCAAAGCGTTCAACCTCAAGCTGAAATTCCGCAAGGGCAACGTCCCGCGCCAGGAAGTGATAGAGGCGCTGGAAGCCATTCTGAAAGAGCTCAGGGACGAATAAAGAGTCCAGAGTCCAGAGTCGACGAGTCCGGGGAGTCGACGAGTCGGGAGTCCCCAGCGGGATTAGTTAACATAACATCCATTATAAGACTCAAGGGAAATAGCCAGGAAAACGCCCCTGTGGAAGTTCCGCCAATCTCCCAATCTACCAATGCAAGGGTTCGGGCACGTGGCTCTCCACGGGCCCGTGCGCCGGGTGGCGTTCCAGCTCGACCGAGGCGTGGTGAATGGTGACGAAGAACGCGAAGGGGTTGCTCGCCCGCAATCCAAGATCGGCGAATGGGAGCGCCGCCTCCAGAATCTCCCCTGCGGCCACGGCGGGCGTGGCATGGGGGCAGCGAGCCCAGGTGCCGTCAGACCCCTTCTGGTGCAGCTCCACGGCCGCGCCTTGGTCGGTCGCCATAAGGACCAGCCGGTAGCCTGCAGGCGTCGTGAAGTTGATGCTGCAGCGCAGGCCCTGCGCCAGCCTCTGCCCGGCGGGGCCGTTCAGGTCGACACGGAGATACAGGCGCTCGAGGTCGAATCCAAACAGCAGGGTGCGCACCTCGGGCTCACGATGCTCGGTCATGGTTCCGGAGGGCACATCGGTCTGAACGACCCCGGCCGGCAGCCATTCGAAGTAGCTGCTCGATCGGCCGTCGAGGACGGGCGTGATGAGGCCGACCGGCGGCACCACGGAGACCGGAACATGGCTCGTGCTGATGTTGCTGGCGAACAGCTCCTCGGGCACCGGCTGTCCGAGCATCTGATAGACGTTCCGTAGATGGCGCCGGAAGAGCTCGTCGAACTCGAGGTCGTGATCGGAGGAATGGTCGTCGCCGTACCACCAGAACCAGTCGCTGCCTTCGGCAATGAGCAGCTCCTTGAAGGCCTGCTCGCGGTCCGTCAGGTTCGCCGACGCCGATGCGCGCCCGAACATCTGCCGCGCGTCCCGCAGCTGCCGCCAGCCGCGCAGATCGTCCGCGTGGCCAATCCAGATGAAGAAGTTGCCGTCGATCCACGATCCGGGAAAGATACCTGTCAGGGCTCGCCGCGGTCGCGCGGCGGCCTCGCGCATCGTGACCGGCCGAAGCTCCGGGTGCGACGACAGCATGCCGTAGAGCGCGCGCAGAAACGGGCGACCGCCCCCCTCGAAGTGCTCCCAGGCGTTTTCGCCGTCGAGAATCACCGAAATGGTGGCCTCTTCCCCACCGCTCGAGGCGGAAAATCGCCGGCCCGCCTCGACCAGGCGGTGGACGAAGTCGGCGGCGGCCGCCTCGGCCTGCCAGCCCGCGTAGACGAAGCCGATCAAATCCGAGAGCGCGTGATCGCGGAAGAGGCAGGCGATCTCGCGAGATCCCGCCTGCACGCCATACGGCCGGTACAGCGACTCGGGGTGATCGAGCCAGCCATGGGCGTCACGGCGGAATTCCTGGCCGATCGTCCGGCCCAGAATCGCTTCGTCGGTCGCCATCCAGTGAAACCCGGCTTGGGCCGCGAGCTCGGCGGTCTCGTCGGAGACCGACCCTTCCGACGGCCATAACCCGGCCGGCTCGTGGCCGAACAGCCGCTGGTGGCACTCCCGCGATCGTGCGAGCTGTTCCGCGGCGTCTTCCGGATGCCGGAACGCCGGACGCGGGACACTCGACGCCGGGTGCGTCTTGAGGTAGATGTCGGTATCGCAGAGCAACGGAAGAATCGGGTGGTAGAACGGCGAGGTCGACAGCTCAACCTGCCCGCGCTCGGCCGCCTCGCGATACTCGGGGATGACGCGGCGCAGAATCTCGAGCTCGACCTCCCGCAGCTCCCCTTTGTCCGCCTCACTGAAGCCCCGCTGCTTCGCGATGAGCTCCATCACGCGCGCGTCGTTGTCGAGATAGAACGGATCGACCCACGCGAGCTTGTGCCAGACCTGCAGGTCCAGAAAATCCTGGGTCGTGTATCCCCTGCCCGAGTCGCGCTTCTGCAGCAGCTCGGCATAGCGCGGATAGCGATCGATCATCCGTCCGCGCGGCGCGTGGAAGAATTCCGAGAGGATGGTGGCGCGATCCGATTCGCTCAGCTCGTCCGCCGGCTTCAGCCCGAGCTCGAGATGCCAGTCCCGCGCCCGCGCCTCGGCGAACGCTTCGAGCTGCACGAGCAGCGACGGCACGAGGTTGAAGGTCAGCTTCATCTGCGGAAACTCGCGCAGCAGCGCGGCCATCCCGTAGTAGTCCTTCAACCCGTGCAGGCGCACCCACGGCAGCACGTGCTCGCCCGTCGCGAGATCTTCGTAGTACGGCTGGTGCATGTGCCAGAGGATGGCGACGTGAGTCATTGTGGTATCTTCGATTCGACCCCGGATGCTGAGGATTCTCGACCGTTATGTCCTGCGCGAGCTGCTCGCGCCCTTTTCTCTGTCGCTGTTGCTGCTGACCTTCGCCCTCGAAATTCCGCCCATCCTGCAATACGGCGAACAGCTCATTGCCGAAGGGGCCTCCTGGGACATCGTCGTGCGCGTGCTGGCGACGCTCCTGCCCCAGGCGCTGGGCATCACCATTCCGATGGCGCTGCTCGTCGGCATTCTCATCACGCTCGGCCGCCTGTCGGGCGACCGCGAGATCGTCGCGATGGAAGCCTGCGGCGTCAGCCTCGGCCGCCTGTTGCGCCCGCTGCTGCTCTTCGGCGTGATGGCCACGGCCGCCACGACCTACGTCATGATCGTCGCGCTGCCGTACGCAAATCAAGCCTTCCGCGAGATTACGTTCAAGCTGCTGATGACGCGCGGCGAGACGAAAATCAAGCCCCGCGTGTTTTACACGGAGTTTCCGAACCTCGTGATTTACGTCCGGGAGGTGACGCCTGGTGTCGGCTGGTCCGATGTGATGGTGTCCGACAACACCGCTCCGATGGAGCCGAGGACGTATCTCGCGAAGAAGGGCCGGCTGCTGCTCGACGAGTCGAAGCGCACCGTGCAGATGGTGCTGGTCGACGGCACGCAGCACTCGGTCAACCTCGACGAGCCGGAAAAATATCAGGAAGGCACGTTCGAACAGACCGCGCTCATCATCGATCCGGAAAGCGTCTTTCCCAGCACCGGCCCGATGAAGGGCTACACCGAGATGACGATCGCGGAGCTCAAGGTCGAGATGGCCGAGCTGAAGAAGCAGCGCATCTACCCGCACAATCAGATCATGGCGTGGCAGAAGAAATACTCGATTCCCGCCGCGTGCATCGCGTTCATGCTCGTCGCGCTCGGCATGGGCGTGAGCCATCGCCGCGACGGCCGCCTGGCGGCCTTCGTGCTCGGCATCGGGGTGGTCTTTGTCTACTGGGTGCTGATGTACATGTCGGAAGCCATCGCGAAGGCGGGGGTGCTGCCCTACTGGTTCGCATGGGTCGCGATGTGGGTGCCGAATGTCGTCGTCGCGTTATGGGGCCTCGTGCTGATCGCCAGGAAATTGCGCGGGCCGGAACAGGCGTCGATGCGGTTCGCGCTGCCGTTCGTCCGGCGCCGCGAGCGCGCGGCGGCCCAGAGCGGCGCGTCAACGGGCGGCAGGGGCACGCGCGTGGTCGTCGTCATCAAAGTTCCGCACATCGCGTTTCCGCGGCCGAGCATTCTCGATTGGTACGTCCTGAAGCAGGGGCTGCGCGTATCGGTGCTCGCCGGGGCGGGATTGCTGGCGCTGTTCTACATCGCGAGCTTCATCGATCTGTCGGATCATCTGTTCACGGGACGCACGACGGCCTTCGACGTGCTGAGATATCTGTGGTGGGCGTCGCCGCGGTTCACCTACTACGTGGTGCCGCTGGCCGTGCTCATGGGCGCGCTCGTGACCATCGGCGCGCTCACCAAGAATACGGAGCTCGTCGTGATGAAGGCGTGCGGCATCAGCCTGTATCGCGCCGCCGCGCCCCTCCTGATTCTCGCGCTCATCGGCAGCGCCATTCTCATGGGTCTGGAGGAAGGGGTGCTCGCCGCCTCGAATCGCCGGGCCGACGCCATCAACAACACGATTCGCGGCCGATTTCCGACGACCAACGATCTGAACCGGCGATGGGTGACCGCGAACAACGGAAATATCTATCAGTATCTGTATTTCGAGCCGGGACGGAATCGGTTGAACGCGCTGTCGATCTACGAATTCGGGAAGGATCCCTCGACCCTCGCGCGCCGCCAGTATTTCTCGTACGCAACCTTCCCCGGCGACCGCGAAGCCAAGGGGCAGGTGCTGTGGCAGGGCGGCAAAGGATGGGAACGGGTCTTCGAGCCCAGGGACCGGTTCACGTCGTTCACGCAGCAGGTCGTCGCGATGGAAGGCCCGGGCTATTTCGCGGGCGAGCGGCCCGACGAGCAATACATGTCATACCGGCAGCTCAGCGAGCACGTGACCTCGCTCAGGGCCGGAGGCTTTGATGTCGTGCCGTACGTCGTCGCGCTGCACCGGAAGCTCGCGTTTCCGTTCGTCACGCTGATCATGGCGCTCATCGCCGTGCCGTTCGCGGTGACCACCGGCAAGCGCGGCGCGATGTATGGCATCGGCGCGGGCATCGTGCTCGCGATTCTCTACTGGACCGCCATCAGCGTCTTCGGCGCGGTCGGCGCCGGCGGTCTCATGGCCCCCGCGCTCGCGGCATGGGCGCCCAACATCATCTTCGGCTGCGCCGCGATGTACTTGCTGCTGACCGTTCGCACGTAGGTCCGCCTGAAGGCGGACACTACCGGAACCAGGCGACAGCGCTAAAGCGCTGTGCCACCGGTGGCACAGGCCCTGTGATGCGGTGGCACAGGCCCTGTGATGCGGTGGCACAGGCCTTTAGGCCTGTCCGTCTAACGCTCCACCCGCAGATTTTCCAACGTGACACGTCCTGCCGTGCCCGGCAACGTATTGGTGGTGTCGACGACGAACAGCAGCGTATCGGCGAGCGCGGGATCGAACGCGCCGCCGGATCCCACCGGTGTCATCTCCGCAAACCTGACGATGACATCGCGCGGCTCGGCGTCGAGGTAGATCGAGCGCTGCCATCGCGCGCCCGATTGCGGATGGCGAGCCTGCACCGACACGCGCATCGGGCGTGACGCGTGCGCCCGGAACGCCACGTGCGTGCGCTCGGTGAGCGCCGTGCCGACGCCGATGCCCAGCGCCGCATACCGTCCGGCCCGATCGCCGCTCGCGAGGCGAAACGTAAACTGCACCGGCCCCACCGGGTAGTCCGTCTGCGCGACGTCCGCCGATGACTCGGCGTCTTTTTCCGCGTGCCACGGTCCGCCCTGAATGCCTTGCGTGATCGACGGCGTCTCGACCGTGATGGCCGAAGGCGTTCCCCATCCCTCCGCCCGCACGTAAATGGGATTGCTGACGATCCACGGGATGAGCGGGTCTCCCGGTGCGTGCGAGAGATACACCTCAGCGCGGTACGTGCCCTCCCCCGCCGTTTCAAACGCCAGCGCCGGCAGCGGACGCTGCGTGAGGATGCGCCCATCTTTTCGCAGGACGATCACGCCGCCGTCCGATGCATTGGTGCGGGCCGCGAAGGTCAGCGCAGTGCCCGTGTCGCGCAGCACGTCACCCTGGCCCAGGCGGTGCCCCGCGCCGGTCGCCGAAAACTCGAGCGTCGCGGGAGTGGCGATGCCGTCGATCGCTGAATACACGGCCCCCTTTCTCAGAGCGGCGATGATCTGCGCCGCATCCGCTGCAGCGTCGTTCGCCGGCGGTCGCTCGAGCGCCACGCGCATCGCGAACGTGCGAAACGACGCTTCGTACGACGGAATCCGGAGAAACCATCCCCGCCGATAACCCTGCGCGTCATCGTCCCTCCATCCTGCGCGGGCGTGCGCGTCCGCTCCGGCAAGCGCGACGACCTGGCGCGTCTGCGTGACGGCGTCCCAGCGCTCGAGGGTGGAGTCGGGCCGATCGAGAAGCGACGCCAGCGTTTCGGCGGGGCGAAACGGATAGCGCGCGAGCGCGCGCACCAGATGGAGCTGCCGCTCGTCGCGCCATTCGGTGTCGGCGTTGAGCCACTCCATGCCATCGAATTCTGCGTTCCAGTCGTTCCACCGGAGACCCGCCCTCGCCGAATCGGGATGCGCGACGATGCCGAATCCGCCGAGCCGCCGCACATCCGCGGCGACGTCGCGCCCCTCGCCGCGCAGCGGGTACGGCGATTGTGGAATGCCGATGGCGATGTAGTGTCCCGCCTGCGTGCTCAACTCGACGGCATCGATCACCAGCACACCAGCCCGGTATTGCGGCGCGTCAGGCGTGCGTGTGCCGTCTCCGTGATCCGTCAGCACGATGAACTGCAATCCGGCGCGTGCCGCGGCTGCGGCCACGGCGTCGGGCGATCCCGACCCGTCGGAGCGATTGGTGTGGATATGAAACGAGCCGCGGGCGCTGAGCGAGGGCGAAGGCGTGGCGGGCATCGCCGTCGGCCGTGGCGGCAGCGGAAACGCCGCAAAAAGAAAAGCGGCGGCCAGAACGGCCGCCGCCATTGTCGAGAAGCGAATCTTTGACATCGTCGCAGTCCGGCTGAAGCCGGACACTACGTACGGTCGACTCCTACAGTCCCGCCGCTTTGCGAAGCGCGTTGGCGCGGTCGGTCTTCTCCCACGTGAAGCCGTCTTCGTTGCGCCCGAAGTGCCCGAAAGCCGCCGTCTTCTTATAGATGGGCCTGCGCAGGTCGAGATCGTCGATGATGCCTTTCGGCGTCAGCTTGAAGTGCTCGCGCACGAGCTCGGTCATCTTCGAGTCGGCGATCTTGCCTGTGCCGAACGTGTCGACCATCACCGAGACCGGATCGGCCACGCCGATGGCGTAGGCGAGCTGCACCTGAATCTTTTCACCGAGGCCGGCCGCCACCAGGTTCTTTGCGATGTAGCGCGCCATGTAGCACGCCGACCGGTCGACCTTTGTGGGATCTTTTCCCGAGAACGCGCCGCCGCCATGCGGCGCCGCGCCGCCGTAGGTATCGACGATGATCTTGCGTCCCGTGACGCCGGCATCGCCGTGCGGTCCGCCGACCACGAAGCGGCCGGTCGGATTGACGTAGATCTTCGTGTTCTTGTCCATCAGGTTCGCGGGCACGACGCGATTGATGATCTTCTCGACGATGTCGCCGCGCATCTGATCGTTGGTGACATCGTCGCGATGCTGGCTGGAGACGACGACCGCATCGACGCGGATGGGCTTGCGGCCTTCGTACTCGACGGTGACCTGCGACTTGCCATCCGGACGGAGATAATCGAGCACGCCGTCGCGGCGCGCGCACGAGAGGCCCCGCACGAGCTTGTGCGCGAGCATGATCGGCAGCGGCATCAGCTCTTCGGTCTCGTTGCAGGCATAGCCGAACATGAGGCCCTGGTCGCCGGCGCCGCCGGTATCGACGCCCATGCTGATGTCGGGCGACTGCTTGTGAAGCGACGACAGCACCGCGCACGTGTCGGCGTCGAAGCCGTACTTCGCCCGGGTGTAGCCGACGTCCCGAATCGCGGCGCGCGCGACTTCCTGGAAATCGACGATCGCGTTGGTCGTAATCTCGCCGGCCAGGACGACAAGGCCGGTGGTGACCAGCGTCTCACAGGCGACGCGGCTGTTCGCATCCTGCGCCAGAATGGCGTCGAGGACCGAGTCGGAAATTTGATCGGCAATCTTGTCGGGATGTCCTTCGGTGACGGACTCCGACGTAAAGAGATGGCGGCCGTCGAGGCTCATTACGTTGCGCTCCTTGTAGATGATTCAGTCGGCGGGTCCAGAAAGCAGGACCCGCCCTACGTACTC
>CAYHHH010000016.1:29136-31235 GCA_964356125.1 uncultured Bifidobacteriaceae bacterium | reverse complement strand
TCAGTCGGCGGGTCCAGAAAGCAGGACCCGCCCTACGTACTCGCCCCCCGCGTAGGCCGGGTCTTGCTCTGCAGACCCGGCGGCGTCAAACGATCCGCGAATTCTATCATGCGCGGGGGTGGAACCGGTCATAAACCGCGCGCAGGCGCGCCTCGAGGACGTGCGTATAAATCTGCGTCGTCGAGAGATCCGCGTGCCCCAGCATCATCTGGATCGATCGCAAATCGGCGCCGTGATCGAGCAGATGCGTCGCGAACGAATGACGCAGGACGTGCGGGCTCAGCGCGCGCGGCAGCCCCGCTTTCTGGCCGTACCCTTTGAGGATTTTCCAGAATCCCACGCGCGACAGGCTGCCCCCCTGCTTGGCGTTCACAAACAGCCACGGCGACGTGCGCGTGCCCATCAGCGCGGGGCGGCCGTCGCGGATGTATGTCGTCAGCCATTCCGCGGCTTGATCGCCAACCGGCACGATGCGCTGCTTGTTGCCCTTCCCCGTCGTCGACAGGTACCCGGCCTCGAGATTGAGATCGCCGGCGCGAAGGTGAAGCAACTCGGAGACACGCAATCCGGTGGCGTACAGGACTTCGATGAGCGCGCGGTCGCGCAGGCCGCGGGGCGTCGTTGTGTCGGGCTGCGTGATCAGCCGCTCGACCTCTTCGACGCCGAGAAACTTCGGCAGGGCCGGCCATGCCCGCGGCGCCTGAAGATCGTCGGCGGGATTCGTGCCGAGATGCTGCGTGAGCACCGCAAAGCGGTAGAAGCCGCGGACGGCCGCGACCGTGCGCGCGACCGATCGCGGCGAAAGCCCCTCGTTCATCAGGCCATCGACAAAACCCTCGAGATCGCGGCGGTCGAGGCGCTGAACGGGTTTTTCGGCCGCCGCGGCGAATTCTCCAAGTCGTTGGAGATCGCGGCTGTAGCTTTCAAGCGTGTGGTCGGCGAGGCGTCGTTCGACGCGCAGGTGCGTCAGATACGCATCGACGAGATCGTGAGCGGTTGACACTGTCGAACGCTGAGAGTAGCATCCGGCCCTTCGTTGCGCTAAGGTTTCTTCATACCCAATGCCCCATCGTTCGAAATATCAGAAGCTCCCAACCGAAGCCATCAATCCCGCGACGCTCGGCATCGACAAGGCGTCATCGGCCGACATCGTCGAGCTGATGATGAACGAGGATCGCAAGGTGCTCGCGGCGGTACAGCGCGAAAAGCCGCGCATCGCCATCGGCGCCGACATCATCGTCGAGGCGCTGCGCAAGGGCGGGCGGGTGATCTTCGTCGGCGCCGGCACGAGCGGGCGCCTCGGCGTCGTTGAGTCGGCGGAAATGCCGACCACATTCGGGACGAACCCCGACTCGATCCAGGCCGTCATGGCGGGCGGCAAGACGGCCTTTCTCCACACCAAGGAAGGCGCCGAGGACAGCTACGGAGACGGCGCGCGGGCGCTTCAGCGCCTGAAGCCGACGAAGAAAGATGTCGTCATCGGCGTGTCGGCCAGCGGCATGACGCCGTACGTCAGAGGCGGCCTCACCCGCGCGCGCAAGGCGAGCTCGAAAATCATCTTCGTGACCTGCGATCCGCGGACAGATCTGCAGACGTTCGTCGACCTCACGATTGCGCCGGCCGTCGGCCCCGAAGTGATCGCGGGATCGACCCGCCTGAAGGCGGGCACGGCGACGAAGCTGGTCCTCAACATGCTGACGACGGCCGCGATGGTGCGAATCGGCAAGACCTACGGCAACCTGATGGTCGATCTCCATACGACGTCCGAGAAAGCGCGCGAACGGGCGCGCCTTATCATCTCGATGGTGACGGGGCTCGACAACGAGCAGGCCGACACGCTTCTCGAAAAGGCCAAGTGGAACGTGAAAGCGGCCATCGTGATGCAGAAAACCAAAGGTGGCTACACGCAGGCGATCGTGCGCCTCAAGAAGGCGCACGATTCGGTACGCGAGGCGATCGGCGAAGATATCGAGCCGCGCCTGCGCGAACTGCTGCGCCTCGATCCCGCCGCAGGCAATTCGTAATAACATTCCCGCAGGTTGCTAAAGGTTGTTTTCGCCTTTCTGATTGCGATCGTACTGGTGCAGTACGTAGGGTCC
>CAYHHH010000016.1:26440-29036 GCA_964356125.1 uncultured Bifidobacteriaceae bacterium | reverse complement strand
CAGTACGTAGGGTCCGGCTTTAGCCGGACCGTGATCGCGCAACAAACCCCCGAAGTGCGCGCGCTCTGGGTCCAGCGCGGCAGCCTCGCGTCGGCCGCCAGCATCATCGCCGCCGTCGACATGGCGAAAACCGGCGGGTTCAACACCCTCATCGTGCAGGTGCGCGGACGCGGCGATGCGTTCTACGACAGCCGTCACGAGCCGCGGCCGGCGGTGCTTGAGAAACAGCCTGCGTCGTTCGATCCGCTTGCGCTGATGATCGAGCGCGCGCACCGCGCCGGCCTCAAGGCGCACGCGTGGGTGAACGTGAACCTCGTGTCCGATGCGGTGCCGCCGGCGGCCCGCAAACACATCGTGTACGCGCATCCCGAATGGTTGATGGTGCCTCGTCCGCTCGCTGAAGATCTGGGCCGCATGAACCCGCGCAATCCGGAATACCTGAGACGGCTGTCGGAGTACGCGCGGGCGCGCAGCGACCGTGTCGAGGGCATCTTTCTCTCGCCCATTCACAACGGCGCGGCGGACCACATCGTCAAAGTCGTGGGCGACATCGCGTCGCGCTACGGCGTGGACGGCATTCACCTCGATTACATTCGATTTCCCAACGACGAGTTCGACTACAGCGCCGAGGCGCTCGACGAGTTCCGCTCTGATGTGACGTCGAGGATGAGCGGCGCGGAGCGCCGCGAGCATGCCTCGCGTGCGCGCGGGCGGCCGTTGTTCTACACGGAGATGTTTCCCCAGGGCTGGCAGGAATTCCGTCGTGCACGGCTGACGGCGCTGCTCACCAGAATCCGCGCGACCGTCAAATCACGCCGGCCGCGCGCGATGCTCAGCGCCGCGGTGTTTCCCGATGCGAACGACGCCACGAACCGGCGCTTTCAGAATTGGAGCGGCTGGCTCGAGGCCGGTCTGCTCGACGCGATCTGCCCGATGACCTACACGACCAACCCCGCGCTCTTCCGCACGCAGATTGCGGACGTCGAACAGCGTGCCGGCCGCCGCCCCGTGTGGGCCGGTATCGGGGCGTATCAGCTCTCCCCCGCCGCCACGGTCGAGAACATCCGCGCGGCCAGACAGCTCGGCGCTGAAGGGATCGTGCTGTTTTCGTACGACAATCTCGACGCTCGCTACGTCGAGTCGGTTGCCAGAGAGGCCTTCGCGCCGTGACCGATTTCGCGCCCGCCGCCGATGTGGTGCGGGGCGGCGTCGACGCGCGCGCGTTCCCTGCAGCAGTCGTCGAAGTCGGCACGCCACGCGAGGTGCTGTGGCGACAGGCGTTCGGCAGGCTCGACGACGATCCGGATTCGGACCTCACGCGCAACGACACCATCTTCGATCTGGCCTCGCTGACCAAGGTGATTGCGACGACGAGCCTCGTGATGCAGCTCGTCGAGCGCGGCACGCTTGCGCTGGCCGATCCGATGCGGAAGTGGATCCGCGAGTGGCGCGGACACGATCGCGAACACGTGACGTTGGGATCGCTGTTGACGCACAGCTCGGGGCTCACCGCATGGCTTCCCTTCTATCGCGATTGCACGGGACGGCAGGAATTTCAGCACGCGATCTGTTCGCTGCCGCTCGAGTACCCGCCCGACACGCAGGTGATATACAGCGATCTCGGGTTCATCCTGCTCGGGTTCATCGTGGAGGATGCGGGTGGGCGGTCATTTCAGTCGCAGGCCGAGCAGTTGTTGAGCACCATCACATCAGCCCCGCTCGTGTTCAGTCCACCAGTGGCGCTGCGGCGATCGATTGCGCCGACTGAGAACGATCCCTGGCGAGGGCGCCGCCTGGTCGGCGAGGTGCACGATGAGAACTGTTGGGCCCTTGGTGGAGCGGCAGGTCACGCCGGGCTGTTCGGCACGGCAGAGGCGGTGGGTGATTTCGCGCGCGCCATGCTTGGCGCGCTCAAAGGGACCGACGCGCGGATTGCCGGCGCCGACACCGTGCGACTGTTCGTGACTCGCGCAGGGGCCGCAACAGGCTCGCGCGCGCTTGGCTGGGACACGATGCTGCCGACATCTTCGTGCGGCACGGCGATGTCCACGACGGCCTTCGGTCACACAGGATTTACGGGGACGACGTTGTGGATCGATCCCGAGCGTGAGGTCTACGTGGTGTTTCTCACGAACCGCGTGAATCCGACGCGGGAGAACACGGCGATTCAGCAGGTCCGGCCGGCTTTACACGACGCAGTAATGGGTGCGTTGGGTGCGTAAGGTGCGTTGGGTGCGACGGGTGCGCTAGAACCCGCGCCCTCCTCGTCCGTCGTCTCCCCCGAAACGACCTCTGCCCTCTCGACCGCGGCCACTACTGAAGCCGTCGAAGCCGCCGTCACGCCCGCCGCCTCGTCCGCCGCGGCCATCATCCCCACGTCCGCCGCGTTGCGGCCCTCCGCCTGCCCCACCGCCTCCGGTGCCGGCCTGCTGCGACTGCTCCATGCCGATGAACTGCCATTCGTTGTAGCGCGTTTTTTCTTTGTAGATCTTGATCGACGTTCCAGTGTTCTTGCTTGCGACGCCGACGATCCCGCCGGAAGGCTCGGTGCTATAGGTGGTTCCGGTTCCGGTTCCGGTTCCGGTTCCGGTTCCGG
>CAYHHH010000016.1:24817-26340 GCA_964356125.1 uncultured Bifidobacteriaceae bacterium | reverse complement strand
CCAGTTCCGGTGCCAGTTCCCGCGCCACGGCCGGCGACGGGGCCAGTGCCGCCGGCCCGGCCGGTGCCGGTTGTGCCTTGCGGCCCTCCGGCGCGGCTGCTCAGATACAACATCTGAAACTCCCCCTTTTCGTCGGACGCCATGGGATCTCGGAATTTCCTCCGCAGCAAGCGCTGTTCGATCAGCACATCGAGCGTCTGTGGTGACGCGTTGGCGAATTTCCGCTGATATTGGTTGATCGCGCGGGCGTACTGAGTGCCCCGGAAGATCAGTTCTTCTTCTTTCTCCCGGCGAATCATGTGCGACCAGGTCGGCATCGCGACGCTCAGCAGAATGGCCATTACGGACAGCCCGACGAGCAGCGCCGCCATGGCAAAGCCCGCGCTTGCCTTACCCGCTAAATTCATGGGACTATTGTAGTTAGACATTTCCGTCCAGATGCGTTCCATGATAACAGGGGTCGGCCGATCGGGGAATCTACGGGTGTGGGCATTCGTTGCCTGCGCCGGCCTGATGGCGACCGCCTGCGACAAGCTGCCGCTGCTCGCGCCGCAGGATTCGAAAATTACGCTGTCGACCGCAAGCACGGTCGTCCAGGCGAACGGGACGACGGAACTTCGCGCGACGGTGCTGGAGTCGAGCGGCACACCCGTGCAGAACGGCACGACGGTGACCTTTACCACCAATCTCGGGGCTGTCTCGCCGACCGAGGCGCGCACGCTCAACGGCGTCGCGACCGTGCAGTTCCTCGGCAACGGCCAGTCCGGCAAGGCATCCGTCACGGCGATCTCCGGCGGCGCGGCGTCCACTCCGCTCGAGCTGTCTATCGGTGCTGCCGCTGCCGGCCGCATTGTGTTGACGGCCAATCCGAATCAGGTCGCGCAGGGTAGCCCGTCGACCATTACGGCGACCGTCACCGATGCCAACAGCAATCCGCTGAGTGGTGTCCTGGTTTCCTTCAGCACGGACTACGGAAGCCTGTCGAGCGCGATCAGCAGCACATCTTCGAATGGTCAGGCCCAGGCGGTCTTGATGACGAGCCGCGATGCGATCGTCACGGCATCTGCCGGTACCGGCACGGCGATCACGGGTACTGTCAAGGTCACCGTCGGGTCGCTGCCGGACATCACGATTACGACATCGGGGACGCCGACTGAAGGACAAGCCGTTACGTTCACGATCGGCGTGACAGGTACGGCGACAACGGAGACATTCCAGTCGATCGTCATCGATTTCGGGGACGGATCGACGTCGGGCACACTGAGTGGCACTAACCAGAGCGTCTCGCATATCTACGGCAGGCCGGGGACCTATCTGGTTGAAGCCACGGGCATGGCAGCGAGCGGAAATTCAAAGCGCACAACGACAACGATTGCCATCGCCGACCGCGCAATCGTGGACGTCAAAATCGCAAGGGACTCCTCCGGGAATGGCAAGGTCGGCGTGCCGATGACGTTCACCGCGACGTTGGGGGCTGGCAGCGGGACCCCAAGGAGTTACAGTTGGAATTTTGGAGACAGCAC
>CAYHHH010000016.1:0-24717 GCA_964356125.1 uncultured Bifidobacteriaceae bacterium | reverse complement strand
AGTTACAGTTGGAATTTTGGAGACAGCACGCCGATACTCAACGACAGTAGTCCGGTCTCTCACACCTACGCCACGGGCAAGGATGGCGCGAGAACAGTAACGGTGACTGTCACCACAACCGACGGACATAGCGGCGTCGGCCAGATACAGTTCATCGTCGATCCGCCAGATGAAGAGGGTTCGAAACCTGCATTGCCGTTCTAGCGCACGCTACTGCAACTCTGAATATGGAACGCCGCTGAGGCTGACCCCTTCGGCGCCGCTCTTGACGTCGTACACGCCAGGCACCGCGTTGGGATTGCTGGGATCGGGCTCGGACATGACGATCTGCCACGTGTCGGTGGACTCGGTGAACGGATCCCTCGGGATCTGCCGCATGTAGCCGTTGGTGACGAGGGCCGTCAGGTCGGGCGGGTACGTGCCTTTGTCGGCATAGTACTGATCGATTGAGTCACGGATGCGGAACAGGTTCTCGAGCAGGACCGCTTCCTTCGCGCGTGTGACGCTGGTGGAATAGGTCGACAGCGCAATGCTCGCCAGCACGACGATGAGCGTCACGACGATCAGCAGCTCCATCAGCGTGAAGCCGCGCTGATCCGCGTGGCCCTTACCAGTCGTCACGGTAGCTCGTCCCATCCAGCGCTTTGCCCTCGAACTTCGTATACACATCGAAGACGTTCTGGCCTCCCCACGATTTCGAATCGGGTGTGTCGCGCGACGAGCGCATGCCCCAATCGGTCGATCGCGTCATCGGATCGTAGGGGATGCGTCTGAGAAACCGCAGCTTTCTGCCGGTCGTATCGTTCGCCGGCGTCACTCCTTCGACAAGCGTGTCAAGCGTGGGCGGGTACCCTTCCGCGTCGTTGTCGATGTCGTTCGGCGAGATCAGGTTCTGATCGACCGCATCCTTGTAATTGTCGATGGCGGTGCGGATTTCCCGCAGGCTGCGGCGCAACTCGATCTCGCGGTTGCGCTGCATGGTCACGCGCGCGAGGGGCAACGCCGCCGAGGCCAGGACGCCGACGATCGCCGACACGATGGCGACCTCGATGAACGTGTAACCGTTCTGCCCTCTGCGCTCTGCTCTCTGCTCTACCAGAGTCACTTCACTATCGTACGACAACCGTCGCCGGAACGAACTGCACCGGAATCGCTCCGCCTGTCGGGTTCGCGAGCGTGCCGCTGATGGTCAATTGCGAGCTGCCCGCCCCCACGGCGTCGAATTGAAGCGCGGCCAGCAGTCCCGACCCGGACGCCCCCACTTTGTCGCCGGTGCGCACGAACGCGAGATCGACGCGGCCGATGGCGGCATCGGTGTTCGGCGTGAACACCACGTTGGTGCCGGCCTGGCGCAGGAAACTGCCCTCCTGCACCGTTCTCATCCGGAGAACCGCCGGGTTGTATGTGACGGTCAAGGTGACCGTTGACGCACGCGACACGCTGCTCGCGTAAATCGGCACCATGTAGGGCCCGGCCGCGACGCGCACGTCGCCGGCAGGTGCGGTCACGGAAATCTGCCCAGTCGGCGCTAGCGTGGTCGTCGTCGGCGCGGTCAGATTGCGCTGCTCCGCGGGATCGACGAGGGGCGCGGCCTGACCCTGCGGTTGCAGCGTGGTCGGCGGCGGCTGCAGCGGCGTCTGAGGCGCCGGTGACGTCACGTGGCCCGGCGTTCCGCCCAGTGGCGCCGTCGGCACCGGGAATCCTTGCGGCGGCACCGCGGGAGCCTGCGGTGCCGCAGTGCCAGGGGCTGGTGCGGTTTCAGGCTCGCCAGGCGGCGTCGCGATGAGCGGCGGCGGCCCGGTGAGGCCGAAGTTCTGGTTCGTGCCCACGTAGATGGGGCTCAGATCGCGCGCCGTGTATTCGTGCGTGCGAATAATCCGCGGCGTCAGCAGCATCACGATATCGGTCTGCGCGATGATGTCGTCGGACGCCGAAAAAATATCCTTCAGAATCGGGATCGACATGATCCCGGGGAATCCCTTCATCGACCGCCGCTCGTCGTCCTGCAGCAGGCCGGCCAGCAGATGCGATTCGCCGTCGCGCAGCCGCAGCTTGGTCGTGACGCTTCGCGTCGGAAACGACGGCGCGAGCTGTCCGCCCACAAGGCGCGCCGGCCCGAGTGTGTCGTTGGACATGATCAGATCCAACAGGATGTCCCCCTCATCCGTGACGAGCCGCGGGGTCGCCTGCACGTTGATGCCGACGGTGCGGAACGTGTACGACGAGAGCGGGTTGACATTCGCGCCGCCGCCGGCGATCGGCGAAAACGAGGTCGTCAGGTACGGCTCGTCGGCGCCGACTTTCAGCGTGAGCTGCGCACCTTCCGATCCGCGCAACTGCGTTTGCGCGAGAAACCGCGTGTTGACGTCGCTCTGCAGGAACTTGACGATCGCCGAGGGGACCGTCAGATAGAAATCGGCCGTGCTGACGCCCTGTGTAATCGTGTTGACGTTGAACGGCTGGCCGTCTGTGGTGTTGCTGGTGGGCGGCACTTTCTCGGGCGAGAAAATCCCGCCGATCTGGTTCTGCGACAGGTTGAGCCCCAGCTCCTTCGTGCGCGAGCGGCTGACCTCGAGAATTTCCACGTCGAGCGTAATCTCCGCGCGCGGCTTGTCGTTGGTCAGCACCAGCTCGCGGATCACCGCAAGCACGGGCTCCGTGGCCCTGACGATGATGGAGTTGTTCGTCTTGTTGGGAAAGATGACGGGGGGAATCGTCACGCCGGTGGTCGTGCGCGTCACCGCCGTCAGCATCGCGACGAGCTCCGTCGCGTCGGCGTACGACAGCGGAATCGTCATGGCGACCTGGCGCTCGTACTTCAGCCGGTTCGGCGCCGAGTCCTGCGCCACGACGATGGTGCGCTCGTCGAGGATGGTGTAGAACAGGGCGTTCGACGACAACAGCGTGTTGAGCACCTGCTCGATCGATCCCTGCAGCGTCGCGGTGACGGGGCGATCGTTGAAGCTCGCGTCGTAGATGACGTTGATGCCCGTCGCGCTGCCGAGGAACGTCAGAATGTCGCGGAGGCTTGCCGCCGTGAACCGATAGTCGAGCGGCGCGCGCGACGCCGGATTCAGCAGCGGCGCGGGCGAGACCTGGCGCGCCTGTTCGCGTAACAGGGCGATCGCCGACTTGGGGCGCGCGGCTTCAATGCGATCGCGGATGATCTTCTCGAGCTGGACGATCCTGTCGAGGGCCTGCGTGTTGCCTGGGTCGAACTCGATGGTGCGCCGGTACTCCAGCAGCGCCGAGTCGAGCTGGTCTTTCGCTTCGAGGGCGCGCGCGTTGTCGAAGTGCACGCGCGACGCGTTTAACATCGCGCGCTCGAGCGCGATACGGTACTCGGGCCGGTCGGGATTGGCCTGTACCGCCGTCCGGTAGTACGTGACGGCCGCGTCCCAGTCGCCGACTCTCGCGCGCCCTTCGCCGCGGCGGAACGCGCGGCTGGCCGTGCAGCCGGTAAGCAGGGCGATGAGAAGCACGAGCGCGGAGACTTGCGTCAGTCGTCGCATGTCGCGGTTTATTGTCCTGTTTGCCTGATGGTTTGGCGCCCGCGTCCGTCGAGATACGCGAGCTCGATTGATTCTACGCCGATCCGTACGATCCGATACCGTCCTTCGATCACTTCATTCTCGCGCCCGTAGTACGTGCCGCGCGCATCAGAGAGAATCGCGATCCGCTTGCCGGCGTTCTTCGGATCCGTCATGTCGCCGATGTACTTCAGCGGAATGCGCGGCGGGGGCGGTGGCCCGGGCGGCGGTGCCGCAGCCTGTGCAGCCGCAGCCGCTTGCTGCTGCTGTTTGACGATGGCCGCCGACGGCGGCGGCGGCGCCTGCCGCGGCTTGAACCGGAAGGGATTCCGCGTGCCCTCTTCAGGCTCGGGGCGTTCCGCTTCGAGCGCTGTGAGGTCGACCTCCGCGATCGCGATCGTCGGCCCAGGCGCGTTCGATGCGCGCGCGGTGCCCGCACCCGCCGCGCCCGCCGGCGGCGGAGTCTCGCGCTGCATACTCCAGGCCGCGACAACGATGAGCAGAACCGCGGTGCCGCCGAGTGCCAGCTCACGCCGGCGCTTACGGTCCATCGGTCCCCGCTTGATAGTACGTGGACAACGCGAGCGCCAGCGTCAGGGGCGACCCCACTTCTTCCCCCTGCCGGAGCGAGATGCTGTCGATGACGATGAAGTCGCTGCCTGTCTCGACGTGATAGATGAAGCGGCGGATGTCGTCGTAATTGCCCTGCAGCGTCATCGATATCTGAAGCCGCGCGAGATTCGAGTCTTTCTCCTGCTTGGGATCGGTGCTGCGGCGAGACAGCTGGAGATGGTGCTGTTCGGCCAGCTGCGTCAGGCGCAGGAACGTCGCCTGTCTCGCCTGCGCGTGGCTTGCGGGCAGCACGTCCTTATAGAACGCCTTCAGCGCGACCTCGGTGCGATCGCGGCCTTCAGTGACGCCGCGCGCCAGGGCGTCATCGCGCTCGGCGGCCTGCAGTTCCTGAGCGGCCGCCTCCGCGCGGGCCTCGGCGCTTCGCGCGCGCGCGCGAAGCGGATAGACGACGGCAACCAACAGCACGACGTTCAGCAGGAGGCCGGCGAGCACCGGAATCATGACTCGCCGCTTGTCGTCGAAGATGCGCCTAAGGGGCAGGTGCATATCTCCCCTCCAGGCTGGCGCGTACGCCGCCGCCTTCGACCGGTTCGTCGCTGATGGGGTAGACGTCGCTGAAGGCCGTCGACTCCTCGAGGTTGGCCATGAACTGCTCGATGTCCTCGACGCGCTCAGAGAAGACGGTCATCGCAACGGTGATCGATCCATCACGGCCGACATCCGGTCGAAGCGCGGTGATGCGCACGTTGTCGGGGAGCGCGTCGCCCAGGCGATTGAGCAAATCGGTCCACGAGAACAACCGCTGGCCGATGATGGTGTTCGCTTCGCGCGCGGCGTCCGAGATGGTGTCGATCTGCTCGGTGTTCAGCGTCTGTCTCGTCCGGGCGGCGTGCGCCCGCAGCTCGGCCGCGCGCGTTTCGGCTGCGGCCGTCTGGCTGCTGAGCGCCGACTGGCGGCGCGTCAACAGGACAATCTGCGTGACATTGAAAATCGTGAGCGCCACGACAATCGCCGCCGTGACGCCGACCACGCCGTGAAGCGCGCGCTCGTTATAGAAGGGACGCGTGGAAAGGTTGGTGCGCAGCATGTCAGGCCGCCCGCTCCCGCGCCAGCAGGCCGACGAGCGGCGCGAGCGCGTCCAGCAGCTCGCTGTTGGCGGTGATGCGATCCATCAGCGTGGCGGCATTACGCGGATCGACGGCGTCGACCTTGGTGCCGAGCCGCTGTTCGAGCGCGCGGCGCAGGTAGTCCGCGTCCTGCCCTCCCTGTGCGGCCGGTGAGCCGCCGCCCGCGAGCACGACGCGGCCGAATCCCGTTCCGCTGAGACGATCCTCGTAGTACATCGCGGTCTGATGCACCATGTCCGCGAGCCCTGCTTCCCCATCGGCCGTGCGGTTTCTGAAAAACACGAGCGCGTCGCCGCGAAGAATCGCCATCGTGGCGTCTTCGTGGGTGACGTGCACGAGCAGCCAGTCGGCCGCTGAGGCCTGCGGGCCCGCGAGCAGCGCGTTGATGACGTTGAACGTCGAGAGATCGACGATGCCGGCCTGCGCCCCCGCGTCTTCGCACGCGGTTTCGTATTCGCGAATGATGTCCCTGCGCGCCATGACGACAACGAACTCGGTGCTGCCGTCGGCCGCGGTGAGGCTGGGCATATGGCTGAGCTGCGCGTCTTCCACGCGGAACGGCGCCGCCTTGCGCATCTGCCACCGCACGAGCTCGTCCAGGTCGCGCGCGCGCGGCGGCACTTTCTCGAAGCGCAACAGCGACACTTTGGCGACGCTGTCCGGAATGGCCAGCGCCACGCGCTTCGGCCGTGCGTCCATCCGCTCGAAGACGCGCCGCAGCGCCGACGCGACCGCCTTCGGATCGACGATGTTCACCGCGTTCAACGACGGCACGACGGCGCCGGGCGGCAGGGGCTCCATGGCGTGCGCGGTCACGGACAGCGCGCCGTCACGCCCGGCGATCGTCGCGGCAGACACCCGATGCCGCGCAATTTCCACGGCAACCGTGGGAGGCGCCGGTGTGAGGAATGATTTACTCAACGAAGGTGACCTTGTTGATCTCGCGAAGGGTGGTGGAGCCCTGCAGCACCTTCTCCACGGCCGACTCGCGCAGGAACCGCATGCCTTCGTCGTGTGCCAGCTTCTTGATTTCGGATGAGGGGCGCCGCGCGAGAATCATCTCACGGATCGAATCGGTCAGGTCGAGCAGCTCGCAGATGGCCATGCGTCCCTTGAACCCGGTGCCGCCGCACTCGATACACCCCGCGCCTTCGAAAAACGGCTGCGTCTCGGCGAGCTTGACGTCCAGCGCCGATTCCTCGAGCATCGCCCGCGTCACCGTCGCCGGCCGCTTGCAGTGCACGCAGATGATGCGCACCAGGCGCTGCGCCAGCACGCAGTTGAGTGCCGACACGAACTGATACGGCTCGACGCCCATGTTCAGGAAGCGTCCCAGCACGTCGATGACGTTGTTGGCGTGGACGGTCGTGAAGACGAGGTGGCCGGTCAGCGCCGATTGAATGGCAATCTGCGCCGTCTCGGGATCGCGGATCTCGCCCACCATGATCTTGTCCGGGTCGTGGCGGAGGATCGATCGCAGCCCGCGCGCGAACGTGAGCCCCTTCTTCTCGTTGATCGGAATCTGCGTGATGCCGCGCAGTTGATACTCGACCGGATCCTCGATCGTGATGATCTTGTCCTCGATCGATTTGATCTCCGACAGCGCGGCGTAGAGCGTGGTCGTCTTGCCGCTGCCGGTCGGGCCGGTGACCAGCACCATCCCGTACGGCTCGGCGATGTATTTCCGGAACCGCTTCAGCTCGGCCTCGGGGAAGCCAAGGATGTCGAGGCGCAGCTCGCGGAACTGCTCGCTGATCGATTCCTTGTCGAGGATGCGGATGACGGCGTCTTCGCCGTTCACGCTCGGCATGATCGACACGCGGAAATCGATGGTCTTGCCCGGCACCTTCAGCTTGAAGCGGCCGTCCTGCGGCACGCGCTTCTCGGCGATGTCGAGCTCGGCCATGACCTTGATGCGCGAGATGATCGGGCTGTGGAACTGCTTCGCGATGGGGCGCATCGCGGGCTGCAGCACGCCGTCGATGCGGTACTTCACGTGCACCGCGTCGTCGCCCGTCTCGATGTGAATGTCGCTCGCGCGCCGCTGAATGGCGGTGTAGATCGTCGAGTCGACGAGCTTGATGATCGGGCTGATGTCGCTGGTCAGCCGCTCGACCGTGAGGTTCTCGTCGAGGTTGTCGTCGTCTTTGAGGAGCTGAATCTGGAAGCTCTCGGTGGCTTCCTCGAGCACGCGCTGCGAGCTCTCGCTCTTCTTGAGAATCGACTCGATGGCCGATCGCGCGCCGACCGTCACGGTGATGGGGGTGCCGAGCAACTGCGACAGCTCGTCGAGCATCGGCAGGTCGGTCGGGTCGGGCACCACGATGACGAGCGCCTTCCCCTGGCGCTTGTAGGGGACGAACGAGTACCGCAGCATCAAATCCGCGGGAATCGACCGGAAGAGCTCCTGGTCGATCGGGAAATGATCCATGTCCACGAACTCGAGCCGGTACCGCCTGGCCAGGCGTTCCGCGGCCTCGTACTCGGCGCGGCGCTCTTCGGCGGAAACGGCTGTCTGCGGTTCAGGCATATATCTAGCTATTTATCGGCTGACCTGGCCTCGGCCTAGCGATTCACCACGTTGCTCAGTTGGAACAGGGGCATATACAGCGCCAGCACGAGCACCGCGATGACCAGCCCCATCAGCACCAGCAGCGCCGGCTCGATGAAGGTGACGAAACGCGAGACGGAGGTTTCCACCTCTTCGTCGTAGAAATCGGCGAGGCTGCTCAGCATGTCCTGCAGCGACCCCGTCTGCTCTCCCACTTCGATCATCTTCAAGGCGACGTCGGGCACCACCTTGCGCGCCGTCAAAGACGCCGCCAGCCCCTCGCCTTCGCGCACGCGCTGGACCACCACGTCGAGCTCGTTCGCCATGTGCGCGTTGCTGACCGAGCGCGCCGTCACTTCCATCGAATTCACCAGCGGGATGCCGCCTCCGAGCAGCGTCGCCAGCGTGCGTGCCATCTGTGCCGTGACGAACTTGCGCGCGGTCTCGCCCACGAACGGAATCGAGAGCAGCGCACGGTCGAACCGCGCGCGCTGCCCCGGCCGTCGAATCCACGCCGCGAACGCCGCGCTCGCGCCCACGACGATGGCCGTCACCAGCAAGTAGCGCTCCTGCGCGAAGTTCGATACGCCGAGAATAATGCGCGTAGACAACGGCAACTCGGCGTCGAAGCTGGCGTAAAACTCGCTGAACGACGGCACGACGCGCAGCACGATGATGCCGACCAGCCCGATCGCCATGACGATGAGGATGGCGGGATAGATGAGCGCCGAGATCGTCCGGCGCCGCACCGTATCGATGATTTTCTCGTAGACGACGTATCGCCGGAGAATCGCGTCGAGATTGCCGCTGCGTTCACCGGCCAGCAGTGATGCCGTGTACACGCGCGGAAACAGGTCGCCGTGGTCGGCAAATGCCTCGGACAACGCCACGCCGCCGCGCACCTTTTCATGGACATCGTCGAGCACGCCCCGGAAGGCGGCGTTCGTGACCTGGTGCCGCAGCAGATCTATAGACTGCACCAGCGGCATTCCGGCCTTGAGCAGCGTCGCGAATTCCTGATTGAAGACAAGAAATTCGTGATGGGAGATCTTCCGGCGCTTCGGAATGAAGCTGCCGCCGGTGAGTGCGGTTCGCTTGCGAAGCGAAAGGACGTGCAGTCCCTGCGTTTCGAAGTCATGGCGCAGGCGCGCTTCGTTCTCGGCCGCGTAGGTTCCTTCGACGATCTCCCCCGCGGCGGTCACCAGCCTACAGCGAAATTCCATGCTAAGTGGCTGAAATTATAGCAGTTCTGGCGTCGGCGGGTCCAAAGAGCAGGACCCGCCCTACCTACGTAGGCCGGGTCGCATGACGTCGAACGTAGGCCGGGGCTTGTTTTCTAGACCCGGCTATCTGAGCAGGCCGAGGATCCTGGTCACATACGCCTGGGTCTCGGCGTACGGCGGGATGCCGCCGAAGCGGCGCACCGCACCCTCGCCGGCGTTGTAGGCCGCCAGCGCCAGTGGGAGCTCGAACTCGTCGAGGAGCCGCTTGAGGTACTTGGTGCCCGCGTCGATGTTGGTGGCGGGATCGTAGGGATTGCGCGCCTTGTACTGCCGCGCGGTCTGCGGCATCAGCTGCATCAGGCCCATCGCGCCCTTCGGCGAGCGCGCGCGCGGCTGAAACGCCGATTCCACCTGGATGACCGCTTTCACGATGCGCGCATCCACGGCGTGCTTCGTGGCCGCGCTCTCGATGATCGGATCGTACGCCGTCGCGCCTGCCAATCCACGGCTGGCCGCAACCGGCAGCACGGCCTCTTTCGTTTCCGCCGTGGCGTCCTGCGTGTACGGCACTTCGTCCGGCGCGATCTTCGAAATCAGCGCGCGGTCGAACGACATCTCTCCCCCGCCGCGAAGCGAGACGATGATGCGGTCCCCCTCGAAGCGGTGGCTCGCGACCGACATCGAGCGCTGCGCCGAGAAGAAGATCAGCTCCGCCGATGCAGGCGTCGCGATCGCGAGCGCGACGAGGGCGAACAGATAGTTCATCTCTAGCTGAGCGGCTGCACGTACGCGTGAAACACGCGCACGCCCAGCTCGCGGGGATCTCTGTTGGCGCCGTTCGTAATGACAGCAGGCACGTAGGACTTATCGACCGAAATCTTCACGTCCACTACATCGGCGCTTCCGAGCTGCGCGGCGGTGATGGTGGGCTTGCGAATGAGCTCTTTCTTCGGCTCGAGCGTGAACGAGTCGATGACCTGATCGCCGAGCGTCACCGTCACCTGCTGCGACTCCGTGAACAGGCCCGGGTGGTCGAGGTGCAGGTACAGCGTGACGTCTTTCTTGGGATTCCTCACCGACAAAATCGCGTCTTTCCGAGACCACTGCCATTCAATGGCCGCGTTGTCCGGCGGCGTTTCCGCGGGGTGCCAGCCTTCCTTGAACATGACGAAGATGCCAGCGGTGCGCGGCAGCAGCTCGAGCTGCCCGACGACGTACGATCGCTTGTCGTGATTCTTCCCGGCCAGCGGCAATCGCGAATCCGAATTCAGCGAATAGAGACCCATCAGGACCGTCGTCGTGCCCTGATACGGATAGACGGGCACGAACATCGTCTTCGTGTACTCGATCGTCTGCCCCGGCTTCCACTGCGTCGTCGGAATGGGGGGGTCGTGATCGTCGGTCCACATCCGCTCGTTGTCGGCATCGAGGAAATGCACGAACACGCGGAAGTTCTCCGGAATCGGCGGCGCGCTCTTCTCGACGACGAACTTGTAGGTGACTTCCACGGGGCTGCCGAGCGGCACGCGCGTGTGATTGACCGAAAATGACGGTGTCGCGACGGGCGGCGGCTCCGGTTCTTCTTTGCGGCACGCGGCGGCGCCCGCAAGGCCCAGGATCGCAACGGCCAGGCAGGCCTTTTCAAGGACTGTTTTCAGCATCGTCAAAACGGTGTCGGTTATGTCGATTAAACCCGAGAGGAATCAATATCATAACCCGGTTGCCGCTCCCTGCCTAATCTGTTACAGTCGCGCTCACATGTCCTTAGAAGCGCTGGGAATGGTGGAAACCAAGGGGCTCATCGGGTCGATCGAAGCGGCCGACGCGATGGTGAAAGCCGCCAATGTGGTGCTCGTCGGCAAGGAATACATCGGCGCCGGGTACGTCACCGTGATGGTGCGCGGCGACGTCGGCGCGGTCAAAGCCGCGACCGATGCGGGCGCGGCCGCCGCGCGGCGCGTCGGCGAACTGGTTTCTGTGCACGTCATTCCGCGGCCGCACGCCGAAGTCGAAAAGATTCTGCCCAAGACCTAACAGGCGCGGGACATGGCGAGTCCTCAAGCGGTTCCCTCTTCCAAGACATCCGATCGCGATCTCGCTTCCATGGCGGAGGCGCGTACGCTGGCGCGCCGCGCGAAGCAGGCGCAGATGGCGATCGCGGAGCTGTCGCAGGAGCGCATTGACGCCATCGTCGATGCGATGGCTGCCGCGGTGGCGCCGCATTGCGAGTCGCTGGCGAAGCTGGCGGTCGAGGAGACGGGGTTAGGCGTCGTCGCGGACAAGATCCAGAAGAATCAGTTCTCCGCCGATCGGGTGTACCGATTCATCCGGCCGATGCGCACGGTCGGCGTGCTGCAGCGGATCGAAGATAAGAAGATCATCGAGATCGCCGAGCCGTTCGGCGTCGTGGCGGCGATCGTGCCGACGACGAATCCCACCTCGACGGCCATCTACAAAATTCTGATTGCCCTGAAGGCGCGCTGCGCCATCGTCATCAGCCCGCACCCGTCGGCGGTTCGCTGCATCACGCGCGTCGCCGAAATCATGAACGAGGCGGCGCGCGGCGCAGGCGCGCCCGACGGCAGCATCAACTGGATGACGACCGTGACGCTCGAAGGCACGCAGGAGCTGATGAAGAGCCGCGACGTCGCGGTGATCCTGGCGACCGGCGGCATGGGCCTCGTACGCGCCGCGTACAGCTCCGGCAAGCCGGCGTATGGCGTGGGCCCCGGCAACGCGCCGTGTTACGTCGAGGGATCCGCCGACATCAGGAAGGCGGCGTCGGACATCATCATCGGCAAGACGTTCGACAACGGGCTGCTCTGCTCGTCTCCAAACTCAGTGGTGGTGGACAACGCGGTAGCCGAAGAGCTGAAGCGTGAATTCGTGCAGCAAGGCGCGTATTTTCTGAACGCCGCCGAAATTGACGCGGTCTCGAACATTCTCATCACGCCGCAGCGATTGCCGAACCCGGCGCTGGTCGGCAGGCCCGCGAGCCACATCGCCGAGAAGGCCGGCGTCAACGTGCCGTCAACGACGCGCGTGCTCGTCGCGCCGCTCGCCGGCGTGGGACGCGACTATCCGTTGTCTATCGAAAAACTCTGTCCGGTGCTGTCGTGGTACGTCGTGCAGGACTGGCGCGCGGGGTGCGAGCGCTGCAAGGAAATCCTGCGGTACGGCGGCATGGGGCACACCATGTCGATCCACTCGCGCAACGATCAGATCATTCTCGAATTCGGCCTCAAGAAGCCCGCCTTCCGCATCGTCGTGAACACGCCAACGACACACGGGTCCGTAGGCATGACGACCGGTCTCGATCCCGCGATGACGCTGGGGTGCGGCGGATGGGGCGGCAACATCACCTCGGACAACATCTCGCCGAAGCATTTGCTGAACATCAAGCGCGTCGCGTACGAAACGCAGCCGGCCAAGGGTGCCGTGGTGTCGGACGCTTCGGTAGGGTCCGGCGTTGGCCGGACCGTGACGGGTGCGCCAGCCCGCCCTGCCCGCGCGGGCCTCAACCCCGACGTGCTCGGACCGCGCATCGACCAATTCCTCGCCTCCCGGGGGATCCCGAACCCCGAACCCGGAAGCCAGCACCGGGAATCCGAACGCGGAACCCGGAACCCGGAACCTGGAACCCGGCCTGCCGAGTTCGTGTGCGAAGAGGACGTCCGGCAAGCCGTCCGGGCCGGGGTCAAGATCGTGCTCGACAGCCGCACCATCGTCACCCCCGCCGCGCGCGATTTGGGTGACGAAAAGCGGGTCTTCATTGACGCCCGTTAATACACTTCTTCCGTACGATTACATCCCTGTTATTGGTGACGTGGTTAGACTTATCGGTTGACCATTCACTTAACGGTGTGTTACTCTCCGGTTGGCTTTACGGCTTACCCCCAGATACCTGCTCGGTTACGCTCGTCTAGAGAGACTGATGATTTTACGGACCATGCTGCCGGCGGCAGCAGCTATCGGCGTTAGCCTTTCGATCGCGGGGTGCGGTAGTGCGCCGAAGCCTGTCCAGGTCACGGTCACGCCACCAGCCACCGTCGACGTCCGCGCGCCCGAACCGGTCTCCGCTCACGACCCCATCGTCGACCTGATTGCCGAGTCCCAGCGTCACTTCGCCGCCGGCGAGCGCGAGCTGGAACTGGGGCACCTCGAGCAGGCGCGGGCGTCGTTCGATCTCGCCATCGAGGTGCTGCTGAAGTCCCCCTACGGCGCCCGCACCGAGGCGCGAATCCGGAAGCATTTCGACACGCTCGTCGAGCGCATCAGCGCACACGAATTGATGGCGCTCGCGCAGGGCGACGGCTTCGTCGAGAAGAAGACCGAGCCCGCGTCGATCGACAAGCTGCTCGCCATTTCGACGTTCGATCCGCCGGCGCCGACGACCGCCACAGAAACCGCGGTCGCAAGCGATTTGAGCCAGACGACGCACGACGTCGACATCCCGCTCAACCGCAAGGTGCTCTCCTACATCGAGCTGTTTCAGGGCAATCTGCGCGAGTTCATCGGCGAAGGGCTCCAGCGCGGCGCGAAATACCTGCCGATGATTCAGGAAGAGTTCCGCAAACAGGGATTGCCGCTCGACCTGGCCTACATTCCGCTCATCGAGAGCGCGTTCAAGAACACCGCGCGGTCGCGCGTGAAGGCGCAAGGGATGTGGCAGTTCATGAGCTACACGGGCCGCGAGCACGGCCTGACGCTGAACTGGTACGTCGACGAGCGCTCCGACCCGGAGAAAGCGACGGAGGCCGCCGCGAAATACTTGAAGTCGCTCGGCAAGACGTTCAATAAAGACTGGCACCTCGCGATGGCCTCGTACAACGGTGGCCCTGGCCGCGTGCAGCGGGCGATTCGCCGCTCCGGTAAGAAAGACTTCTGGGCGCTGACGGCGACGACGAAGTTTCTGCCGCGCGAGACGCGCGAATACGTCCCGATGATTCTCGCGGCGATCGTCATCGCCAAGAATCCCGCGCAGTACGGCTTCCACATCGAGCCGGAAATGCCGCTCGTGTACGAAAAAGCGCAGGTGAGCGATCCGATCGACCTGCGCCTGATTGCCGAGTGGACCAACGCGCCCATCGATCAGATTGAGGCGCTCAACCCCGAGCTTCGGCGCTGGACGACTCCCGTGCGCGCGCCGCAATACGAAGTCAAGCTGCCCGTAGGCACCGTCGATGCATTCCGCGTGCGTCTTGCGGAGACGCCGCCGGAGCAGCTCAACGCGTTCCAATGGCACTCGGTGAAGCGTGGTGAAACGCTGCTTTCGATCTCGCGCAAGCTGAAGGTGAGACAGGCCGACCTCGCCGAGGCCAATTCCATGACGCTGCGCGCGCGGGTCCAGCCCGGCAAGCAGCTCATCATCCCGCGGGCGCCGACAACGCTGCTCGCCGCGCGGCCGGAGAATCCGGCGCCGGAGACGGTGATGGCCGCGTCGCGGCCCGTCGTCTCGCAGAAAGCGATGCTCGTCGCCACGCGGGCCGAGTCCGTCGAGCCGCAGCGCATCGTCTATCGCGTCAAACGAGGCGACACGCTCTTTTCCATCGCCAAGGTCTACAACACCACCGTCGCATCACTGAAGTCCTGGAACGCCCGCACCGTCCGCGGCAACCGCATCAACATCGGCGACCGCCTCACGATCCTCACCACGCGTACAGCGAACTTAGCCGGTAGCTCGTAGCCGGTAGCTGGTAGCGCGCACGGCTTCACCCCTGCCTTCACAACCACGAAGGCACAACCACGAAAACTCGAAGACACGAAGACGAAATACACAACACGATGACGCGACGACCGCGATGACACGATGGCTCCCAAGACAACAACTCTTCATCCGGTGCTTGCGTTCACTGTAGGGACAGCGTTGGCGACGGCTGCGGTCGTGCTTACGTACCGCACGCTGTCGGACGGAGAGGACTTTCGCGGGGGCCTCGCGCTGTGGCCAGCCCTTATCGGTTCGACACCGAAACATGAACTTGATCGACTGCTTGGCAAGCCGTCTGGTAAAGACTAGGTAGAGAATCAACACAATGACACGACGACGCCGACGCCTCTTAACACGGAGGCACGGGCAGCCGTCGACGTCGTTGGCCGCGAAGCGGCCAACGCGCGAGAGCACAAGACCGTGAAATACAAGAAGCTGAGATCCAGTTCTTCTTGTATTCACGGTCTTGTGTTCTCGCGGGCGCGCCTTTCGCGCGCGTCGACGGCTGCCACGGAGCTCACTCACGCATCCCGCGGAGAAATGCATGTATTCCGTGCGTCTCCGTGACTCCGTGACTCCGTGTTGAAGTAGAAAAGATCAGGCCAGTGTTATCGTGGGATGCGTGATCGAGATTCGCCGTGAAGACCTCACGTCCGCAACCGCGCAGGCGCTGATTGAAGCGCTGAACGCAGACCTGCGTGCGCGCTGTCAAGGCCGCGGCGTCTTCGTCGTCGACTACGGCGCCGACACGCCGGTAGGCTGCGGTGCGGTGAGGGCGCTCGGCGTCACGAAGCTGCTTCTCGAAACGGGCACCCGGCAACCCGAAGCCATCGCGCTGTATTCGACAACCGGCTACTCCCCTACCGGCCCGTTCGGCGAATATCCGCCATCGCCCTTGAATGTGTTCTTCGAGAAGCGCCTCTAGGCAGTCTTGGACTCGGTGTTGTCGCCCGGCAGGCTGCGCGACCGCAGCTGCTTGATGCCGTGCTCGATGCGCTCCGCCAGCTCGCGCTCGCGTTGAAGCGACTTCAGCGTGTTCTGCGCTTCCTGCGTCATGAAGTCGAGGCGCGCCAGCTTCTCCGACAGGTGATCGACCAGCGACTTCTGCTCGCCGAGCGTCTCGAGGTTGACGCGCACGTCCGCGAGCAGGTTCGTGATCATCTGCGTCTTCACTTCGACCTCGTCCACGAGCTTCTTGCGCGACATGATGAGGCTGAGCTTCTCTTCGGTCTGGCCGATGTGCGACAGCACTTCGTCGACGCTGTTCTTGATGACGGCGACTTCCGCGCGATGCTCGGCGACGTACTGCAGGTCGGCCTTGCTGCGCGCGCCGATGTCGTGCACGCTGTCGACCTCTGCCTTCACCGCGGCCACCACGCTCTGGCGCCCGGCGATGCTGTCGATCTGCTTGTCGACGTGGTCGGTGAGCTGCTTCAGCTCGGTGATGCGCGATTCGAACGCGCCGATCTTCTTCTCCGCGAACGCGAGCTGCGAGCGCCGCTGCTCGAGCTGCTTGAACATCGTCTCGACGCGCTTGAGCTGATCGTCCGACGCATCGATGTGCGCCACCGTATCGCGCTGCCGCGCCTGGATGCGCGCGAGCTCGCCCAGCAGCTCTTCCTTCACCGAGGCCGAGCGCGTGAGCTCTTCCGACATGCTCTGCACCTGGCGCTGGCGTTCGGTGACCTCGGCCGACATCTGTCGCGTCGACTCGAGCAGCGTCGTCAGGCGGCTCTCCTGCTCTGCCAGCACGCCCTCCTCACGCTGCACGCCCTTGAGGTTCGTAAACGCCTTCTCGATTTCCGACCTCAGCATGGAGAGCTGAGCGGTCATCGGCAGCAGCTTGTGCTGCAGGGCGTTGACGCCGTCCAGCTTGTTCTGCGCATCGCCGATGAGCGCGCCCACCGTGTCGATTTGCGTCTTGATGGTGTCGACCTCGGCGCGGCGCGCGAGCTGATCGCCGAGCTTGCGCTCGACGTCGGCCAGGACGCCGTTGAGGCCGTTGATGCGTCCTTCCACCTGCTCCACGAACTGCAGCCGGGCCGCCACGCGGTTGAGCTGGCCGTCGAGCTCGCTCGCCAGCTCGCTCACGTGAGTGGCCTTCTGCGTGCCCTCTTCGATGAGGCCGAACTTGGACTGGATGGCGTCCATCTTCGCCTCGATCTCGGGCGCGCGCGAGCTCAGCAGCGTGACGCGCTCCATGAACGCCTCGAGCGCCACACGATCGGAGCCGAGCTTGTCGCGCAGCTGCGCGGCCTCGGCGTACGACTTGTGGAACTCCATGATTTCCTTTTTGAGCCCTTCGAGATCGCGCCGGCTCTGGTTGAGCGCCACGAGCTGCGAATTGGTGCGCTTGGACAGCTCGTCCACCTGGTCGAGCCTGGCATGCAACGATTCGAGCGCTTCCTGTTTCTTGCTGAGCTCGTCGCTCTGCGTGAACAGCTCCTGATACCGCTTCGCCAGCGTGTCGACACGCTGATTGAGCTGCGTGACGTTCTTGTCTTTTGCCGCGAGCGATTCCATGCGGCCTTCGGCCTCGCCGACCGATGCCTGCAGCACGCGCAGGCGTTGATCGAAGATCTCGAACTCCTTCTTCTCGACGGTGAGCTTGTCAACATGGCCCCGAATCGAGTCGTTCAGCGCGTGGCCGTCTTTCTCGACACGCGCAATCTCGCGCGCGAGCTCGTCCTTCGCCTTGGATGCGGAGTCGAGCTGGCTCGTGGTCTCGGCCGCCAGCTTTTCCATGCGCGCGAGATTCTCTTCGGTGCGCGCGATCTGCTTGTTGCCTTCGTTCAGCTTCGCAATCTGCGAGTCCATCGACCACACGAGCTCGTTCAGTCGATTCGCTTCGACGACGGCATGATCGATCGTGTGCTTCTGGCTCTCGAGCGCCTTGGCCTTGTGGGTGACGTGCTCGGCCAGCGCGTTGAGCGACGCGAGGCGCTCTTCGGTGTTCTTGCTGAGCTCGTGCAGCTGCGCGAGCGGGCCCATGCGCTTTTCGACGTCCTTCACCGCTTCCATCGCGGCGCCGCTGTCCTCGCGCGCTTCGCGCGACATCTCACGGATACGCGCGTAGTCCTGGCCGAGGATGGTGGCGGCGGCGCGCACCTGGTCGAGGTCGGTCTTCAGCGCGCTGGCAGAGTCGAGTGAGTTCTTCAGGTCCCCCTGCGTCTGTCGCAGCGTCGATCGCAGCTCCTCGAGCGAGGCGCGTTCTTTCTTCAGCGTGTCCAGGCTCGCCTGCGTCTCGAGCGTCTGCGATGAAAGCTGCTTCACCGCTTCGCGATGCTTTTGCAGGTCCCCTTCGGGTCCGACCACGCGCTCGGCGGCCTGCTGCGCCTGCCGGACGCTCTCGCCGAGGTTCTTGATTTTCTTGTCGACGTCCTCCATCGCCTTGGTGCGTTCGTCAAGGCTGGTGAGACGCCGTCCAAGCTCGTCGACCTTGCCCAGCGTGCCGGCGGCGGTCTTCTCGATCTGCTCGAGGGTCTTGTGGGTCTGTGCGAGCTTCGAGGCGCGCATGGTGACCTGTGTGAGCATCTCGCTCAGCGCGCTGCGCTCTTCCCTCGCGGAGTTGACTAACTGCTGAAGGTCATCGGCCGCAGATTTCTGCGCTTTCTTATTGCCCGACCCGATTCCAAATGCATCCAACATATCGTTCTCCAGGGATCGTCGAGTGACCGGAAATTGAGCAGCCTGTGTAAGTTGCGGCAGTCGGTGGGCAATTTTTGCACCATCACGACTCCCCCGGGGTAGAAATTAATTCAACGCCCGGAAAATCTGCATCCATAAGTATCGGGTTTACTGGATTTTATCCATAGCCCTTTCGGAAAACTATTTGCACAACGCTGGTCGTGCTTGCGAGTCTTCGCAGTGCGGCGGTGCTGGGGGTGGAGGCGTTGCCGGTCATCGTCGAGGTCGATGTGTCGTTCGGCCTGCCCGTGTTCACGATGGTGGGGCTGCCGGATGCCAGCGTCCGAGAGAGCCGGGATCGCGTCCGGACCGCCATTCGCAATTCAGGATTCGACTTTCCCGGCCACCGCATCACGGTCAACCTGGCGCCGGCAGATATCCGCAAGGCGGGCGCGTCCTACGACCTCCCGATCGCGCTTGGCGTGCTCGCGGCCAGCGGGGTCATTGAGCCGCGTCTGCTCGACGGTGTCGTCCTGCTGGGCGAGCTGTCGCTCGACGGGACGATTCAGCCGATTCGCGGCGTCCTGCCCGTGGCTGTGGCCGCGAAGCGCGAGGGCAAGGCGGCGATTCTCTTGCCGCGCGCGAACGCCCCCGAAGCCAGTGTGGTCGAGGGACTGAGGGTGCTGCCGGTCGACTCGCTGGTCGAGGCGGTTGATGCATTGAAGAGAGGGTTGAAAGACGCAGATGCCTCCCCCATTTCCGGCAGGGCTCAACTTGACGGTAGGGCTCAACTTGACGGTAGGGCTCAACTTAAGTTGAGCCCTACGACTGGGACGCCCGATCCCCAACCCGACTTCGCCGATGTCATCGGCCAGACGATGGCCAAGCGCGCGCTCGAGATCGCCGCCGCTGGGGGTCACAACGTTCTCCTGATTGGCGCGCCCGGTGGCGGCAAGACGATGATGGCGCGGCGGCTCGCGGGGATTCTGCCGGTGCTCGAGTTCGACGAAGCGCTCGACTGCACGTCGGTGCATTCTGTCGCCGGCACGCTGCCGCCCGGCACCGCGCTGATGCACCACCGGCCATTCCGCGCCCCGCATCACACGATTTCGGAAGTGGCGATGGTGGGCGGCGGATCGATTCCGAGACCTGGCGAGATCAGCCTCGCGCACAACGGCGTGCTCTTTCTCGACGAGCTGCCGGAGTTCGACCGGCGCGTGCTCGAGGCGTTGCGGCAGCCGCTCGAAGAAGGCCGGGTGACGATCGCGCGTGCGGCACGTACGTCGAGCTTCCCTGCCCGCTTCATGTTCGTCGCCGCGATGAATCCCTGCCCGTGCGGGTTCCTCGGCGACGCGCGTCGCGCGTGCCGCTGCTCGGATCCGCAGATTCAGCGCTACGCGAGCCGCATATCGGGCCCCCTTCGCGATCGTATCGATCTCGTCGTCGAAGTGCCCGCAATAGGGTCGAGCGTGCGAGACCACGGCACGGCGAACGGCGGCGACACGTCCGCGGTCATCCGCGCCCGGGTCGTCGACGCGCGGGCACGGCAGCAGGTGCGATTCGGCGATGCGAGCCAGAGACTCAACAGGCAGCTCGAAGGCGGCGCGTTGAACGAGCACTGCCGCTTGGACGCGCGCTCGACGCATGTCCTCGAAGCGGCGATTCAGAAGTTCTGCCTCAGCGCCCGTGGATGTGATCGGGTTCTGCGGGTCAGCCGCACGATTGCCGACTTGGCCGGCCTCCCGTCGGTCGCAACCGAGCACGTGGCGGAGGCGCTTCAATATAGATTCAGCGAAGCTTCGCCTGGTCTTCGCCACCCCTAAACTTCTGATCACGTTTCGTCGATAACCTGTGTTAAGGTCTTCTGGCCTTACGGTTTCCAGGTCGTCAGGCACTCCCCATATAGAAACGTCCGGCGCAGGCCGACACCAAGCGGATACGTATTTGATGTCCAAACGCTACACGATTGTGCTCGCAGACCGTCAGACCGGCACCGTTCGCCGCTTGACGATTCGTCTGCGTCCTGTGGCCATCGGCCTTGGCGTGGTGCTGGCGTTCCCTGTTCTCGTGGGCATGGGCCTGAGGCTGAGCGCGACGACCGAAGTGAATCATCTCCGCGCGTCGAACTCGACGCTCGAACAGGAAAACTCGAGCTACCGCCAGGCTACGGGCGCGTTGGCCTCGCAGATCGAATCGCTGCAGTCGGCGATCAGCGAGCTCGGCCTTCGTTCGCGTCTCGATCCGGTCTCCGCGCGCGCCATGGAAAAGTTGCCGGCGAACGTCCGGAACCGCGCTGTCGGCGGCACGTCGATCGAAGGCGCGAGCGCGATGCTGACGCCTCTGAACACGGCCTCCGTCTCGTCGCTCGACCAGACGTTCACGATGCTGCGGAACGTCCTGGGCGGCCTCGAAGGGCATCTCAGCACCGTGCGACGCAACGTCGAACAGCGCGAGTCGCTGATGAACGCGACGCCGTCAATCTGGCCCGTCCACGGATGGCTGTCCGCCGGATACGGGATGCGGGCGGATCCATTCACCGGCGATGGTGATTTTCATCCCGGCCTCGATATCTCTGCCGACAAGGGCACGCCCATCATGGCGACCGCCGCCGGCAGGGTTGAGATCGCGGCCCCGAACGGCGACTACGGCAATCTCGTTGTCGTCAATCATGGATTCGGTCTGGTGACGCGCTACGGACATCTGTCAAGGTTCGCCGTCTGGCAGGGCCGTCAGGTCACGCGTGGCGAAGTGCTCGGTTACGTCGGCGCCACGGGCCGCGCCACCGGGCCGCATCTGCACTACGAAGTGCTCTCCGACGGCAAGCTGATTAATCCGATGCAGCTTCTGACGGGTCGATCGGCAAAAGATTAGGCCCCACCGTCCGTGTTAGAATCGTCCGAATATCCACGGACTGATTCCCCATGTTGGGCACTCTCCTCGCAAAAGTCATCGGAACCCAAAACGAGCGCGAACTGAAGCGGTTGCGTCCGCTCGTTGACCAGGTTAGCGTCCTCGAGGCCTCAATCAAGCCGCTCTCGGACGAGCAGCTTCGCGCCAAGACGGACGAATTCCGTGCGCGCCTGGCCAAGGACGAGACGCTGGATGACCTCATGCCCGAGGCGTTCGCGGTCGTGCGCGAGGCGGGCCGGCGCGTGCTCAACATGCGGCACTTCGACGTGCAGATTATCGGCGGCTCGGTACTGCACACGGGCGCCATTGCCGAGATGAAGACCGGCGAAGGCAAGACCCTCGTCGCCACCCTTCCGGCATACCTGAACGCGATCGAGGGCAAAGGCGTCCACGTCGTCACCACCAACGATTACCTGGCGCGCCGCGACTCGGAATGGATGGGGAAGATTTATCGCTTCCTCGGCATGACTGTCGGCGTCATCCAGCACGACCTGAACGACGCCGATCGGCAGAAGGCGTACGCCGCCGACATCACCCACGGCACGAATAACGAGTTCGGTTTCGACTACCTGCGCGACAACATGAAGTTCGAGTTGTCGCAGTACGTCCAGCGCGGCCACAATTTCGCGATCGTCGACGAAGTCGACAGCATCCTCATCGACGAGGCGCGCACCCCGCTCATCATTTCAGGCCCGGCCGAAGCGTCGACAGATCTGTATTACGAAGTCGATCGCATCATCCCGCGGTTGAAGGCGGGCGCCAAAACCAAGGGCGATACGAAGGCTGAAGAACGCGAAGCGCTCGAAGCGACCGGCGATTACATCGTCGACGAGAAGCACAAGACGGTGACGCTCACGGAGAGCGGCATGCAGGCCGCCGAGAAGCATCTCGCGAGCCGCCTGAACGGCGGGCACCTGTACGACATGGAGAACGCGCACATCAAGCACCATGTGGAGCAGGCGCTGCGCGCGCACGCGATCTTCAGGCTCGACGTCGATTACATGATCAAGGACGGCCAGGTCGTCATCGTCGACGAGTTCACCGGCCGCCTCATGCCCGGACGCCGCTGGAGCGATGGTCTGCACCAGGCGGTCGAGGCGAAGGAAAAGGTGAAGATCGAGCGCGAAAACCAGACGCTCGCGACCATCACCTTCCAGAACTACTTCCGTAAATACAAGAAGCTGTCGGGCATGACCGGCACCGCGGAAACGGAAGCCGAGGAATTCGCGAAGATCTACAAGCTCGACGTCATCGCGGTGCCGCCCAACAAGGTGTTGCGGCGCGTCGAGGAGCCCGACTCCATCTATCGCACCGGCGAGGAGAAAAACGAGGCGATCGTCAACGACATCCTGTCGAAGCAGGAAGCCGGTCGCCCGGTGCTCGTCGGAACGGTGTCGATCGAGAAGTCCGAGAAACTGTCATCGAGGCTGAAGCGGCGCGGCATCAAGCACGTGGTGCTGAACGCGAAGTTTCACGCGCAGGAAGCCGAGTTCGTCGCACAGGCCGGGCGCAAGGGCACGGTCACGATTGCGACCAACATGGCGGGCCGCGGCACCGACATTCTGCTCGGCGGCAATCCCGAGTTCATGGCGCGCCAGCAGCTGCTGGGCGAACAGAAGGCCGAGCGGCTGCCGAAGGGTGAAGAGCGCTTCACCGACGACGACGCGTTCGTTCACTTCTACCATCTCGACGGGTTCTACAAGGCGGCGCGCGCCGACTGGGATCGCGTCTTCTCCCATTTCAGGCAGCAGACCGACGGCGAGCACAAAGAGGTCGTCGACGTCGGCGGCCTGCACATCATCGGCAGCGAGCGCCACGAAGCGCGCCGCATCGACAACCAGTTGCGCGGCCGTGCGGGACGTCAGGGAGACCCCGGCTCATCCCGGTTCTACATGTCGCTCGAAGACGACCTCATGCGCATCTTCGGGTCCGATCGCATCTCGGGCCTCATGCAGCGCCTGGGGATGGAAGACGGCGTCCCCATCGAGCACGGCATGGTGACCAAGGCGATCGAGCGCGCGCAGAAGCAGGTCGAGGCGCAGAACTTCGGCACCAGAAAACACCTCCTCGAGTACGACGACGTCATGAACAAGCAGCGCGAGAACATCTATGCGCTGCGCCGCGAGCTGCTCGAGGGCAAGATTCGCGTGCAAGAGGAAGACGACGAGGAGATTCGGCAGGTCGACACGCGCGCGTACCTGCTGACGCTTGCCGAAGACATCCTCGACGACGCCATTGAGGCGTATGCCGGCAAGGATATAGAGCCCGAGGAATGGGATCTCGACGCGCTGAAGATGGACATGTCGCGCGTCTTCGGGCTCGACGCGGGGGACTACGTCAGCCTCGATTTCAGCGAGAAGAGCGCCGCTGAAATCCGCGACGCGCTGTGGGAGCGCATCCAGAAGAAATACGGCGCGAAAGAAACGCTGGTCGGCCCCGAGGCCATGCGGCAGGTCGAGCGGTTCGTGATGCTCGAGACGGTCGATCGTCAGTGGAAGGATCACCTCTACAGCCTCGATCACCTCAAGGAAGGCATCGGGCTCCGCGGCTACGGCCAGAAGGATCCGCTGGTCGAGTACAAGAAAGAAAGCTTCGAGCTGTTCCAGGACATGAAGCGCCGCGTCGACGAAGACATGGTGAACAGGCTCTGGATCGGCCAGTTCAGCGTCGTGGGCGATGACGCGCCGGTGCGCCCGCCCCGCCGCGCCGCCGCCTCGATGGTGCTCAACGACCCGAATGCCGAGCCCGGAGGCGCGTTTGCGCCGCGGCCTGCCGCCCCGCCGCCTGGCTTTCTTCCCGCGCGCCCTGCGGGTCTACCCTATCGGCCTGCGGCGCCGCCGCGCGTGGGTGGCGACGATGCGCCGGTGCAAACCGTGAGGCGCGACGAGCCGAAAGTCGGCCGCAACGATCCGTGCCCATGCGGCAGCGGAAAGAAATATAAAAAATGCCATGGAGTGGCGGCCTGATGGAAAACAGAAACCCGTCGTCAATCCTTCAGTTGGGCGCCGTCGACATCATCACCGACCTCCCTACCGCGCTCACATTTGACGATGTGCTTCTGGTGCCGAGACATTCGACCGTCGTACCGAGCCAGGTCGATGTCACGAGCCGGTTCACCCGCAACATTTCGCTGAACGTGCCGATCGCCAGCGCCGCCATGGACACCGTGACCGAGTCAGGGCTGGCCATCGCGATGGCGCAGTACGGCGGCATCGGCGTCATCCACAAGAATCTCTCGATCGAAGAGCAGGCCTCGGAAGTCGATCGCGTCAAGCGATCGGAGAGCGGCATGATCGTCAATCCGATCACGCTCTCTCCCACCCACCGCATCCACGAAGCCCTCGAACTGATGAAGAGGTTCAGCATCTCGGGCGTGCCCATCACCGAGGACGGCAGCAAGGAAGGGCGTCTGGTTGGCATTCTCACCAACCGCGACCTGCGCTTCGAGTCGAGCATCGAACGCACGGTG